>NZ_CP162100.1:327244-654488 GCF_040869035.1 Vibrio sp. NTOU-M3
ATATCGAAAAAGCGGTACAACCAATCTTGGTCTGGATCGCCAGCCGTTTCATCTTTGCACGAGAGGTGAGCCAGTTTGAGAATTTGTTCGAGGTTTTTCTGCCGCTGTTCTCTGCGCTTTCTTTCTCGATTTAATGCTCGTTCCAGCGCGGGTTTTTCTGGCTTTTCTGTCTGCAGCAGGGCATCCAGACCGTTGATTTGAGCAATGTTAAGGATGCGACTTGCACTGTCTTTTATGTAGGTACTTTTCTTGTCCTGACGCGAGCTTTGGCTGGGCTCGTGCTCGATCACGACAGGTTTATTGCTCTCGGCCATAATCTTTAACTCGAAACTTTAGTGGTAATAAAGAATTACTCTACCTCGGAAAACCGAGCCTCGCTACTGAAACTATGTGAGCCGCTTTAGAAATTTGCGCTATCACAATTGATAATAAATTGTTAAAATTGTTATTGAAGTTTTTGAGAGGGCTTATGAAGTTTCTGAATGAAAATAAACTGAGAAAGCACCTGTCAATCGCCTTGCTTTTGCTAGTTTACCTTGCCGTTCTGGTTTATTTGTCCAGATACATAAGTTAAAGCAGGATAATTAACAGGTGTCTTTTTGTTAATCTTGTTTACATATCGTCGTATTCAGCGATTGCTGTTCCTTCGATGACGTAACCTGTTTCAGCCAGTTCATGGCTAATAGTTTCTGTTTTTAATGTACCTATCACGTAAATCACATCCCATAATTGTTGTACAGGCGCGCCTTTAGGGAATCGTACATAAATAATTTGATTCGGTGGTGGTGGTGGCACATGAATGCATGCGCCAAAATATGGCACTAATAAAAACTCTGTTACGGTATTTTCATCCCCTTCTAATGGGATCACAAACCCAGGGATTTTCACCTTACTACCATTCAGCTCTTGTCGTACGCTGCCAACTTTGGATTGCTGAGCTGCATTGCCTGAATGATCTTGTGCCATCGGCATGCCGATGGCATCAAACTGATTTCGCTCTTTCTCTGGCACCAGATCTATCCAGTCTAAGGTTAAAATATCTTCCGAGGCGTAGCTGTAAGGGGCTGCAAAAGCCGTAAATACCAGCAGCAATGGAAGCAGCAGTTTTCTTATCATCGTATTAAATCCTAATTGTCATTCCGTCACTAAGAGATTGTCGGTAAGCGCGCAGTGCCGGAATAAATCCGATCACGATGCCCGCTAGTTGAACAAAACCTAATAGCATCCATTCGTGTGGGGTGATTGAAGTAATTGCCAGATTGAGTCCGTAATTTTGTTGGATAAAAGGGTGCGCTAAGCCAAGCAGCAAATAAACGCCGAGCACTCCAGCAATAATACCAATACTGGTGAGTGCGCTGGCCTCTAATATCAATAGAGAAAACACATGGCGTGGTCTTGCCCCCATCGCGCGGAGAATTGCCATCTCACGACGACGTTCCTGTAAGCTGGTCAATAAACTGCTCAACATCCCCAGTAAGCCTGCTACGACTACAAAGATAGAAACAGCCATCAATGCTTGTTCTGCCACAGACATCATGCCCCATAATTCATGCAGCGCGACACCCGGCATAATCGCGCTGAGTGGCTCTTTAGGGTAAGTGTTGATCTGTCGTTGTAGCGCGAAGGTCTGTATTTTGGATTTTAGCCCAAGCAACATGGCCGTGATTTGCTTTGGTTGGAAATCGTATTGCTTAAGTTGCTCCGCACTTGGTGTGTTACCAAGATGAGCGCCTGATTCCCAGCCGACATGAATAGCTTCGATGGCTTCCAGCGAAACGTGAACGGTTTTATCCACTGGTGTCCCTGTTGGTGCAAGAATACCGACGACTTTAAAAGGTAAGTTTTCGTGGCGGCTGAAGCCCACGTCGCTGATCCCATGCGCGATAATAATTTCACTACCAATCTGGTAGCCGAGCTGTTTGGCAACATCGGCGCCAAGTACGGTTTCAAACAACCCATGAAATTCTTGACCTTGCTGGAAGGCTAACGGTTGTTTCTGCCCATAGCGGTAATGTTCGAAATAGCTGTGATTCGTGCCCATGACACGAAAGCCTTTATGGGAATCGCCTAATGAAATGGGGATTGCCCATGCGACACTGCGGTGTTGGCTAAATTCCTGATAGCTTTTCCAGTCAATGTTATTGGTTGCATTACCAATGCGAAATACTGAATACAGCAGCAGGTTTACCTGTCCAGAGCGCCCACCGACGATTAAATCTGTTCCTGAAATGGTGTTGGCAAAGCTGCTTTTGGCTTGGGTTCGAATGCGCTCTACTCCCATAAGCAGTATGACAGAGATAGCGACAGTAAGAATGGTCAGAATAGCAGTCGCTTTACGGTTACGAACGCTTTTCCAAGCTAGGGTCATCGTGGTACTCATGCTACCCCTCCGGCTTGGTTGAGTTTATTTAGGTGCACCGTCTGGTCAAATAGAGATTCCAATGTTGGATCATGGCTGACAAACAGTAGCGTCGATTTCGCTTGATTCGACTGCTCCATTAACAGCTCAATAAACGCCGCTCGGTTTTCATAATCCAGTGAAGAGGTGGGCTCATCGGCAATGATTAATGGTGGTGCGCCAATCAAAGCTCTGGCAGCGGCGACGCGTTGTTGTTGACCAATACTGAGCTCAACGACAGGCTTGTTGATGTAGGAAGAAGGAAGATGCAATCTATCTAGCAGTTGTTTCGCTTCATGGTGAAGGTCGCCTTGCACGCGTTGTTTACGTAACGCAGAAAAGCGGCAGGGAAGCGTCACATTTTCTACAACACTTAAGTACGGTAGCAAATTAAATTGTTGGAAAATATAACCAAGATGATCTGCACGGAAACGGTCACGTTGGCTACCTTTCATAGCTGATAAATTTTGTCCCAGTACGTAAACATTCCCTTGTTGTGGGCGATTAATACCGGTGAGAAGGCTTAGCAGTGTCGATTTACCACAGCCGCTTGGACCTTTGATAAATAAATGCTCACCCGCTTGAATACGAAATTGAGGAATATCCAGAGTCGGTTCGGCTGTTTCACTCCATCGAAACACCACCTGCTGCAGTTCAACAACAGGATTTGAGCGCGAGACTTGTTTCATCGTCATCTACCCGGTTCTTTATTCACATAAGTCGCACTGGCAAAACGGTTCTGCCAGCGCGATATGGTTATAGTGAAATAACAGTTTTCTTCGCCGAAAGCTCAGTGGCTGTTTGGACTGAATCTGTCAGTACATTTGCGCTGATGGCTTTGGTGTTACCGAAATTGGTGAACCAGTGTGTATCGATTTGTTTAAGTTCACTGATGTTATCGCAATGATACTGATATTGAACGGTAAATGATCCATGGCCACTGTGTTCAGCATGAGCTTCATGTTGGTCATGATCGTGGTGTTGCTCATGTTTTTCGTCATGCTTGTGATGATCATCATGGTCATGATGTTCATGCACTTTATCATCATGCTGGTCGTGGTCGTGGTCGTGGTCGTGGTCGTGGTCGTGGTCGTGGTCGTGGTCGTGGTCGTGGTCGTGGTCGTGGTTATTCGCACCCAAGGTATGTTTGACACTCGCCGTTTCAAGGTGACATTTCGCACCGCTGCTTAATGTGAAAATAGAGTCAGCATTGTTGAGTAACTCTTCTGCTTGGCGCAAAGCGAGCTTTTGTTCATTGTTTTTCGGGGCGTGCTCAAAGCCAATCACATCCGCGCCGGGAGCGGTGATTTCAATCAGTAGATCTTTTCCATCTTGAGCAATATTGAATTCCACATGTCCGTGAACGTGAGCTTCATGTTGACGAAACCCTTCTTCAGCAAATGCAGATGCGCTAACCGCTAGCCCTACAAACAGAGCTACTTGAGAATATTTAGACATTGTTTTTCCTATAATTTTAGTTAAATCGTTCAGTAATCTGGGGATCTAATTAAACTATAGGCGGTGAACGTGCTTGATAGGAAAAAGGAAAATAAAACGTTTGAGCCACCAAAGGTTGAGGTTCGTGAACTTCAATTGATGGGGTATTGAACCAAATAAGAGGTGGCGTTGAAGCGCCATGATGGGCACTTGCAAACAGTTGGCAGTGATGCTGCGAATGATGTTCTGGTGTGATGTCTAATTGATGCTCAATATAGGCAAAGTTCAGCCATACGGTGAGCACAACCGCACACAGGGCAAGCAATTTACAACGGTGTGAATTGAGGTTAAACAGCACAGCAGTGACAACAGCAAAAGACCAGAAGTGTTATACCATAACATTTCTGGTCTGATCGGTGAAAGGGTTATCTGTAACCAATATTAAAGGCTTTGCTTTATCAGTGATAAAACTTGTCCGATATCCGCTTGGCTCAGTGCTCCCTCTTTGACAAACAAGATTTTGCCTTGTTTGTCTTGCACTATGATGGCAGAAGATTCTTCTTGTAGCTGCCACCCCTGAGCCACGACACCATTTTCATCAAGGACGATAGATGACCAAGGAAACTCTGCCTTACTGTCTTCGGCTGAAGATTGCACCAAAGAACCGGTTCCCCACATGGCATCATCCTGATTAATAATGGTGGTTGTTTGGTATTTTTCGCCAGAAAATTCGGCTGCAGTCAGTGCTGCCATTAATGGCGCATTCATTTCTTTGGCGGCACTACGCCCTGCGATTGCCTGAATGACACGGACTTTTCCAAGCATGTCAGCCGTTTTCCAACGGTGATAAGTCGGTTTATCTTGCTGAATGAGGATTTCACCATGTTGGTCGATGGTTGCAGCTGGTAAGGTTTCACCAACCGTTAGGTTGTGTGCAAGAGCAAGAGTGGGAGAGCAAGCCACGATCAAAGCTAACAGGGTTTTGTTTTTCATCATATTTCTTCCTTTTGTTTGGTGCGCAGAAAGTATATACCCAAAAATATTGAGCTGTTAGAAACGTGGTAATAATTTGGGCTGAGGGTTACTCTTGCGAAGGTGGAAAGCAGACACCAGTGCCGCCCAAGCCACAGTAGCCGTTAGGATTCTTTGCCAAGTATTGTTGGTGATAGCTTTCCGCATAGTAGTACTCACCAGCGGGTAGAATTTCGGTGGTAATTTCGGTCGGGGTACCCAGCAAAGCTTGGTATTGTTGTTTGGACTTGAGTGCCTGCTGATATTGTTCATCACTGTATACGTAGATAGCTGAACGATATTGGGTTCCGAGATCATTGCCCTGACGCATGCCTTGTGTCGGATCATGACGCTCCCAAAAGCGCTGAAGCAAGGCTTCTAGTGAAATGATGGCAGGGTCAAACACGATGCGAACCACTTCAGTATGTCCTGTTTTGCCTGAGCATACTTCGTCATAGGTTGGATTCGGGGTAAAGCCACCGCTGTAGCCTACTGAAGTGCTGACAACACCTTCTAACTGCCAAAACAAACGTTCTGCGCCCCAAAAGCACCCCATACCAAACAGAATTTTCTGTTCTCCTTGTTTTGGCTCACTTGTGAGACTGGATTGGTTGACATAGTGAGAATCTTCAATCAAGAGTTGAGTTTCTCGCCCTGGTAAGGCATCTTGAACCGTGACCATCGTTTGTTTGTTGTGCATTCTGTAACTCCTTCCTAAGTTTGTCTTGATTGTTAGACAATCAATTGACGGTTCCTGTACAGACTTATCTATTTACTGGCGTTATTATTCGCTCTACGTTGTATGTGTTGTTAATTAAGCATGTTAAGAAAACCATTACCAGTATTAATCGCGCTGATGTTTTTACCAACGACTGTGTTGGCCAATGATGTTGAACTCACGATTAAAGGTCTAGATGGTAAGCTTGAAGAAAATGTGGATGCTTACCTTTCTTCTATTCCCAAGACCAATTACGACACGACACTGCGCTTTCAGGCTCGGATTGAGCAAAGTGCGACTGAAGCGCTTAATGCTTTAGGTTATTACCATCCAGAGTTTCGTTTTGAAGTCTTAGAAAAAGACCAAGAGCTGGTGGCTTATATTACGCCAGGTGAGCCAGTGATTATTGCTGAGCTGGATGTTCGTATTGATGGTGAAGCAAGCGAAGACCCACAATTTGCCGGTTTGATCACCAAAAGCTACTTAGGGGCTGGTGAGATACTTGAGCATAATCGCTACGACAATCTGAAATCTAAGATCCGCAGCTTAGCATTGAAAAAAGGTTACTTTGAAGGTGACTTTACTCAAGCTCGTCTGGAAGTCTCCCCAGAGCTGAATCAGGCATATGTTCGTTTGCATTTTGATAGTGGTATCCGCTATCAGTTTGGTGAAACCAGCATTGAAGGCAGCCAGATAGATACCGACCGCGTGCTATCGATTAGCCCATATCAGCAGGGTGAACCTTATTCCGTTTCTAAAGTGGGCGCATACAACCAAGATCTTTCCAATACGGACTGGTTTTCTTCCGTATTTGTTGAACCCGATCTTTCGAATCTCGGCGAAGGACGAGAGTTGCCAATGAAAGTTTCGTTGGCACCTCAGGCTCGGAATAAGATAGAAACGGGTTTGGGATATTCCACGGATGTTGGTGTTCGAGGTTCTTTGAAATGGAAGAAACCTTGGGTCAATTCACGCGGACACAGTTTTGATAGTAGCTTCTCCCTTTCCGCGCCTGAGCAGACGATCACAGCGGGTTATCGTATTCCGTTGGACGACGTTTTGCATCAGTACTACAAGATCCAATATGGGATGAAGAAGCAAGATAGTCGCGATACGAAGAGTTTGGAATCCAATTTTGCGATTGAACGACACTGGTTGTTGGATAACGGTTGGCACCGGACCTTATTTATTCGTCATTTGATGGAAAACTACGAACAAGGTCTGCAAGACGACAACGGTCAATTTGTGCTGCCAGGGATCTCATACTCACGCAGCCGTACCCGAGGTGGGGCGATGCCAATGTGGGGTGATCGCCAGAGTGTCACTCTTGAATATGGTGACCCAGCAGTTTTATCGGAGACTCGTGTGCTGCGCGTGCAAGCCACTACGTCTTGGATCCGTAGCTTAGGTAACAACCATCGTGGCTTATTCCGCATTGATGGTGGTGCGAATATTACTGATGAATTTGAAAAACTGTCACCCTCTTTACGTTTCTTTGCTGGTGGCGACAACAATTTGCGCGGTTATGGTTATGAAAGTATTTCTCCACGAGATGCGAGTGGTGCATTAACTGGTGCGCAATACATGGCAACCACGTCATTAGAATATCAATATCGCTTAACCGGAAACTGGTGGGCTGCGATGTTTTATGACTACGGTGATGCCTTTAACGATACACCTGATTTCAAAAGTGGTGTCGGTGCAGGGATTCGCTGGGCTTCGCCTGTCGGACCGATACGTTTAGATTTTGCTTGGGGCTTGGATGCTGCACCGGGCGATGAATTCAAAATCCATTTTACCTTGGGGCCTGAGCTATGACCAAAGTGGTTTTTAAGTGGTCTAAGTGGCTATCTGCATCCTTATTGGGACTGTTACTGTTTTTACTTGTCGCATTAGCCGGTATTTTGTTTACCAATACTGGCTTGAACTTTGTGCTTTGGGGCGCTCAAAAAGCGCTCCCTGAATTGAAAGTGGAATCGGCCACTGGTGCGTTAGTTCCTCGCTTTACGTTGACGAATGTGAGTTATCAGGATGCATCGTTAGGTATTGATGCCGATGTACACATGCTGACATTAGGTATGAATGCCGCTTGTTTTACTGAGCCTGCTTTGTGTATTAATGACGTTGCTATCGATGGCTTGCGTTTTAATATGCCAGAGTTGCCGCCTTCTGAGCCGCAAGAGCCGGAACCTGTGGAAGAATCAGCCTCCCGTATTACTACACCTATCGCTATCAACGTAAACCATTTGGCGTTAACAGATATTGACCTCAATATTTTAGGGAATCAGGTTCAATGGCAACAGTTTTCCTCAGCTCTGCAATTTCAAGGCAATCGCCTACGTTTACACCCAACGATCTGGAATGATGTGCGTGTTCAGCTCGCCCCATCTGAAGCCTCTGAAACGGACGAATCAACAGAAGTAAAGGGTGGAGATCAAACAACACCGGATGTAAAAGCCGAGCCACAAGACATCGTCTTACCGGAGGTAACGCTACCGCTCCAAATTGAGTTAGTTCGCTTTGATCTACGTCGTTTCACCTTAGAACAAGAAACCCCAATCACAATTGACCATCTTGGTTTAGAGGTATTGGCTGCCGAGCAGAACGTTTCGATCAAAACCCTAGAACTGACAATGCCTCAACTGGATGCGACGCTTGATTCAAATATCACCTTAACAGGTGACTATCCGTTGGATCTTAATTTAGTGGCGACGGTCAAAGATGAGATGGCCAAAGGGCAAAAACTTAAGGTGGAGGCGAACGGCAGCGTGGCAGACCTTGCGCTCAATGCTTCGTTATCCGGCCTTGCTAAAGCCGAGCTTAATGCGAACGTGCAGCCACTCAAAGCGGATCTCGCCTTTGATGTTGATTTGTCTGCGGGCAAGGTGCAATGGCCACTTACCGGGAAAGGGGATTACCACGTTGATTTAGACCATCTGACGGCCAAAGGGGCGCTGTCTGGCTACCAACTATCACTCGATACCGATATCAAAGGAAAAGATATTCCAGCGCTCAGTGCCTCTATTGATGGCAAAGGCACTTTATCTCAAGTGGATATTGACCATATCGAGCTCGATACATTAGGCGGTAAGGTGACAGGCCAAGTGATGGCTAACTGGGATCAACCAATTAACTGGCAAGCAGCGCTGGCGCTACAAAATATTCAGCCAGGTCTTCAATGGCCGGAAGCTGAAGGCAATATTAGCGGCAAACTCTCGACCAATGGATCATTGACTGAGCAAGGGGGCTGGAAAGTTCAACTGCCGCTCTTGGATATTGATGGCATGTTCCGAGGGTATCCTCTCAATATTGAAGGCGAGCTGAGTGCGTCCGATATCGCTGGAAAAGGGGATTTCAAAGTGGATACGCCACGCTTGGTACTATCCCACGGTCCAAATGGCTTACATGCAAAAGGCAAGCTGGATAAAGAGTGGCGCATGGATGTCACGATCAATGTTCCAGATCTAGAGAAGTCGGTCCCCGATCTTAAAGGAACGGCGAATGGTGAGATCCATCTAACTGGGCCGTTGAAAGCACCGGAAGTTAAAGTTGATCTGGATATAAATTCTGTAAAATGGCAAGACTTGGCGAGTATTGAGCACATCTCAGTTTACGGTGATGTCAAACCACTGCCAGATCCGATGGGCTCGCTTAAGTTAACGGTTAATCGCGCTCGTTATGAAGATAATGTACTCAATGATGCTCGACTTGAGTTCAGGGGTAATCAACAGCGCCACGAGCTCACTTTGGATGTTAACTCCAATGTTGTGACCACACGTTTAGCATTAAACGGCACCATGCTGAATAAGCCGAGCTTAGTGTGGAAAGGGGCATTAGAGCGTGTTGAAATCCTATCTAAGCAAGGTAAGTGGTTATTGAACCACCCCACTAAAGTTGGCTATGACGTGGACAAACAACAAGCCAGTGTTGCTGCGCATTGTTGGTTGCAAGGGAACTCATCCGTTTGTCTCGATAAAGACATCGTAGCAGGGCAGCAAGGGGAAGCCACGCTTTCAGTCAAGGATTTCGATTTTTCACAAGTTGCGATGTTCTTACCACAAGAGACTGAGTTACAAGGTCAAGCAGATGCGCATGTTTGGGCAAAATGGGCTCCAAAAACAGCACCTCAGCTTAAGTTTGACCTTACCTTACCGAAAGGCAGTGTGACGCAGAAGCTCGAACCGAATGTAACTTTTGGTTGGGAGTCGGTCACGCTGGATGCAAACCTTGCGAATAATAAATTGGAAGCGAAGTGGCTATTTGATGTTACTGACAATGGCGATGTTTCTGGTCATATCACCATTCCTGATGTTCAGGTAGAAGATAAGCAAATAGATGGCCGCTTAAAACTGTCTACGTTTAATTTGGATTTCTTAGCGCCAATGGTTGGGCAATACAGTCAGTTGAAGTCAAACATAGAAACCGACCTCGCGATCAAAGGGCCATTGTTGCAACCGAAAGTGAATGGTCAGTTTTTGATTGATGATATTTTGTTACATGGCGATATCACGCCAGTTGAAATCGATACAGGCCGAGTTGCCATCGATTTTACTGGTTATCAAGCTAAACTGAATGCCGCCATTCATACTCCAGATGGTGAGTTGGATATGCTGGGTGATGCGGACTGGCAAGACTTAGCGAATTGGCATACCAACGTGCGCATTTTTGCCGATGAGCTCAAAGTTGAAGTGCCACCTATGGTCAAAATGAAAGTGATCCCAGATATGACGATTGCTATCACACCAAAAGAAGCGAAAATTGATGGTGACATAGAGCTGCCTTGGGGACGCATTGTGGTGAAAGATCTACCACCGAGTGCGGTAGGTGTGTCGAAAGACCAAGTGATCGTCACCAGTGATCGAAAACCGGTGAGCGAAGAGTCCATTGTGCCATTTAAAGTGGAAAGTAACGTCCACATTAAGATCACGGATGACTTTAGACTGTCTGCTTTTGGTCTAAAGGGTAATGTCGAAGGTAACCTCAAAGTTGCTCAACGTGACAAAGGTCCATTTGTGAATGGTGAAGTCCAGATTGTTGATGGAGAATACAGCTCATTTGGTCAGGACTTACTGATCAAAGAAGGTAAAATCCTGATGAATGGCCCAGTGGATCAACCTTATGTCGCCATCACGGCGATTCGTAACCCAGCCAACACCCAAGACGATGTGATTGCCGGCGTGAAAGTGACGGGTTCAGCAGATGAACCATCGCTAACGATCTTCTCTGAGCCATCAATGCCGCAAGCCAATGCTTTGTCGTACCTGCTCCGTGGTCAAGATATAGATGGAGAGTCAGGTGGTAATGCCATGACGACTACCTTGATTGGGTTGAGTTTGGCACAAAGTGGTCGTGTAGTTGGAGAAATTGGTGAAGCTTTTGGGGTTCAGGATCTTCAATTAGATACCGCAGGATCGGGTGATGACTCTCAGGTCACGGTCAGTGGCTATGTGCTGCCGGGGCTTCAGGTGAAATATGGTGTAGGGATATTTGACTCAGTTGGTGAGTTTACGGTGCGCTACCGCCTTATGAAGGATCTCTACGTTGAAGCAGTATCCGGCCTTGATAGTGCCGTCGATCTGCTGTACCAGTTTGAGATTAAATAGGGAGATAATGGATGCAACATTTAGTTTTTGTCTATGGGACGCTACGTCAGGGAGAGAGCAATCATCACTTTCTGGCAAGCGCTCAGCTACTGGGTGTGCATGAAACGCAACCAACTTACGCACTACATGACTTAGGGGCTTACCCAGCCCTTACGAAAGGGCAGCACTCCATTCGTGGTGAAGTTTACCTCATTGACAGCGATACATTGCAAACGCTGGATAGGTTGGAAGAGGTGCCAGTGGAATATCGCCGTGAAACCATAGAGACCCCCTTTGGTGTTGCGTGGATCTATCTCTATCAAGATGCCAATCAGTTAGATAGCTTGATTGCTACTGGCGATTGGTGCCAACGAGTGTAAAAAAAGCCAGCGTCGCTGGCTTTTTTCTTGATTACTTTTGTGCTCGCTCGTAAGAGGTGAGAATTTCTTCACGGGCCGCGGCGGCATCAGCCCAACCATCGACTTTTACCCACTTTCCTGACTCAAGCTCTTTATAGCGTTCAAAGAAGTGTGTGATTTGTGCCTTTAACAACTCAGGCAGATCACCGACATCTTGAATGTGGTCATACTCTTTTGACAGTTTGCTGTGTGGCACCGCAACAACTTTGGCATCTTCACCCGATTCATCGGTCATTTTTAACACGCCAACTGGACGGCAGCGGATCACCGAGCCCGGTAGTAATGGATGCGGTGTGGGAACCAGTACGTCAACAGGATCACCATCGAGTGACAAAGTGTGGTTAACGTAACCGTAGTTGCAAGGGTAAAACATCGGTGCAGACATAAAACGATCGACAAATACCGCGCCAGAGTCCTTATCAACTTCGTATTTAATAGGGTCAGCATTGGCTGGGATTTCGATGACCACATAGATGTCATCGGGTAGGGACTTACCCGCAGGTACGTTATTTAAGCTCATTGAATTATCCTTTTCCTTAAGGGCTGAAACGAGGTCAATCGACCTGAGTTGCCATCAAATTTAACGGAAAATCGTACGAAATGTAACCTCATTGCCGATGAACTTTCATGGTAAGCGTTATCTTTAAAAAAATAAGCCACCAACAACATCATTTTAGTTGGTTATAAAAAACGCCTGCATGGCAGGCGTTAGTATTATTCTTCGTTTGGATTGAGTTCTAAAAACTCTTCTACTTTCCTCACCATATTTTTCGAACCGACGAAAAATGGCACACGCTGGTGCAGTTCGGTTGGCTTAATATCAAGGATCCGATTCACGCCATCTGAAGCCAAACCACCCGCTTGTTCAATGAGGTATGCCATAGGATTACATTCGTAAAGCAGGCGCAGCTTTCCGCTTGGGTGACTTTGAGTGCTTGGGTACAGGTAAATGCCGCCTTTGAGTAGATTACGGTGAAAATCAGCCACCAGCGAGCCAATGTAGCGCGATGTATAAGGGCGTTTCTCTTCCGGTTTATTTTCTTGGCAGTACTTAATGTATTTCTTTACCCCTAGCGGGAAGCGGATGTAATTACCTTCATTGATCGAGTAGATGGTGCCATCTTGTGGGATCATCATATTTTCATGAGACAAGCAGAATGTACCCAGTGAAGGATCATAGGTAAAACCGTTGACGCCATGGCCTGTGGTGTACACCAACATGGTGGATGAGCCATAAATCACATAGCCAGCAGCGACCTGTTTGTGTCCCGGTTGAAGAAAATCTTCCTGAGTTGGTGGGGTTCCGATAGGGGAGACGCGGCGGTAAATCGAGAAAATGGTGCCGACTGACACATTCACATCGATGTTGGACGATCCATCGAGGGGGTCCATCAACACCACGTATTTGGCATTTTTGTTTAACTCTTTACTAAATGCGACGGCTTCGTCTTCCTCTTCACTGGCGACACCACAGACTTGATCGCGTGCTTCAAGTGCTGCTTTGAATTTTTCGTTAGCGTAAACATCCAGTTTTTGTTGGGCCTCTCCCTGAACATTTTCAGTACCGACAGCACCTGTAATATCACCAAGTCCAGCCGCATTGATTTCACGGTTGACGATTTTCGCAGCAAGTCGAATCGAAGAGAGAAGAGATGATAGATCACCGCTAGCGTGGGGGAAGTCCGCTTGTTTTTCAACAATGAACTCGCCAAGGGTGCGCATTCCAGACATGTTATTTCCTTAAACTTCACTCAAATTAAAATAGGGGGAATAAGCCAAGTATGATCTCTTATGGATCATTGGTAGGCTTCATTGCAAAGTGTAAGAGTTGGATCTTTTTATTGGTAATGAACTAACTGTTTGAGATCTCAATTTAATTGTCGACTTGATTCTCGTTTGCATTCAGTCAAAAACTGCCCAATAGTTGAGCGGTTGAGTCCAGCCTCGGTTAAAGGGTGATCAAAGAGGTTCGCATTTCAGGCCATAATCGCGATAATGAAGATCGATTAATTTCAGCACATGACAAGGTCAGGTTTATGCATATTCATATCTTGGGGATCTGCGGTACTTTTATGGGCGGCGCAGCGGTTCTGGCGCGTCAACTCGGACATAAAGTCACCGGGAGTGATGCCAATGTTTATCCACCAATGAGTACATTGTTAGAGTCTCAAGGTATTGAAATTATTGAAGGCTTTGACCCATCACAACTGAATCCTGCCCCAGACCTTGTGGTGATTGGTAATGCGATGAGTCGTGGTAACCCGTGTGTCGAGTATGTGCTGAACAACAACCTGCGTTACACCTCAGGCCCTCAATGGCTACAGGAATTTTTATTGCATGATCGTTGGGTGTTGGCGGTGTCCGGTACCCACGGTAAAACAACCACTTCAAGTATGTTGGCTTGGATTCTGGAAGCGTGTGACTACCAGCCCGGTTTCTTAGTCGGTGGCGTGCTGGGCAACTTTGGTGTGTCGGCTCGACTAGGGGAAAGCATGTTTTTCGTGGTTGAGGCCGACGAATATGACAGCGCTTTTTTCGATAAACGTTCTAAGTTTGTTCACTACCATCCGCGTACGCTGATCATGAATAACCTTGAATTTGATCATGCAGATATTTTTGATGATCTCGAAGCGATTAAGCGCCAATTTCATCACTTAGTGCGCACCGTTCCGGGTAATGGGCGCATTCTTGCACCAAAACAAGATCAGGCTCTGGCGGATGTGTTGCAACGTGGTTGTTGGTCAGAGAGTGAGTGCTCTGGCGAAGAGGGGGATTGGCGTGCAGAGAAAGTGACGCAAGACGGCTCACAATTCCACGTATTCTACCAAGGTGAGCGTGTAGGTACGGTAACATGGGATCTGGTAGGGGATCACAATGTTGATAACGCCTTGATGGCGATTGCGGCAGCTCGACACGTTGGAGTGACACCAGATTTAGCTTGTGAAGCACTGGCTAAGTTTATTAATACCAAGCGCCGATTGGAGCTTAAAGGCGAAGTGAATGGCGTTACGGTTTATGATGACTTTGCTCATCACCCCACCGCGATTGAACTGACGCTGGGTGGCTTACGTAATAAAGTCGGAGAGCAAGAGATCATTGCGGTACTTGAGCCTCGTAGCGCGACGATGAAGCGTGGTGTCCATAAAGATACCTTAGCTGCGTCTCTCAAGCAGGCAGATAAAGTTTTCCTATACCAGCCAGATACCATTGATTGGTCGGTTGAAGACGTGGCGAAACAGTGTCAGCAACCAGCGTATGTCAGTAACAATATTGACCAGCTTGTCAGTGATATAGTCGCTCAGTCTGCTCCGGGTACTCAGATCTTAGTGATGAGCAATGGGGGCTTTGAAGGCATTCACGGCAAATTACTGGACAAGTTAGCACAATAAATTAGTGTTGAATTATGAGCGGAAAAAACAAAGCGATAACACTGGCATGGACGGGCGCTTCCGGCGCACCTTATGGATTGCGATTGCTGCAATGCTTACTCGCGGCGGACTATCAAGTTTACTTGTTAATTTCATCTGCCGCTCGAGTGGTGCTGGCGACAGAACACAATCTGAAATTACCAGCTGGACCTGAGGCGGCGCAAAAAGCTTTGGTCGAGCACCTTAAGTGCGAGTCCGACAAACTGATTGTATGTGGTAAAGAAGACTGGTTTTCACCTGTGGCTTCGGGTTCGGCTGCGCCGAAACAGATGGTGGTGTGTCCGTGTTCAGCAGGGAGTGTCGCTGCCATTGCTCATGGCATGTCGGATAATCTGATAGAGCGCGCTGCAGATGTGGTGCTCAAAGAATGCGGCCAATTGATGCTGGTGGTCCGTGAAACGCCATTTTCGACCATTCACTTAGAGAACATGCACAAGTTGTCACAAATGGGTGTGACTATCATGCCTGCTGCGCCCGGTTTTTATCATCAACCACAAAGCATCGATGATTTGGTCGACTTTATGGTAGCTCGTATTCTTGACCATTTAGGGATAGAGCAAGCGCTGGTGCCTCGCTGGGGCTACGATCAGCGTCAGTGATAAACTTGTTGGTAGCCAAGTTGTGACATAACGATTACAATCCACCCATACTCATCGGGGAGCTATTGATTGGATCAATGAAGCTGAGATCGAGCACTGCTCGGGACCCGTAATACCTGAACCAGATAATGCTGGCGTAGGAATTGAGTCAGGATATTTATCGCCGATAGGACGATCAAACCCTACCTCAAGCCTGTGCCGCTCAACAAGGAGAGAGCGAGCCGTGAAAACCACTCTTAGCGCGATTGCCATCGCAACCATTACTTCATTTTCCGCACATGCCGCAGACAAGACTTTAACGGTTTATACCTATGACTCCTTTACGGCAGAGTGGGGACCGGGTCCGAAAGTAGAAAAAGCCTTTGAAGCCAAATGTGGTTGCGATATTAATTTTGTCGCCTTAGACGATGGCGTCTCTATTCTCAATCGCTTACGTTTAGAAGGCAAAAACAGCAAAGCGGATATTGTGCTTGGTCTTGATAACAACCTAATGGCTGAAGCAAAAAAGACAGGCCTCTTGGCACAGCACGATGTTGATACTTCCAATACCACATTACCAAATGGTTGGTCAGACAAGACCTTTGTTCCTTATGATTACGGTTACTTTGCTTTTGTTTATAACAAAGAAAAGTTGACCAATCCGCCAAAGAGTTTGAAAGAGCTGGTTGAGCAGCGTGATGATCTAAAAGTGATTTACCAAGATCCTCGTACATCCACGCCAGGACAAGGCTTGATGTTATGGATGAAATCGGTTTATGGCGATAACGTGACGGATGCGTGGCAGCAACTGGCTAAGAAAACGGTCACCGTTACTAAAGGTTGGTGGGAAGCGTATTCAATGTTCCTTGAAGGAGAGTCTGATATGGTGCTGTCGTACACCACGTCTCCTGCGTATCACTTAATTGCTGAAAGTAATGCAAACTACGCAGCAGCCGACTTTGCGGAAGGCCACTACACTCAGGTTGAAGTCGCTGCGAAGCTGAAAAGCTCACAAAACCAGAAACTGGCTGATGAATTCATGCACTTTATTTTGAGTGATGAGTTTCAAAGCGTGATGCCAACGGGCAACTGGATGTACCCTGTGACTGACGTTAAACTGCCGCAAGGATTTGAAACGCTTACGGTACCGAAACAAGCATTGAGCTTTAGCTCCGATGAAGTGGCTGAAAACCGTAAGCCGTGGATTCGTGAATGGCAAAACGCGCTAACATTTTAAGGATTTTGTTTGAACAAGACGCCTAAGATCGGCATTGGGGTCGCGATAGTTATCGCGGCCTTTGTTATTTCAGCCTTGAGTGCTTTGTTGTTGGAAGCGCCGACGTTGGATCTGCACCATATCTGGAATGATCGTTATTATCGCCATGTTACACAGTTCAGTTTTTATCAATCTTTGCTTTCGACCCTATTAAGTGTGGGGTTCGCTATCCCTGTCGCCCATGCCTTGTCTCGACGTCACTTTCCCGGTAAGTCGCTACTACTCAAATTATTTGCAACCACGCTCGTTTTACCAGTCTTAGTTGGCGTCTTTGGCCTGCTGGCGATATACGGAAACAGCGGCGTGCTAGCTGAGCTGTTTGAGGCTTTCGACCAAGCGTTTCCTTTTTCGATATACGGCCTCAATGGGATTTTGCTGGCGCATGTCTTCTTTAACTTACCTTATGCGAGTCGCTTGTTATTGCAATCATTGGAAGGCATTCCTGATGAACAACATAAACTATGCGCGCATTTGGGGATGAGTCATTGGCAAAAATTCAAACTAGTAGAATGGCCAAGGCTGCGCCAACAAATACCGCATGTATGTGGTTTAGTGTTTATGTTGTGTTTCACCAGTTTTGCCGCCGTGATGGCACTTGGCGGTGGACCGAAATCTACCACCATCGAACTGGCCATTTATCAGGCGATAAAGTTTGATTTTGATCTGCAAACAGGGGCCATTCTGGCATTGTGGCAAATGCTACTGTGTGGCGTTATGGCGCTTTCGATACAACGCTTGGCGAAGCCAGTTTCAGTCAGCCGTGGCAGTCATCGTCGTTCAGCGACGCTTTACCAATCCTCTTTTAAGTCAACATGTTGGGACTGGAGTTGGATTGGTTTTTCGATGTTACTTGTTTTGCCTCCGCTCGCGATGGTGTTCATCAGTGGCTTAAACAGCCAAGCTTGGAAAGTGTTCAGTGATGACCGCTTTTGGTTGGCACTGAGTTCATCGCTGCAAGTGGCATCACTGGCGAGCGTTATTGCGCTAGTGGCAGGGATTACTATTCTACTGACGAGTCGTCACTGGCGAGTGCGCTCCCAACACTATCGCGCCGATCAAATTGAGTTGATTGGCACCATCATTTTGGTGACACCGGGCTTGGTCATTAGTACTGGATTATTCTTGCTATTACGCAATTTTACCGATGCATTCAGTTATGCCTTTTGGGTTGTGGTAGCAGTGAATGCATTGATGGGATTGCCGTATGTTCTGAAGACCTTATCCCAACCTATGTTGCATATAGAGCAGCGCTACCAGTATTTGTGTGCCTCATTGGGCCTGACTGGATGGCAGCGGCTTAAAATGGTGGAGTGGCGAGCTCTACGCAAACCGATGGCACACGCTTTTGCTATCAGTTTTATGTTTGCCATTGGTGATTTAAGTGCAATCGCGCTGTTCGGTAGCCAGCAATTTAGCACTTTACCGCTATACCTATTTCAGTTGTTAGGAAGCTACCAAATGCAGGCCGCTGCGGTGGTGTCACTCACGCTTTTATTACTTAGTGTGCTCTGTTTTACCTTGATAGAGACAATATTTAAAACAAAGGAAACTCATGCTAACGGTTAACCAGGTGAAGTATCACTACCACAATGAAATGTTTGCCTTTGATCTTGAAGTGCAGCCACAGTCGATCGTTGCATTGATGGGGCCAAGTGGTGCTGGTAAGTCAACGCTACTGGCATTAATGGCAGGCTTTATTGACCCTGTCAGTGGTGATATTACTGTTTCTGGCCAGTCTGTAATCGGTGAGCCGCCACATAAGCGACCATTCGCCATGCTGTTTCAGGAGCACAACCTTTTTGCTCATTTGAGTGTCAGAGACAATATTGGCTTAGGTATTCATCCGGGGTTAAAGCTAAGTCAAAGTCAGCGAGAACAAATTGAAAAAGCGGCGCAACTGGTTGGCTTAACGGATTATCTTGACCGATTGCCCGAGCAGCTCTCTGGCGGGCAACGGCAGCGAGTGGCGTTAGCTCGATGTTTTGTTCAGCCTCATCCTGTCTGGTTATTGGATGAGCCATTTTCTGCGTTAGATCCGATCTTACGTGAAGAGATGCTTGTGTTGGTTCAGTCATTAGCGAAAGAAAGAGGTGTGACGGTGGTCATGGTGACTCACCATCTGAGTGATGCTAAAGCCATCGCTAGCCATTTTGCGTTTATGGCCAGTGGCCGAGTGGATGTGACCGGTGAAATCTCACAGCTCAATGAGCAACATGATAATGCACACCTGCGTGAATTTGTGGCAGCAGGCCAATAATAATTTGAAGTAAAAAACTGAACAAATAAAAAAGCCTGACTCACGTCAGGCTTTTTTGTCTTTGGTCGGCGTTTAGAACTCTTCGTCGTTAAGCTCTTTTAAGATCTGGAAGATCTCTCGTGCCGCTTTTGGTGTTTTTTCCGCTTTTTTCTCTTTGGCTGCCTGACGTGCAAGCTGGCGTAAGCGCTGACGATCTGCGGCAGGGTATAGTTCCATCACATCAGCGATAGCACTGTCACCTTCGCTGACCACGCGATCACGCAGCGTTTCAAGTTTGTGCAGTACCGCGGTATTTTGCGAGTGTTTATTACGGACTTTATCCAGTGCCGCTTGAATCGGTTCTGGATCTTCATGACGCATGAGCTTACCGATGAATTGTAGCTGGCGGCGTCGCGCTTCGTTTTTAAAACGCTGCGCATCTTTGATCGCATCCGCCAGATCTTCACTCAATGGAAACTTCTCTAAAACAGAAGGTTTCAAATTCACAAGCTCTTCGCCAAGCTTCTGTAATTCTTCCATATCACGTTTCATCTCGGTCTTACTTACCCAGATGATCTCTTCTTCCGGCTCCCAAGGCGCTTTTTGGTTTTTACGGGCCATGTTTAAACTGCCTATATCACTATCTCGAACTAATATTGATCTATTTTAACAAGAATCGTGGGGAGAAAGCGAAATTCTTGATATCCTAACTTCAATAGACGCAAAAATTGAATGAGATATGGACGTAAAACAACAAGTTGCTCAACAGCGTGTTGAGTTAGAAGCTGCCGTTGCTAAGGCGCTCGATATGGCTGCTGAAAAAGCGGATGCTGCGGAAGTCGCGATCACTAAAACTACCGGGATCAGTGTTTCGACCCGAATGTGTGAAGTTGAAAACGTAGAGTTCAACAGCGATGGCGCTTTGGGTATCACGGTATATCGTGGGCAACGTAAAGGCAGTGCATCAACGTCCGATCTGAGTGAAAAAGCGATTCAGCAAACGGTACTCGCCGCATTAGATATTGCGCAATATACCTCGGAAGATCCTTATGCAGGTCCTGCGCCGAAAGAGCTGATGGTGAAAGAGATCCCTGATTTGGATCTTTTCCATCCAGATACGCCTGATCCTGATTACGCAGCAAAGATTGCCATTGCCGCAGAGCAGCAAGCGCTTGGTTTCAGTGATGCTATCAAACAAAGTGATGGCGCGAGCTATGATAGCCATTATGGCTTGAAGGTATACGGAAATAGCCATGGTTTACTTGCCAGTTATGCATCCAGCCGCCAAAGCACCAGTTGCTGTGTGATCGGTCAAGGAAATAATGGCGAGATGGAGCGTGACTACAGCTATACAGTAGCACGCCACAAAGATGATTTGTGGAGCCCGGAAGAGGTGGGACGTCGTGCGGCAGAAAAAACAGTCAGCCGTTTAGATGCTAAAAAATTAGCGACTGGCCAATACCCAGTGATGTTTGCCGCTGATGTTGCAACAGGGCTGATGGGACACTTGGTCATGGCGATCAGTGGCGGTAACTTGTATCGCAAATCCTCTTTCTTGCTTGATCACCTTGGCCAACAGATTTTACCTGAATGGTTTAATATCGAAGAAAAGCCCCATGTACTGCGTGGCTTAGCATCCAGCCCATTTGATAGCGAAGGTGTGTTTACCCAAGATCGCCAAATTATTACCGATGGTGTGCTATCGAGCTATCTATTAACGAGTTACGCGGCGCGTAAGATGAATATGACGCCAACAGGCCATGCTGGTGGCATTCATAACTGGTTTGTACAATCGACAGGACAAAGCTTTGAGCAGATGCTAAAAGAGTTAGGTACTGGTCTGCTGGTTACGGAAGTGATGGGACAAGGAGTCAACGTGGTGACTGGCGATTACTCTCGTGGTGCGGCAGGATTCTGGGTTGAAAATGGTGAAATTCAGTACCCTGTCTCTGAAATCACCATCGCGGGTAACCTCAAGCAGATGTTTAGTCAGATTGTCGCGGTTGGTAAAGATGTCGAAACACGTTCACAAATCCAAACTGGCTCGATTCTACTGGAATCGATGAAAGTGGCGGGTGAGTAAGCATTACCGTTTTAGTCGATACAAAAAAGGTTGGCATATGCCAACCTTTTTTCTTGATAACGATCTAGCCTTCAAACAGTTCGGTATGCAGTTTTTGAATGGCGGCTTTGGAAACAGACTCGTGCAATAAAAAGCACAAATTATGCGGGCTGGCGCCGTAACAAATCATGCGCAGATTAAAGTCTTCCAGCGTGCCAAAGACTTGTTTTGCGTAGCCTTTGCTTTCACTCATGTTATTTCCGATAAGCGCGACCAGACATAGGTTGTGTTCCACTTCCACAGAACATAACTCTTCAAGTTCACGTTTTGCTTCTTCAGGCAACTGCGGCGCACCACCTGACGTATCGGTTTGGTCAAGCGTTAAAGAGACACTGATCTCTGATGTGGTGATGAGATCCACCGAGACTTTGTGTTTGGCTAAGATCTCAAAAACTTTAGCTAAGAAGCCATAGGCGTGGAACATCTTTGCACTGCGTAGTGTGATCATTGTTTGGTTGCAACGAAGTGCTAGGGCACGGAACAGTGGTGAGCTTTCCACTTGGTGTCGAATCCAAGTCCCGCCTTTTTCAGGCTCTTTTGAGGAGCCGACAAAAACAGGAATATCATGACGCAATGCCGGAACAAGCGTGGAGGGGTGAAGGATCTTGGCGCCAAAATTGGCCATTTCAGAGGCTTCACTGAAGCTGATTTCGGGAATTGGTGAAGCTTTGGCTGCAATACGTGGATCGGTGGTGTAGATGCCAGGCACGTCCGTCCAGATCTCTAAGCCTGCGGCTTCAACGGCTTCGGCAATGAGCGCTGCACTGTAATCGCTGCCACCACGACCTAAGGTCGTAGTATTGCCATGTTCGTCTGAGCCAATAAAGCCTTGTGTAATCACCACATGTTCACGACAAAGCGGTACCAGTTTTTCTTGTGCTAGCTGATAAATAGTTTCGACATCGGGTTCTGCTTTACCAAAATTATTGTCGGTGCGTAAAATATCTCGGATATCAAAGCGGACGGCATTCACACCACGTTCGCGCATTAACTGAGTCAGTAGATGTGTCGACATAAGTTCGCCACAAGCGACCAAGTGATCCGTGAGCTTTGCACTGGCTTGGATGGAGGCCGCTTCGGCAAGACTGGTGACGGTATCTAGAATGGCATACACTTCGGTCGCAGTTGCTGTTGCATCTTGAAGCTGGCTCAATACCGCTTCATGAATATTCGCAAGTTGTTGCAATACTTCATTTCGGTGGTCGCTATCGGTGACCCCATTGGCCAACTCAACCAATAGATTGGTTACGCCTGAGCAGGCACTGCTCACGACTAATTTGGTTTGTGTATTATTTTCTATGATGGCCGAACAGCGGCTCATGGCTTCAAAATTAGCGACACTGGTTCCGCCAAACTTGGCTACGTTAAATGCGCTCACAGCATTTCTCCCACGACTTCCTTAAAAATTACAGTTGTTGTAAATCAACATCCAATGTACGAAGAGAGTTTTAGAGCAATAGAGAGGTAGAGTTATTTTAGAAAGGATCTCCTCAGAAGCTCTTCATCAGATTTTGCTGATGACAGTTGATGGGACTCAACCCAAGTCAACCGACAGATCAAACCCGACAATTTTGATCTATCTCGGCACTGCTCCCCCTGAATGTTCTGTTTCGGAATTGCGGTTCCACAAAACATCTGCCTGGGCAGTGCTCCTCTTCTGCATAAAAGCCCATTCATTGAACGTTTTTATGTGAGCTTTGTCAATGAGTAATTTCACCATATGGCAGTAACTGGTTAACAACTTTGTGACACTGGTTTGACCTCTAGACTTAGGGCTAATTGCTGCATTGGATTATTTCTATTACTGTGAATAGATGCCTTATTAAGCTGCCAGGAGCAATTATGACTATTCAAAGCTTTAATCCACCACGTCGTATTCTTATGGGCCCCGGTCCGTCCGACATTTCCCCACAAGTATTACAGGCCCTGAGTCGACCGACTGTTGGTCACTTAGACCCACTTTTTATCCAGATGATGGATGAAGTGAAGCAATTGCTTAAATATGCGTTCCAAACAGATAACGACTTTACCATTGCGGTTTCAGCGCCCGGTAGCGCCGGTATGGAGGCTTGCTTTGTCAACTTGATAGAACAAGGAGATAAAGTCATTGTTTGTCGTAATGGGGTGTTTGGCGAGCGAATGCGTGAGAATGTGGTTCGTGCAGGTGGTGAAGCGGTTGTCGTGGATGATGAATGGGGCCAGCCAGTTTCAATTGCTAAAGTGGAACAAGCATTAAAAGAGAATCCTGATGCCAAAATTCTGGCCTTTGTTCATGCAGAAACATCCACAGGGGCATGTTCTGACGCTCAAGCATTAGGAGCGCTTGCCAAGCAATACGGCGTATTGAGTATTGTGGATGCGGTGACGTCGCTTGGTGGCGTTCCACTTAAAGTCGATGAATGGCAATTGGATGCCGTGTATTCAGGCAGTCAGAAGTGCTTATCTTGCGTGCCGGGGTTGTCTCCCGTGACATTTTCTCCTGCGGCAATAGAGAAAATTCAATCACGAAAAACGCCAGTACAGAGCTGGTTTCTCGATCAAAGCTTAGTGTTAGGCTATTGGAGTGGGGAAGGAAAACGCAGTTACCACCATACGGCGCCGGTGAATAGCCTTTATGCGCTGCATGAAGCGCTGCTGATATTGAAAAATGAGGGGTTAGAGAAGGCTTGGCAGCGACACCGCATCATGCATGACAAGCTTAAGATCGGATTGCAGAAACTGGGCTTCGAGTTTGTAGTTGAAGAAAGCTCTCGTTTGCCTCAACTGAACGCGGTATATGTGCCTGAAGGTATCGATGAAGCTCATGTTCGTCAGCATTTATTGACCAATTACAATCTTGAAATCGGTGCGGGTTTAGGGGCATTGGCAGGAAAAGCGTGGCGAATTGGTCTTATGGGGTATGCCGCACGTGAAGAAAACGTCGCTTTATGTTTGAAAGCGTTGGAAGAATCGCTCTCTCAATAAAGGGCAAATTGAGAAAGTTCAGGGCGACATGTTGTCGCCCTTTTTATTACTCTTTTGTCGTGCTTTGCTGAGCTGCACTGATTGTTGGTGGGATATATTGCACCTCAGTAAAGTCGAGGTTGGGGAATAAAAATTGCGCTTCACTGCGGATTTGTTCTGCTCGCCCATCTTGCCCTAAACCTTGATAGGCCAAGATCAAGTTATTGTAAAATGCAGGTCTTGGTTTGCTTTTTATGATATTCAGTGACCAGTCAATATAGGGCTGAATCAGTTCCGCATCTTGTTTGAATAAACCGATATTAAGATAAGTACTGTAGATATCCCAATCGTAGCGATCTTTCCAGACGACTGGGTTGGTTACTTGCTCCAAAATCTCAGGATTGGATGGATTTGAGGTTTCGTATTTGGTGAGCACGTAATTGGTATGGAGTGCGCTGAGCATATACACGCTAGTCAATATCGGCAGAACTAAGCTTGTGACTCTGAGTAAGGTTTTACTGACGATACTAAACGAAATTTCTCGTTGGCTCGATACGCGTTGATCTACCCAATAAAGCAAAATAATAAAGACGAGCCAATGCACTGCGGAGTGATAAAACGGGTATTCAAGTTGGGAATGCAGCACGATGGGAACAAACAAGGCAAACATTGCCAAGCGTGTTCCTTTTTTAGCTTGGTAGAGGCGCGCGAGTACAAGGCCTGCGGCGAGAAGGATGCCCAATACAGGGAGTAGTCCCCCTTCAACTGCCCAGTAAAGAAGTTCATTATGGGGGTGATCCATCGAGGGGAGCCCGGCTTTGTAATCAGGATTGAGTTGGTGTTGTCTAGCGGTATATAAAATGTACTCAGACTCAAACTTTCCGTAACCATAGCCAGTAAAAGGCTTTTCGACCACCATATCTAGCGTTTGAGGAAAGGTGTAGCTTCTCGGGCTTTCCATATGCACTTTGTCTGCCGCGATACCGTCACTTGAACTCATTACGATGGTTAACCCTACAATGATGCCACTCACTGAAAAGCCGAGCCAACCCCAGAAACGTTTTCGATTGGCAAAACGGTATAGGTAAGGCAATAACATGACGACAGAAAGGACAGAGGCCAACCAGCCAGTACGAGAACCAAGAATGATCAATAGCGGTAGTGTCAGAAGTGGCAGTAGATAAAGCAGGGCTACATCACTAATTTTCCGATGATATTTCACTGGCTGACGAGCAAGCAGATAGCCAGAAATTGCAAGACCAGTAGCAAGAAAACTGGCCATCACATTGGGTTGCTGGAAAATACCATAAGGGCGGTTGGCTAGAGTGTCATAACCAAACAGGTTACCGGGCTTAAGCATAGTGTATTGAAACCAACCAAATAAGGCTTCAATGACTACCCCAATGACGATAAACCAAAGTAGTCGCTGTTTTTGTTTGTTACTGAAGCGAAATTGTTGCAATACAATAAAGAACAGTAACCCCGCCCATAACCCAGTGAGTTTACCAACTGAATGGGATAGGCTGGAATCAGGGTAGATCACCGGTAAGGTGAGCATGATGGCACTGATAAACAGGCCTATGGTCAGTTTGTTATAGCGAAGAGCTTGTTCGGTGCCCAGTTGATATAACCCAAGGGCTAAAGCGAAACTAAAGGCTAACCATGTGGTTGGATTGAATGATAAGGCGAGTCCAGAGCCTCCTGGATTTGGCATAAAAAAGTGCATGGCAATCACAAACAACACTGCAAGCGAAACCAGAAAAGGTTTGTTCAGTGGAAGTTTGGTCGCTTGAGGTTCAAGCTGAGTGCCAGAAAGGTGTACCGTCGCCATTGTATTTGTTGCCTCAACATAAAAAGAAACCAGCGATGACATGTCGCTGGTTTTACGACTTTACTACTTTTTATTAGTCTAACATAGGCTTAAGGAATCGTGCTGTGTGCGAACCTTCGACCAATGACACATCTTCCGGTGTGCCTTGTGCAATGATTTCACCGCCGCCTTGTCCTCCTTCCGGACCTAAGTCGATGATCCAGTCGGCTGTCTTGATCACATCGAGGTTGTGTTCAATGACGACGACGGTATTGCCATGATCACGTAGGCGATGCAGTACTGTAAGTAACTGTTGGATATCGTGGAAGTGCAACCCTGTCGTCGGCTCATCTAAGATGTATAAAGTTTTACCTGTATCGCGTTTAGAAAGTTCACGAGCCAGTTTTACCCGTTGGGCCTCACCACCTGATAGTGTTGTTGCCGCCTGACCGAGTCGGATATAGGACAAGCCTACATCCATTAATGTTTGCAGTTTACGCGCAATAACGGGGACTGGATCGAAGTATTCACGTGCGTCTTCCACTGTCATTTCCAAGACTTCATCAATGGTCTTGCCTTTGTAGCGTACTTCTAGTGTTTCTCGGTTATAGCGTTTGCCTTTACACACATCACAAGGGACATACACGTCAGGGAGAAAGTGCATTTCTACTTTGATCACGCCATCACCTTGGCAGGCTTCACAGCGTCCGCCTCGAACGTTAAAGCTGAAACGTCCCGGTTTATAGCCGCGAGAACGAGATTCTTGAGTGCCGGCGAATAGCTCACGGATTGGGGTAAAGATGCCCGTATAGGTGGCTGGGTTTGAACGCGGAGTTCGCCCTATTGGACTTTGGTCGATATCAATGACTTTATCAAAATGCTCTAGCCCTTGGATCTTTTTGTATGGTGCAGGTGTCGCGGTTGTGGCGCCATTGAGCTGAGTGTGCGCAATCTTAAAGAATGTATCGTTAATCAAAGTCGATTTGCCTGAGCCAGAAACGCCAGTAATACAGCTAAATAGCCCGACAGGGATGGTTAGGTTAACATCTTTTAAGTTGTTACCAGTCGCGCCAGAGAGTTTCACCACTTTCTTTTTGTTTATTGGCGTGCGCTGTTTGGGGATTTCAATGGCTTTTTTTCCGCTGAGGTATTGGCCTGTCAGAGATGCAGGATTAGCGATGATCTCTTCCATTGTACCTTCCGCCACCACTGAGCCACCATGCACACCGGCGCCAGGACCGATATCGATGACATGATCCGCCATGCGAATGGCGTCTTCATCATGTTCAACCACTAAAACGGTATTTCCCAGATCGCGAAGATGGGTCAGAGTTTGTAGTAAGCGTTCGTTGTCTCGTTGATGTAGGCCGATTGAAGGCTCATCTAACACGTACATGACGCCCACTAATCCGGCGCCAATTTGACTTGCCAGACGAATACGTTGTGCTTCTCCGCCAGATAATGTTTCCGCACTACGGGAAAGGTTTAGATAGTTTAGTCCCACATTAACAAGGAATTGCAGCCTGTCATTGATCTCTTTCATGACCTTTTCTGCAATTTGAGCACGTTGCCCTTCGAGTGTTAGTGACTGGAAGAAAGAAAGTGCATCGGCAATGCTGAGTTCGGTAATTTCAGGCAATGTGGTGTCATCAATAAACACATTTCTTGCTTCTAAACGCAGGCGGCTGCCATTACAGCTAGTGCATGACTTGGTCGAAATGTATTTGGCCAAATCTTCACGCACCGCGTTTGATTCTGTATCGCGATAGCGACGTTCAAGGGTATTGAGGATCCCTTCAAATGGGTGGCGTTTCACACGAATATCACCACGGTCATTGATGTATTTAAATTCAACTTCTGTGCGACCTGAGCCTTTTAAGATGATGTCACGTGTTTTACTTGGCAATGACTTAAAGGGCTTATGTAGATCAAACCCATAATGTTCCGCTAAAGAGGTCAGCATCTGAAAGTAATAGTAGTTTTTCTGATCCCAGCCACGAATGGCGCCTTGCGCCAAGCTAAGAGTTTCATCTTGAATCACTCGCGCGGGGTCAAAATACTGCTGCACACCTAATCCATCACAGGTACCACAAGCGCCTGCTGGGTTGTTGAATGAGAACAGACGAGGTTCAAGCTCTTGCATGCTGTAACCACAATGTGGACAGGCAAAATTAGCAGAAAACACAGTTTCTTCACCGTCGCCATCCATCGGTGCGACAACGGCTATGCCACCAGATAACTCTAGTGTTGTTTCAAATGATTCAGCAAGGCGTTGCTGGAGATCGTCACGTACTTTAAAGCGGTCAACTACCACTTCAATCGTATGTTTTTTATGCAGCTCAAGTGTCGGAGGATCAGATAAATCGCAAGTCTCACCATCGATGCGTGCACGAATAAACCCTTGTGCCGCTAAATTTTCAAGCGTCTTGACATGCTCACCCTTTCGCTCCTTTACGATCGGAGCAAGTAACATCATTTTTGAACCTTCTGGCAGTTCAAGAACTTTATCCACCATTTGGCTGATCGTTTGGGCGGCAAGTGGTGCGTGATGTTCTGGGCAGCGAGGTTCACCAACGCGAGCGTATAATAAACGCAGATAGTCGTAGACTTCGGTGATGGTACCTACGGTAGAACGAGGGTTATGAGAGGTAGACTTTTGTTCAATAGAAATCGCAGGTGATAAACCTTCAATATGATCAACATCAGGCTTTTCCATCAGTGATAAAAACTGACGAGCATAGGCTGACAATGACTCAACATAGCGACGTTGACCTTCAGCATAAAGGGTGTCAAAGGCGAGTGATGATTTGCCTGAGCCGGACAGGCCTGTGACCACAATCAATTTATCCCTAGGGATGGTTAGATTCACATTTTTCAGGTTGTGGGTTCGGGCACCACGAACTTCTATTTTGTCCATTCTCTTGCTCTGTGTAATACCAAGTCGCCCAAGTATTACATAGTGCGATAAATGTGCAAAGATGTTACTGGATAAAAAAACAGTAAAAAGGCGATTCATTTCTGAATCGCCTTTTAAGTCATATAGATAGAAAAATATTATTTTTCTTTCGTTGTGACCTGTTTGCCAAGCTCATTTTTCTTGCTGTCTTTTAGGTACAGGTTTTCGAAGCAGTAATTTGTTGCTTCGATGTAACCCTCTACGCTACCACAGTCAAAACGCTTGCCTTTGAATTTGTACGCAAGAACACAACCTGCTTTTGCTTGCTTCAATAGCGCATCAGTGATTTGAATCTCGCCGCCTTTACCAGGTTCAGTATTTTCGATTAGCTCGAAGATATCTGGAGTTAGGATGTAACGACCAATGATTGCAAGGTTGCTTGGTGCCGTTCCTTGCTCTGGTTTCTCAACCATATCATCTACACGGTAAATGTCGTCTTTGATCATTTCGCCAGAAATAACACCGTATTTGTGAGTTTCGTCTTCAGGAACTTCTTGAACAGCAACGATTGAGCAGCGGAATTGTTTAAATAACGCAACCATCTGTGCCAATACGCCTTCTTCTTCGTTGACACAAAGGTCATCCGCTAGCACAACAGCAAATGGTTCGTCACCAACCAGTTCACGACCAGTTAGGATTGCGTGGCCTAAGCCTTTCATTTCTTGTTGACGAATGAAAGTGAAGTTCGCACTGTCGATGATGTTACGAATATCAACCAGCAGCTCTTCTTTGTTTGTGCCGCTAATTTGGTGCTCTAGTTCGTAGTTTTTGTCAAAGTGATCCATGATGGAGTGTTTGCCACGACCAGTAACAATACACATGCCGTCCATACCTGCCTGGATTGCCTCTTCAACACCGTATTCAATAAGAGGTTTATTTACAACAGGCATCATCTCTTTTGGCATTGATTTAGTTGCCGGTAGAAAACGAGTACCGTAGCCAGCTGCCGGAAACAGGCACTTTTTAATCATGATAGAACCCTTTCTTTGTCTATACTTCATTTCAGTTGGCGCCACCTTAACACGGTTTATATAAGTAAATAATGAATGAAACGGCTCAAATATAACATTTTCGTACAGTGAATTAAATTTAAGACAATATGTGTTGTCTTGCCCATGCCGCTGCTTGCAATCGGTTTTTCACGGAGAGTTTTTTATAGATCTGATAGAGGTGAGATTTGACGGTAAACTCGCTAATAAACATCTCTTCCGCGATCTGAATATTCGAAGCGCCAGTTTTGAGATAACCAAGCAGTTGTATTTCTCTATTGGTCAAGTCAACTGTCGCTGGGGCAGTTTGACAGTCGACGGCTTGACGATAGTAGTGCAACAATTGAGAAGCCACTTTTCTAGGCAACCAGTTTTGGCCGTTAATGATTTCGGCGCACCCATGTGCGATGGCTTCCATGCTATCGGTGTTATAAAACAAACCCTTCAGATTTCCCATCGCTAGGAGTTCATCCGTTGTCAGTCGTTTATTAACATTAAACACAATGACCTCAAACAGTTTGTTGACTAACGGAAGAGCGCTTAATTGAGAGTTAATTGCATGATGGTCAGAATAATTGATTAATAAAATTTTATGCCGATGTTGTCGATCGGCCAACATCAGCTCTTCAGGTTTTATCATAGGGATAGTTAAGCCGAGTTTGTCTTCAATATCGGTGACAAATGGTTCTTGTTCTTTTTGCAAGCATAAGTGGTGTATGGTTCGGGTATAGCTGCTTCTATTCACTCGAGACTCTCCTAATAATTATGAGTTTCTCAGAGTGAAATAACTTTGGTTAAAGTGCTAACGAATGACTTACTTTTGCGTTTTGTTTCATGTTGGTCGGTAATTAAGCAATTGCTCACTATTTTTAGCTTTGATTTGTGTCGAAGAATCTACTCCATCGAAAGTTAGTGTTATTCAGTTCTGGTTGAATCGCCTTTTTCTCCCAGTATCATGTAGAACTTTTATTTATCCGTATCTTCCCGATGAAAAAAATACATGATTTACTTTGCCAATACTGGGTGGCACTGTCAGTGCTGATATTATTACTTATCACGGTACTTTCTCTAACACCGCTTCCTGAGCTTCCTGCTGTTCCCGGCTCCGACAAATTGCATCACTTTATTGCTTACGGAGCATTAATGTTTTCTGTTGGTCTGCGTAAACCCAAATACTGGTTATTTGTTGGTGCCTTTTTTGTCGCTTGGAGTGGGGCGATCGAGTTGATCCAGCCATACGTAAATCGCTATGGGGAGTGGTTAGATCTTGCTGCTAACGTTGGTGGTCTAACGACCGGTTTTCTCACTGGTCGTTTATTTAGTTATCTCATCGCTAGAATGTATAACTCAGCTCATTGATAGAGAACGAAATCTGTCGGTAAGTTTGACAGTCATGTCTCAAAGCGTGATTGATAGTGATTTGTGCCGCTAATAAAGCGTGCTATCCTATACTGCTATTTAACCATCCAATAAAGAAACAGACGGAGCGAAACATGGCGAGCCGTGGAGTAAACAAAGTAATTTTAGTTGGTAACTTGGGTAATGATCCTGAAGTTCGTTACATGCCAAGTGGCGGCGCTGTGGCAAACATTACTGTTGCAACCTCAGAAAGCTGGCGCGATAAGAACACAGGCGAACAGCGTGAAAAAACAGAATGGCACCGTGTTGCTCTGTTTGGCAAATTAGCTGAAGTCGCAGGTGAATACTTACGCAAAGGTTCTCAGGTATACATTGAAGGTCAACTTCAAACGCGTAAGTGGCAAGATCAAAACGGCCAAGAGCGTTACACGACAGAAGTTGTGGTACAAGGTTTCAATGGTGTAATGCAAATGCTAGGAGGCCGTGCTCAAGGGGGCGCACCTGCACAAGGAATGGGTGGCCAGCAGCAAGGCGGTTGGGGTCAACCTCAGCAGCCAGCAATGCAACATCAACCAGCTCAGCAACCACAATCGCAACCAAAACAGGCTCAGCCACAATATAATGAGCCACCGATGGATTTTGATGACGACATCCCGTTTTAAGCGATTAAACAGTAAAAAAAGCCGCGTATTCAGCGGCTTTTTTATATATTGAACCATACAACTACCTTCTAATCGCCAGTAGCGAGTCTTCTATTTTTTCTGGCATTATCTTTTTGAAAAGGAATTCGGTCTAGTGAGGTATACGCCTACCTTAAAGCTGAGTACTCGATTGGTTGCATTTGTAACGATGATCGTGATCAGCGCCATGTTCATCTTGTTTCTCGGTGGGACTTTGTCTTTTAAACAGCTTGGGCAAGAATATCTCGATCACTCTTTGATCGGTATTGTCGAGGTCGTGGACAAAGAAATGGAAGATCCTGATGCGGCATATTCAATGCAGCGGTGGATGCCTAAGATGTTGCAAGCATCAAACATTGTTGAAATGGAATTGTCTTCCTCCGTTGGAGTGATCTATCGCTTCAAAGATACCTCTTCAAAATACGATCCAATGCTCCTTTATGAAGTCAGCTTTGAGTTACAAAGAAATCAAGGTTATAGCATCGCGTTTAAAGCCATCCCTCCTTACATTGGCTACGGTTATTCGATGCAAGCTCTTCTGTCGATCACGCTTTCGGTGTTACTGATCATCTTTTGCTTAATGCAAGGCGTAAAGTGGCTTAAAAAACAATTGTATGGCTCGGAGTTACTGGAAGAGCGAGGGCGAATGATCTTAGCGGGCCGAGTGGAAGAATATGCCAAAGGAGACATCAACGAATGGCCTTATACAGCGAGTGAAGCCTTAGACCGCGTTATTGAAGAGTTGCAAGATGCTCGGCAGGAGCGCAGTCGGTTTGATACTTTTATCCGAACACAAACATTCCTTGATCAACTGACAGGTGCCGCCAACCGAGTATTGTTTGATAGTAAGTTGGAATCAGCAGTGACGGAAAGTGGGGCAAATGGTGGCGTTCTATTGTTACGGATTGATGACTGGGATGTACTGAAAGAAGAAAGCGGCAAGCAAATTGCCAATGACTTTATCGTTGAAGTAGGTGAAGGGCTTTCGAACATTATTCAACGTTATCCTGACGTTATTCTCTCTCGATATTATGATTCTGACTTCGCCATTTTTGCGCCACACTTAAATAGCAAAGACGTGTCAAATATAGCCATTAACTGCTTAAAGCAAATCGCGAAACTTACCCCTCCAGATCCATTAGAGCCCGATAATTGGTGCCATATTGGCATTACTATGTATCGTGAAGGTGAGCGGCAAGGTCGTATCATGGATGAAGCGGAGACCGCATTAAAAAGTGCACAGCTACAACGGGTAAATACATGGAACCGTTTCAAGAAAGTGGTCGCTCAAGATGAAGAGCGAGGTAGTGTCCGTTGGAGAACACTTTTTGATCAGGTGTTGAAACCCGAAAAGTTGTTTGTTTTTGAGCAGCCTTGCTACTTACTTGATAGTCAGCAAGAACTGCAAATAGATCATCATGAGCTATTTGTGCGGATTGATGATCCAGAAAAAGGATTGATTAAATCCTCTCATTTCAATGCGGCTATTGAATCAGTTGGTTATGAAATGACCTTAGATAAGGCAAGTTTCTCTTTGATTATCAACTTTTTGAAGTCATCCTCTACGCATTCTCTAAACTATTCTGTTAATCTTTATGTCACTCCTTTTGCTGATCGTGAATATCGAAAATGGTTTAGGGATGAGTTACTTCAGTTACCCATTGATAAACGTGGTTTGCTAACGTTGGAATTTGCTGAAGCGAGATTGGTGAAACACCTCGATTATATGCGACCCATTATTAAGATGGCATCAGGCTTAGGGTGCAAGATCATAGTCGGTCAGGCTGGGCGCTCAATAGTGAGTACGCATTATCTAAAAGATCTGCCAATCCATTATTTAAAACTCCACCGGAGTCTGATTAAACAAATTGATCAGAGGCATGAAAACCAACTTTTTGTGCGTAGTTTGCTTGGCGCATGTAGAGGGCTTAAAACTCAACTCATTGCTGTCGGTGTTGAAACGAAAAATGAATTCAACACGGTGATTAAGCTAGGGGTGAATGGTGTTCAAGGACGCTTCTTTAAAAAAGAAGAACAATTGCTTCCAATTGAAAAACAGACCGCTATGAATGATTTTACGACTAAAGTAAAAGTAGGGCGGCGAAACCGGTGGCGGAAAAAATAAAACTGAATGAAGATGCACTCAATTTTAGGTAAATTCAAAAAACAGAATGATTCGGCTGAATGTGTGAATGCCATTATTCAACCCAGCGCTATCTATCTTACTACACCATCGAATGCGTTACCTCAACATACCCCTCTCAAAGGGCAACCATGGGTTGAGGTGCTTCTTTCTATTCTTCAAACATCAGCAAAGAAAGGAAGCCAAGTTAACCTTGTCCTGCATTCTGGTTTGTATCAGACCTATCAGATAGAGAAGCCCAATCTTCCTAATGATGAACTTCAAGTCGCCCTCCCATTTCTACTTAAAGATCTCATTTCAGAAAAAGTCACAGAAATCATTGCCGATGCTTCCGTGTTACCAGGAAGTAATAAGCTTCAGGCGTACGTGATTTCCAAGTCCGTTATTCTGGAGTTGCACCGAAAGCTAGCAGGAGTCGACCTGCGTCTTGGAAAAGTTCTAGTTGAAGAGGAAGTGTGGGCACATTCGGTAGACGAACCGAACGATTTTCTGTTACTCCAACGTAGTAAAGAGAGTGGTTATAAAGTTAGTGCATACGTAGCAGGAAGCTGTGCTTTCCAACGCCATATCCGAGGTATAACGCCTCCTTTAACCGGTGTTGCTAGTAGTGTCTTGCAGTTAGATGGTATCGCACTTGAACTGCAGCGATCGATTGACTATTTATCCTCTCAGCTACGTGGAACGTCGATCCACCAAATGAAAATTTGCTGTGATGAAGAAGAGCAGCAAGAACTCGCAAATGCCTTAGCAGAGCGCTTAAGTGTGAAAGTGAGTGCTCTTTCTGAGCGAAATGATGAGTCGGGGTTAGTCTTATCCCGCTGTGTTACACGCATCGAATCTGAAGAAATTAACCTATATCCCGAGTACTTAAAACCTAAAAAAGATTACTTCAGTCTTCCGTTCATTGTTGCATGTTGGGCGGGGATAGCCGTGTTATTACTTGCCGTATTCGGATTGTTTCAATTTCAACAAGCTAAGCTTGAACGCGAGTTACACGTGCAAAGGGCGCAAGAAACCGAGTTTACTCAACAACTCACGAGCTTGAATCAGCGTTTGGCACGTCATAAGCCTTCCCCTGAAAAAGTGGCTGCGGTTGCGCGGCTTAAATTGGAAATTCAATCGAAACAAGACTCCATGACAGCGATGGGCGAATACGATGAATCACAACAAGTTGGCTATTCTGGCGTCATGCGTTCATTGGCCCAGTTAGGCCGTGATGATATAGCATTGCGTCAGATCCGCATGGATGCTCACTCTCTTGATCTTCAGGGAGTCGCTCGAGAACCTAAGGCAATACCAAATTGGGTGAGACAATTTAAACAAGAGTTGAACCTCATTGGTCGAACGTTTGAAAAGCTAAAAATTGGTCGCAATGAAAAGGAAATCATTACCTTCGAGCTGACAGCGAAAGATGGAGGTCAACCATGAAGCAGCAGTGGCAACAACTAAGTGATAAGTTTGCTTCCTTAAGTGGTCGTGAAAAGGGACTGATCTCAATATGTGGTTTTGTGGCCATTTTTATCGGCCTTGCCGTGTTATTGGTTGAGCCATCATTGAAGGCAAATAACGAATTGAAGAAACAAATTGCCGCTACTCAAGTGAATAACCAGCGTTTAGAAGGCGAAATTCTGACGGTGACCGCCAAACTTAAGAAAGATCCCGATCAAGAGATCAATATCGAATACAGCCAGTTATTGACAGAAAGCCAGAATTTATCGCAACAATTGGCGAAGATCATCGAAAATCTCATTTCTCCTTCGGAAATGGCACAGTTATTGGAAGAGGTTTTAACGGAGAGCAAGGAATTGCATCTGGTTTCTTTAGAGTCATTGCCAGCCGAGCCCATTACATCGGACTCTGAAGGGAAAGACTATACTGGTTATTACTTACATCCTGTGCGTGTGGAATTGACGGGCAGTTACTTCAATATTCTGGCTTATCTTGAAGCGTTGGAGTCACTACCAGTGAAGTATTATTGGCGTAGCTTTACCTACAAAGTGGAAAGCTATCCGTCAGCTCGATTAGTCATGGAAGTGTATACCTTGGGAACAAGACAGGAGTTTATTGGTGGTTAAATGGTGGTTTGTATTTAGCTGTTTGATTTCGGCAAGTAGTTTTGCTGCCAGTGATCCAACTGCACCATTAGATTGGACTCAATCAACTTCCCCTCAATCGAATAGTAAAAAAGCTGTTTATTCGTTACCTAAACTGCAAAGCATTATCTGCGTTAACGGCTCAGACTGTCAGGCGATTATGGGTAATAAAGTATTGGAGCGTGGGCAAGTGATTAATGGCTTTCGAGTCATCAACATTGATGCCGAATTCGTGACGGTTTCAAAGGAGAAAAGGCAGTGGAAATTAGAACTTTTCTCTAAAGATGTAAAACAATAAGGTTATCAGAATAGTATGCGTAAACTCGTTTTAGCTATCACCATCGCCTCACTGGCAGGATGCTCAATGGGACACCGGGATCCGGTGGAAGCAAAAAGTGCCCTTAATCAGGCGATTAATGAGTCTAATAGCAAAGCTATCGATGTGTTGCCTGCATCTGTGGAAGCAGATTTAATGCCTGAGTTAGACTCGGCAGTCTCACCAGAAAATCAAACGTTGAAACGTTACCGTATTAAAGCGGATGCCGTGGAAGCTCGTGCATTTTTTACCAGTTTAGTGCGTGGCACGGAATACAGCGCAGCCATTCACCCTGCCGTAAAAGGGAAAGTGACGGTTAACCTTACTGATGTCACCCTTGATGAAGTGCTTTCGGTGATCCGTGATATGTACGGCTATGAGATTGAACTCTCAGGAAAAGTCATTCAAGTTTATCCAGCCGATCTTCGTACAGTGACCCTTCCTGTCGATTATTTGCAGTTTAAGCGTTCGGGACGTTCGCTAACATCAATCACAACCGGAACAATTACAAACACAGACACGGATTCAGACTCCTCTTCTTCGTCTTCAAGCTCATCTTCATCAAATTCTTCTGGTAGCAGTAGCTCAAGCAGTGCCAAAGGTGGAACTGAAATCGAGACCATCAGTGAAAGTGATTTTTGGCCACAGTTACAAACGGCCGTTGCTCAGCTGATTGGCTCTGGTGATGGTCAAAGTGTAGTGGTTACCCCACAAGCCAGTTTAATTACCATCCGTGCTTACCCTGATCAGATTCGTGAAGTTCGAAATTTTATTGGAGCTTCACAAGAGCGCATGCATCGCCAAGTGATCTTAGAGGCAAAAATTCTAGAAGTGACCTTGAGCGATGGTTATCAACAAGGCATTAACTGGTCTAAAGCTTTTTCTTCTAATGGTACCGACTTCACTATTGGTCAGGGAAGTCTTCCACAAGACCCGGGTTTTACGCTACCTGGTTTAGATGCGATCGGTACCTTACTCGCAGGACAAAGTAATATTGTTATTTCCAGTGGTAGCTTCGATGCTGTGTTGAATTTCATGGCAACTCAAGGTGATCTGAATGTTCTGTCCAGTCCGAGAGTAACGGCATCGAATAACCAGAAAGCTGTGATCAAAGTGGGTACCGATGAGTATTATGTAACGGACTTATCGAGCGTTGTTGGAAGTGGTGATAACGCAAATCCAGCACCAGAAGTTGAGCTTACGCCATTCTTTTCTGGCATCTCTCTTGATGTGACGCCACAAATTGATGATGCGGGGAATGTGTTATTGCATGTGCACCCTGCAGTGATTGAAGTGGATGAACAGGTGAAAGAAATTGGTTATGGCAACACCAGTATTACCTTGCCTTTAGCTCGCAGCTCAATTCGTGAGTCTGACTCGGTGATTCGTGCTCAAGATGGTGATGTAGTGGTCATTGGTGGTCTGATGAAATCCAATACGTTCGACCGAGTATCAAAAGTACCATTATTAGGTGATATACCGGGTGTAGGTCATTTATTCCGAAATAAGTCGAAGCTGACAGAAAAAACCGAATTGGTCATTTTGCTCAAGCCGACGGTGGTCGGTGTGAACACTTGGCAAAAAGAATTGGAACGCTCGCGTGACTTGTTGCAAGAGTGGTTCCCCGAAGAAGATAGCCAGTAATGTATGTATTTGGAGCACTTTGGTCTTAAGCAAGCCCCATTTCATCTAACCCCAGACACAGAAATGTTTTTAGGGTTAGCCCCACACTATGAAGCGATTCAAACTGTGTTAGCTGCGTTAGCCATGGATGAAGGGGTGATTAAAGTCAGCGGAGAGGTGGGGACCGGAAAAACTATGGTTTGTCGGATGTTGATAAACCAAATGGGAGACGATGTTCAACTGGTTTATTTACCGAATCCCGCTTTAGATGGTGATGAGCTACGTCAAGCTATTGCTAGAGAGCTTGGATTGGAAAGTAGCACTGTTACGGTCGTCGGTGATATTCAGGAACGGTTGCTTGCTTTAAATAAACAAAACAAAAGTGTTGTTCTGGTTGTCGATGAAGCCCAAGCACTTAGCGATGAAGCATTAGAAGTGTTGCGTTTATTTGGCAACCTCGAAACGGAACAAAGCAAATTGTTGCAAATCGTGTTGTTTGGACAACCTGAACTTGATGAACGGTTAGCACGGCACCACTTACGCCAGCTTCGTCAACGAATTAGCTACAATGTTTCTTTGCGTGCTTTAAATTTCAATGAAGTTGTTGCTTATATCGATAGCCGCTTAATAAAAGCAGGTGGCGTGAGTTCGATATTCAACCTTGCTCAAAAAAAAGCCATTTGGCGAGCAAGCCAAGGAATACCTCGGCTGATCAACCAAATCACCAGTAAAGCAATGGTATTAGCGTGTTGCCAAGCTACGATGCAGGTGAGCAATCACCAGTTATATGACGCCATTCACGATACTTTTGATAGCTGTAAGCCTAGATTTAAAAGCCCGCGCTTGTGGGGATGGAGTAACACATGAGTGCTATTAATGATGCGCTAACGGATTTAGCTGAAAAGCGTCGCTCAACACAGAATATTGTAAGAGCAGACGTACCAAAAATTAAACAACGGCCTGTTTTACCTTGGCTTATCGCTGGATTTACTTTAAGTATGGCGATGGGCGGTTGGGCGGTGTCACAATCCCAACCAATTTCCGTTACGCAGCCTAGCTATTCTTCTCAACCTATCAATGGCGAGCAAGCCAGTGTTGAGGTTATGCTTGCCCCATCACCGACAAGCAAAAAGAGCCGTACCGATAGCGAACTTTATTTTGCCTCTAATTCTGTAGCCCAACCGACTGGAACAACAGAAAAAGCTGAACCGGTTCCAGTGAAGAAAATTACAACTTCAAAGACCGCTCCCGTAAAAGAACATCGAGAAAACACCAACCCAATCCAACCTCAAAATGTCATTGTTGAGCAAGTGGAGCTTTCTCCGGAACAATTGGCTCAAAAGGCCATCATTCGTGCAGAAAAAGCCATGGAGAGCAACAAGCTAGATGAGGCATTAACCCAGTTTCAAATAGCACTTCGACATACCCCTTCTGATAGCAATGTGAGAAAGAAACTGGCGGCACTTTATTATGGGAAAGGGGATACCCGCAAGGCGGCAGAGCTGTTGCAGAAAGGGATCCGGCAATATCCAAATGATGAAGATGTACGTATAGCACTGGCTAAGTTGCTAATAAAAGAGAATCAACAGCAAGCGGCTTTAGTGCCACTGATGCAACTAACCAAGCCTGCCAGCGTAAAATATTTGTCTCTGCGAGCCGCATTAGCTCAGAAGGCCAATCAGGATGCATTAGCGCTTGAAAGCTATCAACAACTGGTTCAGTTAGAACCAGAGAATGGACGCTGGTGGCTTGGGTTAGGTATTCAACAAGAGCGAGCTCTTAACCTCACTTCTGCACAACAATCCTATAAGAAAGCGCTGTTGAAAGTCGGCATTTCGAGTCAATCACAACAATTTATTCGCGATCGGCTAACGCTACTCAGCCGTCTAGAGGAGAAGCCGAATGCAAATTAAGCTGCGTAAACGCCTTGGTGACTTGTTAGTTGAAGAAGGCATTATTACCGAAGAACAAGTTGAACAAGCTTTAGCTGCGCAGAAAGCGACGGGACGTAAGTTAGGTGCCGCCCTAATAGAGCTGGGATTTCTTACTGATCACCAAATGCTGACCTTCTTATCTCAGCAGTTAAATGTACCTCTTATCGACTTAAGCCGTGCGAATGTGGATATCGATGCGGTGCAATTACTATCCGAAGTCCATGCGCGACGCCTTCGTGCGATGGTCATTGGGCGTAATGGCGATACATTACGTATTGCCATGAGTGATCCTGCGGACTTATTTGCCCAAGAAGCGCTGTTGAGCCAATTGCCAAATTACAATGTAGAGTTTGTGATCACACCAGAGAAGCAGTTGGTTGAGGGGTTTGATCGCTACTATCGTCGTACTAAAGAGATTGCCTCGTTTGCAGAGCAGCTCCAAGCAGAACACCAAGTTACTGAAGCGTTTGATTTCAATATCGAAGATCAAGATAGCGAAGAAGTGACGGTTGTTAAGCTGATCAATTCATTATTTGAAGATGCGATTCAAGTGGGGGCATCGGATATTCATATTGAGCCGGATGCGAATATTTTACGCTTAAGACAACGTATCGATGGTGTGTTACACGAAACTTTATTGAATGAAGTCAATATTGCACCAGCACTTGTCCTTCGCCTTAAGTTAATGGCAAATCTCGATATTTCAGAAAAACGCTTACCTCAAGATGGTCGCTTTAATATTAAAGCTAAAGGACAGTCGGTCGATATCCGTATGTCGACGATGCCTGTGCAATATGGCGAATCGGTCGTTATGCGTTTGCTAAATCAATCAATGGGGATACGCAAACTAGAGGAGTCGGGGATACCTGCTGACCTGCTAGAAAGGCTGCGCCGCCAATTGAAACGCCCTCATGGCATGATTTTGGTAACGGGACCAACAGGCTCTGGTAAAACCACCACCTTGTATGGGGCACTTAGTGAACTTAATGAGCCCGGCAAGAAGATCATCACTGCTGAAGACCCTGTGGAATATCGCTTGCCGAGGATCAGTCAGGTTCAGGTAAATCCTAAAATTAACCTCGATTTTTCAACGGTGCTGAGAACGTTTTTACGTCAGGATCCTGACATCATCCTCGTCGGGGAGATGCGAGATCACGAAACGGTCGAAATTGGTTTACGAGCCGCTCTGACTGGCCACTTAGTTCTAAGTACTTTGCACACCAATGATGCCATAGACAGTGCTTTGCGCATGATTGACATGGGCGCGCCAGGGTATCTTGTCGCAAGTGCGGTGAGAGCCGTTGTGGCTCAGCGACTGGTACGTAAAGTATGTCCAGACTGTAAAACTCAGGATGATGTGGATGAGTCACGCCGTCAGTGGCTTGCACAGCGTTTTCCAAATCAAGAGAGTGCCAATTTTATGCGTGGTCGAGGTTGCCAAAATTGTAACCTCACTGGTTATCGTGGGCGTGTAGGGGTATTTGAAATGCTCGAACTTGATCATGCCATGATGGATGCTTTGAGAGCCGACGACGCTGTGTTATTTGCTCAACAAGCGCGAAACAATGAAGAGTACAAGCCATTGTTAGCTGCGGCGATGGAGTTAGCATTAAAGGGTGAAGTGAGCCTGGATGAAGTGATGAATCTCGGTGAAGGTGATGCATCCGGTATGACTCAGGCTATTTATATTTAAAGGTAAATCATGCCGATATATCGATATCAGGGGCGAAGCTCTGATGGTGCAAAGATTTCTGGGCAAGTGGAAGCGGCTAACGAAGAGTTAGCTGCTGAATCGTTACTGAGTAAAGGAGTGATCCCAACCTCGATTACTTCGGGAGCTTCAGCAAGCAGCTTCAATATCGATCTTAAAGCCTTGTTAAAAACAGCCGTTCCACTTGAAGTGATGGTGATATTTTGCCGACAGCTGTATAGCTTGACCAAAGCGGGGGTTCCTTTACTGCGTTCGATTCGTGGTTTGACCCAAAATTGCAGCAATAAACAGCTCAGAGAAGCCCTAGAAGAGGTGACGCAAGAGTTAACCAACGGCCGTAATTTGTCAGCATCGATGCAAATGCATTCCACGGTATTCAGCCCTTTGTTTGTATCCATGATCAATGTAGGTGAAAACACAGGTCGCTTGGATGAAGCACTACTTCAGCTTGCTAATTATTATGAACAAGAGTTAGAAACCCGTAAGCGGATCAAAACGGCAATGCGTTACCCGACGTTTGTCATCAGCTTTATTGTTGTGGCCATGTTTGTCCTCAACTTAAAGGTGATCCCTCAATTTGCCAACATGTTTAGTCGGTTTGGTGTTGATCTTCCGCTACCTACAAGAATTTTGATCACGACTTCCGACTTTTTTGTCAATTACTGGGTGTGGCTGCTTGCCGCCATGGTTGGAGCGCTATTTGCATTTCGAACTTGGTTGAATACCGCCAATGGCCGAGAGCGTTGGGATAAGTTTAGACTCAGGATGCCTGTGGTCGGCGGCATTGTGAATCGGGCACAACTTTCTCGATTTTCTCGTACTTTTGCGCTAATGCTTAAAGCAGGGGTGCCGTTAAACCAATCATTGTCGTTATCCGCAGAAGCTTTAGATAACAAGTTTCTTGAAGGGCGACTATTGGAAATGAAGGCCTCAATTGAAGCGGGTGGAACCATTTCTTCCACGGCAATCAATAGCGGTGTTTTTACCCCTTTGGTTATTCAAATGATATCTGTAGGGGAAGAGACTGGTCGTATTGATGAACTGTTGTTAGAAGTTGCCGATTTTTATGACCGTGAGGTCGACTATGATTTGAAAACGCTGACGGCACGTATCGAGCCTATCTTGCTCGTTGTCGTTGCCGGTATGGTGTTAATACTGGCCCTCGGCATTTTCTTGCCGATGTGGGGCATGCTCGACGCGCTTAAGGGATAACATGCTTCAAGTAGCACAACGTGGGCGGTTTGCATTATGGCTTACCATTGTGACTGTTTTGATCGCTGTTTTTCTATACTCGTGGAAGCAGGTAGAAAAAGAGGCGATGCATACCAATTTGTTGGTTGCTAGTAAGCGAATGACTGAACGTGCCAGTTTCTATAAGCAGGAATGGTTACTGCATGGACAACCTTCAAAGCTGGTGGTAGAGCCACATAGTTTGCGCTTTTCTGCAAATGGATGGTTAGTACCAATAGATGAGCAGGGTAATATTGAATGTATGAAGTGGTTGGAGATTCTTTATCCTGAAAATCGAGTTTTAGTAGCTGAAGAGTCAGAAATGATAACTAACTCAAGTAATTGGCTCGTGAAATGTAGATACTTAGATGGAGAGCATCAAGCTGTAGAGGTTGAGCTAAAGGATGGTAAATTCTCTGTTGGTATAAACTTTATTGCTAAATAGCATTTTTATTATTTTACACGGCGATATATTATTAGTGTGCATTGACGTCGTACAAACTCAAGTGTGAGGCATTATGTATAGCAGACAGTCTGGTTTCTCTCTGGTTGAGCTAGTGGTAGTCATTGTTGTTGTGGGTTTATTAGCCGTTGCAGCACTGCCTCGGTTTCTTGATGTTACTGATGAAGCAAAGAAAGCCAGTATTGAAGGTGTCGCGGGTGGTTACGCAACTGGCGTGCTTTCTGCAAGGGCTCAATGGGAGGCAGAAGCTCGCCCCACACGCATAATCAGCGGCGAAAAGTACAACACGGTGAATTACGATGGTGTCGATTTTTGGTTAACCCGAAGCAAAGATAGTAATGGTAGCAATACGGATTTTCGTGATGGCTATCCGTTGGGGTTAGATACTGGTGGGGCCTTCCCCTCAGGGCTGACCGAACAAGCTTGTGTTGATCTGATGAACAATCTGCTGCAAAACCCACCCAAGGTAGGAACACAGACAGAAGCGGATCAGGATTCAGATATTAAATACGCTGCAGTGGCAAATACAGGCGCTGCAACATGTACCTATATTCAACAGGAAGGGGGAAGCGCTCACCAATTCGTGTATGAGGCGAAAACTGGTCGCGTTACCGTTTCGTTGCAGTAACAAAAACAATAAATATTCATTTTTAGAGAGACGTAAACTATGAAAAGACAAGGCGGTTTTACCCTTATCGAGTTGGTGGTGGTAATAGTTATTCTGGGTATTCTGGCTGTAACGGCAGCACCTCGTTTTCTTAATCTACAAGATGACGCTCGTAACGCATCTTTGCAGGGTTTAAAAGGTGCAATGGCAGGTGCTGCTGGAATCATATATGGCAAAGCTGCTATTGAAGGGGAAGACAATAAAGCTGATGGAGCGGTATCTGCGGCGAATGAAACAATAGACACTGTTTGGGGGTACCCTGAAGCCTCGACTACGGGGATTACAAGAGCAGTCTCTGGGTTAGACTCCGATTGGGTTCAAGTGACTACGGTATCAGCTGCTAACTCTATTGCATATGGCTTCTCTGCTGATGCAACAAACTGTTATGTAACTTACTCTATAAATCCAGCAACGAGTAATGCTGAACCTTCATATAATGTGACTTCATGTCAATAGCTTGTTTTAGTCTAGGCCAGCAAAGCTGGCCTTTCTTCTCTATTCTTCTCAAAAATTCTTTCAAAACAATTGCTCAAGTTATATTGAGGTATACTAACTAATACCAAGGAATGAGGTGAGCATCGCGTGATGGTATATAGATCTTCCCAAGGATTTACTCTGGTCGAGTTGATCGTCGTGATCTTACTGATCGCTATTGTGTCTGCCTATGCTGCAAGTCGCTATATTGGTGTGGGGAGTTTTTCAGCCTTTGCCGCACAAGAGCAAATGATTTCTGTGATCCGGCAAGTCCAAGTGAATCGGATGCAATCCAACCTAGGTGATAGCAGCGCAAATACGAATTTTATCCTCTCTATTGGTAATCAATGTGTTGGCTCTTTGGCCGCATGTTCTTCTGGGAGTCATGAATCTCGCAGTGACCTAGTTCGAATTCCAGAACTGAGCTTTTCTGCTACACCAAACTTATCAACTGTCACCTTTGATCTTCTCGGGAATCCCGAAGGTGCAGCAAGTAGCGGCATTAATATCTTATTAACGGCATCGGACAGCCAAGCCAGAGTGTGTGTTAACAACCAAGGGTATGTGTCTCGTGGGGTGTGCCTATGAGCTCAAGTCGTTGTCTTTCTAAGGGGTTTACTCTGATTGAAAGTGTGATTGTGATTGTAGTGATGGGGCTTGCAATGATTACTATTGTTAGCTTTCTCCAGCCTCAAATTGAGCGTTCGGCGAATCCTCATTATCAGACTCGCGTGGCGGCACTAGGACAAAGTCTAATGACTCAAATTCTTGCACAGGGCTTTGACCATAACAGTGACTTCAATGGTGGGCGAGTGCGGTGTGGGGAAACGATCGTAGGAGAAACGGTTCCTTCTTGCACTGCTGCAAATGACTTGGGGCCAGAAGAGTCTGATGTTCTGCAATACAATGACGTGGATGATTACCACGGCTGTTGGACGCCAGAAGGAACAGGTGGATGCGGTAATTTGAACACCTTGCTTGGTGAGGCACAAACGACCTATCAAAACTTCAGAGTTGATGTTGTGGTTAATTACCCTGCGGGTTACAACGCTTTCACAATAAAGAGAGTATTACTGACCATTTCTGCCAGTAATCAAACGCCTATTTCTCTTACTGCCTATAAGGGGAATTATTGATGAAGCGAAATGGATTTACCCTTATTGAAATGATCCTAACCATCATTGTTGGCGGGATCTTAGTGTTAGGGATCGCTGGCTTTGTTGAGTTTGGTGCACAAGGGTATGCCGATACAGTCGAGCGTCAGAGATTACAAACTCAGGCTAGGTTTGTTCTGGAAAAAATGACCCGAGAAATCCGCCATGCGTTGCCAAATGTGTTCACCAATAGTCAAAATGGCACACAATCTTGCTTCTCCTTTTATCCGATTGACTATTCAGGGTTCTATTCGGTTTCTGGTGCGGATTTACAATTCATTGTTGGCCAAGATGGTGCTAGTCAAAGTGTATTGGCGCCTCGAACCTTGATCATTAACCCCACCTCTTCGCTTTCTCAGGCGGATAACGTTATTTCCCTCAGCTCTGTTACGCAATCTGGTGCGGTGTTCTCCATCGCAAATGCTGCCAGTTCAATTGTTGGGGGCTCCGTTGGAAGTCGTCATTACATATTCAGCGCCAGCAATCAGGTGACCTATTGCGTCGATCCATCAGAAGGTTTTATCCGCCGAAATAATACTGTGGTTGCCGATAGTGTGACAAAAGGGAGCTTTGACTATTCAGGCGCGAATATCCAACGTGGTGGATTAGTGCATATATCCCTTCAATTTAGTCGAGGTGATGAACAAACTCACTTTGAGCAAGATGTGCAGGTGCTAAATGTTCCATAATAAGAGTAAACAACAAGGAAACCTGTATGTCGTCGTCATATTTACCTTGGTCGTACTGGGTTTTCTCGCGTCTACATTAACTCGAATTGAATGGTCTAATAACGACGCATTTACTAAAGATATTTTAGGCAATCAGGCTTGGTTACTTGCTCATTCAGCCAATGAGTGGGCATTAACTCAAATGTATCCACTGAGCACTGTAACTCCTGACTTGGCCGCAAATTGCAGTGCTGTCAGTGGTGCAGTATCAAGCGTGACTGCTACCAGCTGTCAGACGCCTGTGATCCGGTGTGAATCTCGAGGTGCATTAAATGGTCGCAATATGTATCGGTTAGAGTCGCAGGTAACGTGTGGCAGTGGGGTATTTGAGGTAAGACGGGTACAAGAGTTATGGGTAACGGACGAATGATATACAAGCGCGTGTTGTATCGATTACTGTGGATATGTAGCTTATTGATTGCCTTGAGCTCATTTGCTGTGAGTGCTAACCAATGCCTTGTCAGTGGTACGCGAGTGGATGCTCGTAATGGTTTCTGTGTCACCTTTGAAATGGAGTCAGATGGAACAAACCGAGTGAGGTTAGTTGGCTCGTCCTATTATTATCCTGTCTGGACTGATGACACGAGTTTTCGATTTTATAACCCTGCTTTTTATGAGCGCAATTATGTCTATGAAGGAAAGACCCGTACGTTTCAAGTGAAATTTGATGGGGTTTGGGTTGATTGGCGTGGAAATATTCGCGGTACATTGAGCTACTATGTTGATGGGACGCGAAAAGATCAGATCTCCAGCTATAACCTTACCAGTGTCACAGGAGCTAATGGTTATTCTTCACCATACGTTCGGATTGATTTGGTTGGAAATGAATTTAATGCTGAAGTGGAAGATCATAACTGTATTACGGAAGGCGCTTGCGGCACTTTGCCTGAAGACGAAGCCTTGTCTGATTTGATTTGTAAGTATGTCCCAACTGTTGCTCAGACCAACTCTTATTATAATGGTCAGATATATTCGGGGAGCATTGGTTTTTCCGGGTTGAGTAACTACATCCATCCTGTCAGAGACAATCAGGGCTTAGCGTTTTATCAGAATCAGGGCAATCGCGCCCAATGTAAGTATCCCTCTTCAACCAAAACATGTCTCATCGATCGGACGCCAATAGAGGATTTTCCTTTTACATTTTCTGCATATAACGCACGAGGGCGACCGGATAAACGTTGTCGTTCAGGTTCTTGTCCTACGTTGCCTCCGGGGGAGTATGGCGATCTAAAGGTGGATGGCTCTCGAACGCAAGTGCTTAGTGGCGGTGTATATTACTTCGATAAGATAGATCTTTCTTCAGCAAAGTCAGCGATTAAGATCCAAGGTAAAACGCAGATCCACTATAACCAAATCGTTTTTGCTAATGCAGCAGTAGAGATTAACGCGAAAGGAAAACCTGAAGATCTATTAATGATTGGTCGGGGTAATAATGCCCACTTCGTATTACCTACTCAGGCAGACAGAATAGTAGTGAATGCATACATTTATATTAACCCTTACTCTGTGACCCGAGGTGGCGTAGATATTGGAGGTAATAATAATACGATTAAAGGTGGGATCACAGCTTACAGCCTTTATGTCAGTGGCAATTACAATAATTTGTACGGCGACAGTGGGTTAACATGTGGTGAGCCACCGACTGCATCCATTTCTCGGCTTGAAGTGCTACCGAATAACTATCACCTGACGTGTGAAGACGAAAATAAAGTTTATGTGGTTGCTTACGATAGTAATGGGACCCGTCTGTATGACGTTGGAAACGAAACGGTGACCTTGTCTGAACAAGGCTCTAATAAATTGTCGTTCACTTCACATGGCTTTAATTCTCAGGAAGGATGGTTTGAGTTCACAATCGACAGTAAATCGGATCATGCTTATGAAGATATTGAGATTAAAGCCGAGCTGGATTCTAAGGGCTCGATCTTTGATCGTTCAGAGTTATTGTTCGTACCCGCTAAGCTAGAAATCAACAACAATGATCCGTTGAAGCTGATTGCCGGAAAAAGTGAAACCGTTGCGATCAAAGCACTCGCATGCAATGCGAGCAACAAACCTATCACGATTAACTACGATCAAACGTTTGATCAATCAGATATCACAGTATCGGATTTTGTTCCTCAGTCTGGCATTTATGCTAATAAGCTGACGTTTTCTGCATCAGTAAAAAATGGCAAGGGTGACGGTGAAATCAAATTTGATGAAGCTGGTCAATTCAATGGGGAGCTAAAGGACACCATTCGTTGTAGCGATTTTGGTCCGAATGTCCAAGGTTGCCCTGATGAAGAAGAGATCGATATTGTTGCTAGCTTCATGCTTTACGCTCGGCCTTGGACGTTTGCGATTTGTAGCGCCAGTAATATCAATGGTACTTCAGAGTCAGGGGCGGGACTTACCTCCGCTGGAGAAAGCTTTGCTCTGAATGTTTATCCCATCGCTTGGCAATCTAATGCACAGTACGATAATGCCCGAGTTAAAAGTTATGTCGCAGGAACCTATGATTACTGTGATTTATCGCCTTTAAATAATGCTTCTTTGTCTGGTGCTCCTGTATTTACCCTCAACCTAACACATGAAATTGATAGCCCATCCACCGGTGTTGCTGGTAATTTAACAGGCTCATTGAGTCAAGCGAATACGGCTTCCGATAGCAATAAGAAGCACCAGTTTTCTTCATTAAGTTGGTCTGAAGTCGGCAGTGTGAAAATTGTGGCTGATACGTCTAATTCAGGGTATTGGCAAGCTATTGATGCCGCTGTTCGTGGTGTAGGACGTTTCTATCCAGACTCTTTTTCCATAGAACAAGTCACTTGGGATGCCCCTGATGATCAAGGTGGTATTGCATACATGGGGCAACCCTTTGAAAGCGCTGAAGTGGTGGTTCAGGCTTACGCTAAAGATGCAACCGCACCGTTGAAAAACTATCACTTGTTTGCGCAAAGCTTGCAGGCGAAATTTGCTAGCGATGCTGATGACTCAATCAATAATACCTTAGTCCTTGACCTATTGAATGGGCAGTGGCAAAGCAATAATAGTGGTGAGTCTCAATGGTTTCTGAATGACACCAACGCAATGCTGAAGCGCAATTATACAACACCCGCAGAAGTGACGAGTACCGCTAATGGGCCATTTAATACGTCTGATCTGGGTTCAACAACGACAAGCTTTGGATTGCAAATTACGGGGGTAGATCCCGTCAGCTTTTCACAGGATTCAGTTGTTTCTGAGCAAGCCTTGCTAACCCAGCCTCCAGTCCGTTATGGACGGATGGTTATGGATAGCGTTTCTAGTATAGCCGGACAAGATGCTGCCATCCCGTTACGGGTTGAATATTGGCATCAAGGGCGGTTTGAAACGAATAATGAAGACTCTGCTTCGTTATTGGCCACGCCAAATAACTATACCTGTAAAGAGGTTCTAACGTCAGGCGGGGCCAGCTCTGACTCGCACCTTTCTGGCTCAGATAGCGTTGGAAACTGGAAGCATGTGGCAAACGGACGGTCGAATGAAATTCATGCTGTTGCACACTCTTCTGGGGTTATGCAAGAACGCGTTCGGTTCTGGATGCGGTTAGCCGATACTTCCCCACAAATTGGTCAAACGGGGGTAACTTGTGGCGCTACCAACATTGCTCAACCATGGTTGCAATACAATTGGCGCGGTGTCGGTGATGAAGATCCGTCCAGTGTGATAACATTTGGCGTTTTCCGTGGTAATGATAAAGTACTATTTCGTGGAGAAACGGGTTTAACGGGTCAGTAACTTAGGTAAATAATTAGAAATAATGCCCCTAAGTAAGGAATCTGTTAGAAAATGCGTGTTTCAGTCCATGTTTACGCCACAATGCCTTGCTGTGATGGCAAGGCATTGGTACATTTAGTGCAATTTTCTATCTTATAATTCTTTCAGGACGAGCGAAGAATATGTTCAAAAAACTTCGTGGCATATTTTCTAATGACCTATCTATCGATTTAGGTACTGCCAATACTCTTATTTACGTAAAAGGACAGGGTATCGTCCTTGACGAACCTTCAGTTGTTGCCATTCGACAAGATCGTAACCGTGCAGGCAAAAGTGTTGCTGCTGTAGGTCACGCCGCAAAACAAATGCTAGGTCGTACACCTGGTAATATTTCTGCTATTCGTCCGATGAAAGATGGTGTGATCGCCGACTTTTACGTGACAGAAAAAATGTTACAGCACTTCATTAAGCAAGTTCATGACAACAGCATTCTAAAACCAAGCCCGCGCGTATTAGTATGTGTCCCTTGTGGTTCGACGCAAGTTGAGCGACGTGCGATCCGTGAATCTGCATTGGGTGCAGGTGCTCGCGAAGTTTACTTAATTGATGAGCCGATGGCAGCAGCAATTGGTGCGGGCCTACGTGTCTCTGAGCCAACAGGTTCGATGGTGGTCGATATCGGTGGCGGTACGACGGAAGTTGCGGTGATCTCTCTAAACGGTGTGGTTTACTCTTCATCAGTTCGTATTGGTGGTGACCGCTTTGATGAAGCGATCATTAACTATGTTCGTCGTAACTACGGCAGCTTGATTGGTGAAGCAACGGCAGAAAAGATCAAACATGAAATCGGTTCTGCTTACCCTGGTGATGAAGTTCAAGAAATCGAAGTTCGTGGTCGTAACCTTGCTGAAGGTGTGCCACGTAGCTTTAGCCTGAACTCAAACGAAATTCTGGAAGCGTTGCAAGAGCCGCTAACAGGTATTGTTTCTGCAGTAATGGTTGCTCTTGAGCAGTGTCCACCTGAGCTTGCTTCTGATATTTCAGAAAATGGCATGGTGCTTACTGGTGGTGGTGCCTTGTTAAAAGATTTAGATCGTCTGCTTACCGAAGAAACGGGTATTCCGGTTGTGATTGCAGAAGATCCGCTGACGTGTGTTGCTCGAGGTGGTGGTAAAGCCCTTGAGATGATCGACATGCATGGCGGCGATCTATTCAGCGAAGAATAATAACTTAGCCTGAGCCTTTGCTCAGGCTAAGTGTACTTATACAAGGAACTCAATAAGAATGAAGCCGATTTTTGGCCGAGGACCTTCACTTCAGTTACGACTATTTTTCGCCGTGATCCTATCAGCCAGCCTTATGCTGGCTGATAGTCGTTTAGGTGCATTTACTCAGGTTCGCTACCTGCTCAACAGTCTGGTTTCTCCAATTCAATATGTTGCGGATCTACCTCGTACCATGTTTGATGGTTTTTATGAGCGCTTTCATACTCGCCAGACGTTGTTGACAACCAGCCAGACCCTTAAACGAGAAGTGTTAAGACTCAAGAGTGATTTGTTGTTGCTCGACCAATACCGTGAGGAAAACCAGCGACTTCGCAAATTACTGGGCTCTTCTTTCGTTCGTGACGAAAGAAAAGTGGTAGCCGAAGTTATGGCGGTAGATACTTCACCTTATCGTCACCAAGTGGTGATTGATAAAGGCCATGTGGATGGTGTTTATGTTGGACAGCCCGTTGCTAATGACAAAGGGATCGTCGGGCAAGTCACGTTCGTTTCTGCGCATAACAGCCGTGTGTTGCTGCTGACAGATAGTAATAGTGCGATTCCTGTGCAGGTGATCCGCAATGATATTCGAGTCATTGCTTCCGGTAATGGTCAAGTCGATAAGATCCAGCTCGAACACATCCCCATTAGCACTGATATCCAGCAAGATGATTTATTGGTGACCTCTGGTTTGGGTGGCGTTTATCCAGAAGGTTATCCCGTTGCTCATATTTCCAAAGTAGAGCGAGATAGCCGGAGGGAGTTTGCCTTGATTGAGGCTGATCCTGTGGTGGATTTTGAGCGCTTACGTTATTTATTGCTGATTTGGCCCAATGACGCCCGTCAAGAAAAGGTGATTCAGGCTGCACCAGAAAACATGACAGAAGGTGAGAATAGTGGCCAGTAGTTTCATGCGAGGCCGAATGGCCATTTTTTGCTCATTTCTGTTAGCGCTGACGCTACAAACCATTCCTTGGCCGGGCATTTTGGATCTAATGCGTCCTTCTTGGCTATTGCTTGTTACTTGTTATTGGGTATTGGCATTGCCGCATCGAGTTAATGTAGGCACCGCACTGATCTTAGGATTACTGTGGGATTTGCTTCTTGGTTCAACCCTTGGGATCCGAGGGATGATGATGTCCATTGTCATCTACATTGTGGCACTGAACTTTTTGGTGTTACGTAATATGGCTCTGTGGCAACAAGCGATCATCATCGGACTGTTATCGATAGTTCTAGAAGGCCTGATTTTCTTCGGTGAATACCTCATTCAAGATATTAGTTTTAATCCGCTCTCTCTTTGGAGTGGATTGATAAACTGCATCTTGTGGCCGTGGATGTTTTTATTGATGCGTCGAGTGAGACGCCATTGGCATGTGAAATAGTATGACAAAAAAACAGCTCGTATTGGCTTCTGGCTCACCAAGAAGAAAAGAACTATTGAGTCATCTTGGGTACGATTTTTCAATCATTTGTACGGATGTTGAAGAGCAGCAATCAAACGATGAATCCGCGCAGCAATACGTTGCGCGCTTGTCACAAGATAAAGCGTTAGCAGGTGTGGCATTAGCACCGGATTCTGTGGTTGTTGGCTCAGACACCATTGTGGTGGTTGATGGCGTTGTACTGGAGAAGCCGGCGGATCTGTCCCATGCTAAACAGATGTTGATGCAATTGTCTGATCGCAGTCATCAGGTTATGACGGCGGTGACAGTCGCAAATAAAGAGAAAAAGAAAACGGTCGTAGTAACGACAAATGTATGGTTCAAGCGCCTGTCAGAAGAAGAAATAGAACAATACTGGCACACAGGTGAACCATGCGATAAAGCTGGCAGTTATGGTATTCAGGGTATAGGTGGGCGATTCGTCACGCGTATAGAAGGCAGCTACCATGCGGTGGTTGGTTTGCCATTATTTGAAACTGACCAGCTCTTGCACGAATTCTTATAATTTCATAATTGAGGTGCGCTCATGAGTGCAGAGTTGTTGATCAACGTGACCCCGAGTGAGACTCGTGTGGCCATGATTGAGGGTGGAGCTTTACAAGAAGTCCACGTTGAACGTGAAGCAAAACGGGGTATTGTCGGGAACATTTACAAAGGCAAAGTCAGCCGGGTATTACCGGGCATGCAGGCTGCATTTGTCGATATTGGTTTAGATAAAGCTGCATTTCTCCACGCGTCAGATATCGTGCCGCATACCGAGTGTGTAGCAGAAAACGAAAAGCAGCAATTTCAAGTTCGTGATATTTCTGAACTGGTCCGTCAGGGACAAGACATTGTTGTTCAAGTGGTAAAAGATCCGCTTGGCACTAAAGGCGCGCGCCTAACAACCGATATCACCTTACCATCTCGTTATCTTGTCTTTATGCCGGGCGCGAGTCATGTTGGTGTTTCTCAGCGTATTGAGAGTGAAGCGGAGCGTGAGCGCCTCAAAAAGGTCGTTGCACGTTATTGTGACGAAGATGGTGGCTTTATTATCCGGACTGCGGCTGAAGGTGCGGATGAAAAAGAAATGTCTCAGGATGCGGCTTTTTTGAAGCGACTATGGTCCAAAGTAACTGAGCGCCGCAGCAAATATAAAACCCGTTCGACCTTGTATGGGGAATTGGGATTATCACAACGTATCCTGCGTGATTTTGTTGGGACAGAGCTGACTAAGATCTTAGTGGATTCTCGTCAGGAGTTTGAAAACCTAAAAGAATTCACCAGCGAATATGTACCAGAGCTAACCGAGAAGCTGGAACTTTATGAAGGTGATAAGCCCATTTTCGATATGTACGATACCGAGAATGAAATTCAACGTTCATTAGAGCGCAAGGTCGAACTCAAATCTGGCGGGTATTTGATCATTGATCAGACCGAAGCAATGACTACCGTAGACATTAACACCGGTGCATTTGTTGGCCGTCGTAATCTAGAAGAAACCATTTTCAATACCAACGTCGAAGCGACACAAGCCATTGCTCGCCAATTACGTTTACGTAATTTAGGCGGCATTATCATCATTGATTTTATCGATATGGCCGCAGACGAACACCGTCGTCGCGTATTGACCTCGCTCGAAGCTGCACTGAGCAATGACCGGGTAAAAACAAACATCAACGGCTTTACTCAGCTTGGTTTGGTTGAAATGACCCGCAAACGCACTCGAGAGAGCATTGAACATGTTTTATGTTCAACTTGTCCTACTTGTGAAGGGCGAGGCAGCGTGAAAACCGTGGAGTCGGTGTGTTACGAGATTCTGCGAGAAATTACACGAGTGAACCGCGCTTACGATGCGGATAAATTTGTGGTTTATGCCTCTCCTGCGGTGGCTGAAACACTTCAGGGTGATGAATCACATGCATTAGCAGAACTGGAAGTGTTTATTGGTAAAGAAGTAAAAATTCAGGCTGAACATCTTTATATTCAAGAGCAGTTTGATGTCGTGATGATGTAAAGGCACAACGTGAATCCAACGGCTACTCATCTTTCTAAAATTCTACTTTGGATGCTGGTTACTGTACTCGTCACACTGGCGGTAGCAGTAACAGCATTACGTGTTGCGCTACCAAAGCTCAATCAGTATCAAGACCAAATTCAAACATGGGTTAATCAGAGCACTGGACTTGAATTTGAAATTGAGCATATTAGTGGCTACTGGCGTAATACCCATCCATCACTCTCTTTTCAAGGGGTAAAAGCACAAACGCCAAAAGGCAGTGATATCCACTTTTCGACCGAACAAGTGGATGTTGAGTTTGATTTAGTGCAATCCATCATGCAGCTCCAGCCGGTTATTGCTGATCTGAATATTCAGGCGTTGCAGCTGGATGTGAGCTCGATTAACTGGCTAGAAAATAATAGTTCATCTGATCCCCAACAAACCAGTGACTCACAACAGAGTGTACTCAAGCAGTTAGACAAACTTTTTCTCCGTCAGCTCGATGAGTTCGTAGTTCGTAACTCAGTGATCACCTATTTAGGTTTTGATGGTGAAGTGCGTCAATTGGATATCGACAAGCTACGTTGGCGCAACCAAGGTCGTCGACATTGGGCTGAGGGTGTGGTGAATATCGCTGATACCACACTGAACTCTTTGCAAGTAAGCGCTAACTTTACCGATCATGGTTCATTTCAAGATATTTCCGGTGAATTCTACCTCGCTGCGGACAATGTTTTAGTTACGCCTTGGCTGACTAAGTACTTAAAAGACGAGACGGGCATTGAGAAAGGGCAAGTAAGCTTTAGCAGTTGGTTAACCCTTGAACGTTCAAAGCCAGTTGATGCCTACATTGATTTAAAACCGTCAGAGTTGGTGTGGCAGGAAGAGGGACAACATGACTTGCTTATCGAGTCTGGTGTTCTGCGCCTTATTCCTAAAGCAGAGGGTGTGCAGGTAAATGCTCACTCACTCAATCTCAGAACCGATGATACCGAATGGCCAGAGCTGGATATGGTCTTGGATTGGCAGCCGCAACAATGGATTGCCAATATTTCTCAACTTGAGCTAAAGGCATTGTTGCCTTTGGTTAAGCTCGCTCCGGAGTCTCAGCAAACGATGGCGCTGTTAAATCAGCTAAAGCCTGCTGGGCGTGTTGAGGATATTCGTCTTGAGATGTCTGGTGGGGCTGATTCTTTACGCTACTCCGCTAAGTTAACAGAAGGCTCTCTTGCGCAATGGGAACTGCTGCCAGAAGTTCATCATTTATCGGCGCAAATATCTGGTGACCTACAGCAGGCCAAGGCCTCGGTATCATTGATTGATGATGTCTTACCTTATGGCGATGTGTTCCAAGCGCCATTAAATATCAAACAGGGCCAAGTCGAAATTGTGTGGCAAAACTTGCCTGATGGTTGGCGTTTGTGGGCGGATAAGGTGACCGCTGCGACGCCTGACTTGCAAGTGCTTGGTGCGTTTCGATTGGATTTTCCGAACGACAAAAGCCCCTTCCTTTCCTTTTATGCCGAAGCGGATTTATATAACGCAGGGGAAACTTGGCGTTATTTGCCAACTTTAGCGCTTGGGCGCGATCTCACTGACTATCTTTCGACTGCTATCCAAGCGGGTAAAGTGAACACGGCTAAGTTGCTTTGGTACGGTGAATTAGGTCAATTTCCTTATCACGGCAATGATGGCATGTTTCAGGCGTGGGTAGGGCTGAAAGACGCCAAATTCAGTTTTGATACTGCTTGGCCGCCAATCACTGACTTACAATTGGACTTATTATTCCAAAATGATGCGATGTACCTTGACTCGCGTCAGGCAACATTAATGGATGTAAAAGCCAAGCGTATCACTGGCAGAATTCCCGAGTTAGCAGAAAATGGCCATATTGAAATTGAAGCCAGCGCAGTGGCAAAAGGCAATGCTGTACGAGATTATATGACGGCTTCTCCATTGGTCGATTCCGTTGGCGCTGCATTGACCGCCGTTCAAGTAAACGGGGATGTGAGCTCGAAGTTTCAACTCAATGTTCCGTTTAATGGTGATGACGCGCGAGCGTGGGGTTACGCGGATCTAAAGAATAACCACGTTGAAATCGATGCACCTCCGATGACACTTGAGTCAGTTTCTGGACGAGTGGAGTTTGATAATGATGTCGTTAAAGCAGCAGGGTTATCTGCAGAATTACTCGAGCAGGCAATATCGATTGATTTTGCGGGGGAAAATGCAGGGCAAGGCTACTCTGTGGCAATTGATGCACTAGGTGACTGGGACATCAAGCCGCTCTATCCTTATGTGGGAGAACGTTGGTTAGGCCCAGTGACAGGTCATGCTCCTTGGCGTATGGATGTCGATATTCAACTGAATGATGTCGGTTTTACTTATCAGATTGATACCTCAGCCGACTTAAAAATGGTGGCAAGTGATTATCCATATCCATTAAATAAGGCAGCAAAGAAAGCGTCTAAAGCGCGTCTACAAGCCTCTGGTAATCAAGAGTCAGTAAGTGCCCGCTTACAGCTTCCGGGTCTAAAATATCAAACGGAGATTGATATTCGGCCTAAAGTTCCTGTTCTTAAGGCGACAAACCTTGTCGTGGGTAGTGGCAGCTTCAAAATCAGCCCTGTGGTTGGTCACAATGCGCAAATCAGAACCGATCGATTTGATCTGGATAACTGGTTAACTGTGTTGTCTGAGCCGGAAGTGAAAACCAAGGCCAGAATGGATGAACTAAACACGCCACAAATACCGATGCCTCAACGGATTGATATTAATGCATCTGAACTTCATCTTGCTGGTATTGATTGGCATGATGTGGATTTTTCTGCTCGTCAGAAAAATCTAGGTTGGCATATGACGTTAGAGAGTCAAGAAGCGGTGGGTGAAGCGAATTACCTTGAGCCCTATGATCTCTCTGTCGCATTAGACCGACTTCATGTTTACATTCCGGCCTTAGAGCAAGAGCAGAAAGAGACCTCTTTATTCCAACCAGAGAAACAGAGTGAGCCGTTGATCTCTGCCTTTGATCGTAAGTTTCACGATCAAATTCCGAATATTACCCTAACCATTGATGATTTCTGGTTGCAAGGCTACCGAGTGGGTAAAACTTTATTGGATTTACAACGTCAGGGCGATCGCTTGGAATGGAAGAAGCTGTCGTTTCGAAGTGGTAGTAACCAAGTGGATATGAACGGCTCATGGCAATTGAAGGATGATGTTAGCCATACCGTGTTTAACATTTCGATGAAGGGTGATAACAACAGTGATGTGATGGAGCGCTTTGGTATCTCTACAGGGATCCAAAAAGCCCCGTTTGAAATTACCTCTCAGGTAGCGTGGGATGGTGCGCCTTGGTCAATGAAGATCAATACCTTGGCCGGTAATGTTGAGACTAAGTTGGGTAAAGGGACGATTTCGGACGTGAGTGGCGCAGCCAGATTACTTGGTTTGTTTAGCCTTGATTCAATCATCCGTAAAATGCAGCTAGATTTCACCGACGTATTCGATAAAGGCATGGCGTTTAACTCTATCACTGGCAGTGGTGAGATCCGTGATGGTATTTTCCTGACCAACGATATTAAGATGGATGCCGTAGCGGGCGAGATGACGATTAAAGGGCTTGCTAACTTAAATAATCGTACGGTGGATGCAGAAGTGAACTTTGTCCCTGATATTACCTCTGGTATCCCAGTACTGACAGCGTTTGCGGTGACGCCACAAACGGCGCTGTACGTTTTAGCGATCACAACGGTGATCTCACCCGTTGTTGAAGTATTTACCCAAGTCAATTACGAAGTGAAAGGGCCTTTGGATTCTCCGACTGTGCGTGAATTATCACGGAGTAAAGGAGAATTTGAGTTACCAGAAAAGCTGCGTGAAGCGTTGGAATAACCAAGAGGCGAACTCATGGAACGAGTCGGTATTATTCAGATGACATCCGGTCCGGATCCTCAGAAAAACTTAATGTGGATTCGACAGCAGGTTGCGGAATTGGCAGCTAAGGGTGCGAAGTGGGTACTTACCCCAGAGAATACGTTGGTTTTTGGACAAAAGCAGGACTACCACCGTCATGCTGAGCCATTTGGTCACGGTGAACTGCAACAACAGCTCGCTCAAATAGCCAAAGAGTACAATGTTTGGTTATTAATCGGTAGCATGCCAATACGACGAGATAATGGTGTGACGACCACGTTATTAGTGTTTAACAGCAGTGGTCAATTGGTTGAGCATTATGACAAGCTGCATATGTTTGATGTGGATGTCGCAGATAGCCATAAGCGTTATCGTGAATCGGATACATTCACCGCGGGTAACCGCATTGTGGTTTGCGATACACCATTTGCAACACTAGGCATGAGCATTTGTTATGATGTGCGTTTTCCCCCGCTTTATTCTGAGCTTGTTCGGCGGGGAGCGCAGATTTTACTCGTCCCTGCAGCTTTTACAGCTGTCACGGGGAAAGCGCACTGGCAAACCTTATTACAAGCAAGGGCGATTGAGACGCAATGTTGGGTTGTGGCGGTCAACCAAACCGGAACACATTCTTGTGGGCGAGAAACATGGGGCCATTCTATGGTGATTGACCCATGGGGCCGTATTGTTTTGCAGTTAGGTGGTAGTGTCGAAAGCCAAGTAGTCGATATAGACTTAAAACAAGTAGATGAGGTCAGAGCCGCAATGCCGGTGGACCAACATTCAAGATTTCAGAATCAATTCCAGATAAGAGCAGAGTATGACAATTAATCAGGTTGAAGAGGCATTACTGAGCCCGGCAGGTTTGACGGAGCAGGATGTAGCGGATACGTTAGCGAGTATCGCCACCCGTCAGATCGACTACGCTGATATTTACTTCCAATCCAGTTGGCACGAGTCACTGGTATTGGAAGATAGCATTATTAAAGATGGCTCTTTTAACATCGATTGTGGTGTTGGTGTCCGTGCTGTGACGGGAGAAAAAACCGGTTTTGCATATTCTGATCAGATCCAGCTTGAAGGCTTAAAACAGAGTGCGATTGCTGCTCGCGGTATTGCGCAGCAGGGGCAAAATGGCCAACTTCAAGCATTCAGACGTACGGATAATCAGAGCATTTATGGTGCGGTGAACCCACTTGAATGCTGGCAGAAAGAGCAGAAAACGACACTGTTGAAAGAGCTGGATGCTTATATTCGAACCAAAGAGCCTTTGATCAAAGAAGTGTCAATCAGCTTAAGTGGTGTGCATGAGCAAATGCTGGTTGCTGCAACCGATGGGACTTATGCTGGGGATATTCGCCCGCTTGTTCGTCTGTCAATCAGTGTATTAGCGCAACGTGGTGAACGTCGAGAAAGAGGCAGTGCTGGTGGTGGTGGCCGTTTTGGTTATGATTTCTTCCTGACAGAAATGGATGGGATGAACGTTGCCTATCAATATGCTGATGAAGCGATTCGGATGGCTCTGGTGAATCTAGAAGCGGATGCAGCACCCGCAGGAGCGATGCCTGTCGTATTGGGTTCTGGTTGGCCGGGTGTTTTACTGCACGAAGCCGTTGGTCATGGTTTAGAAGGTGATTTTAACCGTAAAGAGTCATCCGTATTCAGCGGTAAAATCGGCCAGAAAGTGACGTCTGATCTGTGCACGATTGTTGATGATGGCACACTCAAAGATCTGCGTGGCTCGTTAAACCTTGATGACGAAGGGGTGCAAGGCCAATACAACACATTAATCGAAAATGGTGTTTTGAAAGGTTACATGCAAGATAAGCTCAATGCCCGCTTAATGGGGGTTGAACCGACTGGCAACGGGCGACGTGAATCTTATGCGCATCTGCCTATGCCACGTATGACGAATACCTACATGCTGCCAGGTCAACATACGTCTGAAGAGATCATCGCTACAGTGAAGAAAGGCTTGTATGCACCAAACTTTGGTGGTGGACAAGTGGATATTACGTCCGGCAAGTTTGTGTTCTCTACGTCTGAAGCTTACTTGATTGAAGATGGTAAGATCACGCGCCCAGTAAAAGGGGCAACGCTGATAGGCTCTGGTATTGAAGCGATGCAGCAAGTTTCCATGGTAGGAAATGACTTAAGTCTTGACCGCGGTGTCGGTGTGTGTGGTAAAGCTGGACAGAGTGTCCCTGTCGGTGTGGGTCAGCCAACATTGAAACTCGATTCAATTACGGTAGGCGGAACCGAGTAATTCGCCTAACCAGAGATGAATAAAAAAAGCTGCGAATTCGCAGCTTTTTTCAGTTAAATAGCATCTCGCTCGATAGGGCAACTCATGCAACGAGCGCCGCCACGGCCACGGCCGAGTTCATTCCCCGGAATGGTGAGCACTTTGATCCCTGCTTTGTCGTATTTCTCATTGGTATAAACGTTACGCTCATAACCAATTACAACGCCGGGTTTAACCGTTAACACGTTGTTGGCATCATTCCACTGCTCACGCTCAGCTTCATAGTTGTCACCACCTGTCGTGATGATCTTGAGATAATCCAAGCCTAATGCCTCTTCAATAGCATGAACGTAGCTAGAGACCTGCTTCACTCGCATCTCGCCATCTGATTTTGGTGTCAGGCGCCATGTTTCGAGATCCTTTCTCATGATCTCTGGATAGACCGAGAAGGTATCAATGTCCATATGAGTCATGACGGTGTCTAAATGCATGCAAGAACGATGCTTTGGCAGACTTACGGCAATCACTTCTTTTGCTTGGCCGTGTTTAAACAAATTAGCCGCCAAGTTCTCAACACCTTGTGGCGTAGTTCGTTCTGACATACCGATGAGGACGGAGCCTTTACCTATGACTAATACGTCGCCGCCTTCAATATTGGCATTATCATAGTGAAGATCTTCATCCCCGAAATACTTAATAAAATCTTGCCCTGCAAAGACAGGGTGCCAGTGATAAATAGCTCGTAGATGGTTTGTTTCACGCTGACGAGCGGGTTTCATCATTGGGTTTAGTGAAACTCCGCCGTAAACCCAGCAAGAAGTATCGCGAGTGAATAGGTGGTTTGGTAATGGCTCTATGACGAAATCAAGTGGACGATGCATATGGGGGAGCATGGAAGCCGATTTAATTGGTAGTTCTGAATAAGCCAAGCCACCGAGTAAAACGGTTGCTAAATGCTCGTTGTCCATATCTGCAAGGTATTGACGTAAGTCTTTGGCAAAAGTTGGACCGTAACGGAAATCGGAAATCTGGGTATTTAACAGCCATGTTCTAGCTTCAGAAACCTCAAGAGTTTCAACCAGCAGATCATGCAATAAGAGTACCTCAACACCCTGTTCGCGCAGTGTATTGGCAAACTTATCATGCTCCTCACCAGCGGCTTCGACAGCCAGTACATCATCAAATAAAAGTTCATGACAGTTTGATGGGGTGAGATGGGTGAGGGCGCGCTCCGGGCGGTTTAATAAAACTCGGCGTAATTGGCCGACTTCTGATCCAACGTACAACTTACTCATATTGCATCCTTACAATTTGTTCAATGCGTATTTATGACAAGCTTGAAGCAAAGTTGCAAGCTATAGTTGTGGATTAAACTACTGCTGCTTTTGGGTTGGTTGGTTTTAAAATCTGTAATATTTACAATGGCAGGTTATTTTTCTATTTTAATGATATTTGAAGAAGGAACTGGAAATGCGTCAGTATTCTATCGGGAACAATCAATCTGCTTGTGGAATTGCGCTTTAATAGTGAATGACTATTCATTTATTTGCGAGGAAATGTGTCCTATCTTTAATTTCTATTCATCCTGATCATTTACATGATATGCAGTGGATCATCATAAAAACGCACTCCTACTTATTAGCGAATATTGGCTACTTATAACAGATCATGCTGAATTATTGAGTTGAAACTAAATTGTTAATTTTTTGTATTTGTGACATCAATAGTGATGGCTATCGCCGCTTAGGATCAGAAAAGATCTATTCACGGCAGGGTTATGGTGGAATTTTGCCGCGATCCATGCCATATTTCGACGCGTCGAATAATGATCAACCTGACCCTATCCGGAGCAACACTTATGTCTCACGAAGATGAGTATCTATCAGTCGAAGAATTAATTGAGATTCAAAAAGAAGACACTCGCGATATTATCCAGGCTCTGCTTGAAGATGGCAGTGATCCTGATGCGCTCTATGAGATTGAGCATCACCTATTTGCAGAAGACTTTGATACGCTGGAGAAAGCGGTTGTTGAAGCATTCAAAATGGGTTTTGAAGTGTTGGAAGCGGAAGAGACGGAAGATGAAGACGGCAACAAACTCCTGTGTTGTGATGCAACAATGCAGTCTGCGCTAAAAGCAGAAGTGATTGATGAACAAGTCGAGAAGCTAATCAATCTCGCAGAGAAATACGACATCATTTACGATGGCTGGGGCACTTATTATGAAGGCGAGGATGCCTTGTACCCAGAAGAAGATGACGAAGAATAAGCCTTCGTAACGAATTAGAAAACCAGCTTCGGCTGGTTTTTTTGTGCGTAGATTGTGTTACTACCATCAATGGAATAATAGGGCTACCTATATGCTCATTGATTCAATATAATAGCCCATCTTTGATCTAGCTCAATTTTTTATCATGCAATTATCTCTTGCTGGCCTCTGGCAACTTTCCCCCTTAACTGACCTATCTCTCCCTCAAGGAGATCTGACTTTTCCTGCGCCATTAAGTCAAATCCTCCCAGATACTGTGAGTGAGGCTGAGGTTGCCGCGCAAGAATGGCATTTAATGCATGACATTGAGGTAGACGATGCGTTGCTCAGCTTTGCTGCGATTGATCTGGTACTAGCCGGAATTGCTTATCATGCTGAAGTTCGCGTTAATGGTGTTGCTGTTTTTGATTGCGATGGCAGTCAAAATGAGTACCGTAAAGATATTCGTCCTTACCTTCAATTGGGGCGCAACCGTTTTGAAATTCTCTTTCTTGAAGAGGAAGAGGATTGGTTGATCGAAGCAAGTGAGGAGCAAGACAAGTTGTGCTTGCTAGGTGAGCAGAGTGATACGGGCTTTGAGTCGAGAATGGGTATTTGGCAAGCTCCATATTTGCAATGTATCCGCCACATAAGGCTAGAACATGTCACGACTGAGCAGATCTGGCACCATGGCGGTGGGTGTGAGTTCTTGGTCGATTTGCATTACACCACCTACTCACCAGGTTTGGTTTCTGCGTCGGTGAAATTCAATGGAATGACTTATCACTTGCCGATTGATGTGCGTGCTAATCAGGCCAGCGCACTTTTTCAAATCGAAGCACCTATTTATTTCAATGCCAAAGAACCATCTCCCGATTCCTTGTATCGATTAGATGTCACTCTTGATGGGCAAGAGCGACATTTTAATGTGGGATTGAGCGAAGACTGTTGTGTGATTCATTATCCATTGTGACTTAATGGCTACACGCGATAGGCATTGGGGATTGTGGGTGCTTACGTTGCCAAATTTTCTCATGGAAATAGTAGGCACAAGTGTTGATTGCAGGCTCAATGGACGCCATGATGCCGCCAACAAAAAGATCTCCAGTCATTAGGTATGCCACGCCAAAAGCGACAGAGAAGTGAACAATGGCAAAGCTACCTGTTTTTACTTTTGCTGAGCTAGCCAAATTTTTGAGGGGCTTAGCTTTACTCCAGAGTTGCTCGTGGAAATAAAAAGCGACGGTGTTTACCATAGGTTCGATCATCGCAATTAGGCTACCGATAATGAGGTCACCTGTCAGTACATACGCAACCGTGAAGGCAATAGTAAAGTGGATAGCGGCAAAATTGAGTGTCTTTTTCATGGTGTAACCTAATCGTGTTGTCTTCGATGAGGTTATTATTGAGAATTATTCTCATAGATGGAAATGGCTGCTATCGATATCTTTAATAGGCAATACCTATTGAAAAGGCACCGTATGGTGCCTTTATTTGTTTTGGTTTAGCCTTGAGGTTTGACGACAAAAACATTGATTGGCGAGTTTTGCACGACTTTACTGGCGACTGAGCCTAGTACCACCTTATCAAGCTTAGAACGCTTGTGGCTTGGCATTACAATCAAATCGGCACCTAATTTTTCAGCGTATTCCAAAATGGTGCTGTATGGTTTTCCTTCAGCAACATGCGTTTTGTAAATTACATTTTCATCAATATGAGAAGAAGCAAACTTCTTCAATTGATTCTGTACGTCTTGTTTCATTTTTAGTGCTGCATCTTTTGGAAAGTATGTAGCGACCATCGACATGTGAATACCTGGCAGTACCGTCAGCAAATGGATTTCTGCATTTGAATGTTTTGCTTGCCAAACAGCGTGTTTCACCGCTTTATCTGAAAAGCCTTGATCGTTTAGATCGACAGGAACAAGGATCTGCTTATACATTTGTTTTCTCTTTGTTATATAAGGAAGGAAACCTTCCTTTTGCATCCTTTAGTAAGTGTAGTCTCACCACCGTAAATTGGTGGTGAGACATGGCTCTGTTACGCGCTCAATTGTTCCTTTCGAGCTCGTCGTTTCTGGTTGAGTCCCATGGCGATCAAAATCAATAGCGCAGGGATAAAGACCCATTCTTTCATTGGCCTTTCTGCTTTCTGTACTATCCACTTGATTTCCCAATCAAAGTCAATTCCAGATGATTCTGCTGGGCTACCAAACTCAACCATATCGACGATCATTCTTCCTTCATTCTCCGTTAGCATGAGGCCCATCGAAGTGATGCGTTGATCCGCACTTGTTGCCTCATCACTGAATGGCAATCGTACTGTTTTTTCAACGTAGTCCCCTTCGAGGTTTTCTCCTGCCACACGCAGTTCAAGAGATTGTCCTACATCGAGGGTTTCGGTAACTTGCGCTATCTCAACACCTGGTAAAAGGTTTTTGGCTGGATAGATCATGTCCCACCAAAAACCTGGTCGGAAGAAGGAGAACGTCAGTACCAGTAGTAAGAGAGTTTCCCACCATTTATTTTTAGTAAACCACCAGCCTTGTGTGGCGGCGGAAAAGATCAACATGGCTATAATGGAGGAGATCACCGTAAGAGCTAAGTGCCACCAACTATCAATCCCCATCATGAGTAGCTGGGTATTGAAAATGAACATAAATGGCAAAATAGCCGTACGAATGTCGTAGGTAAAACCTTGGATACCCGTTCGGATTGGATCGGACTTAGCGATTGCTGCGGCAGCAAAGGCGGCAAGGCCGACGGGAGGTGTATCATCAGCTAGGATCCCGAAGTAGAACACAAATAGGTGTACTGCGATCAGAGGGATGATCAGACCATGCTGAGCCCCTAGAGTAACAATGACCGGGGCCATAAGCGTCGAAACAACGATATAGTTGGCAGTTGTCGGCAGACCCATACCTAAGATCAAGCTGATCACTGCGGTGAAGAGCAACATCAGGAAGATACTACCACCGGAGATAAACTCAACGAAATCAGTCATAACAAGGCCAATACCCGTCAATGTTACAACACCAACCACAGTGCCTGCTGCTGCAGTAGCAACACCAATACCAATCATGTTACGTGCGCCAGACACCAAGCTCTCCGCGAGATCGATAAAGCCGGCTTTAGTTTGCTCAGCTAACTTCCCTTCTTTAGATAATAGGGCGATCAGCGGACGCTGGGTGAGCAAAATAAAAATCATAAAGACGGTTGCCCAGAATGCCGATAAACCGGGAGAGAAACGCTCTACGGTCAGACACCACACCAAAACCACGATTGGCAGTAGGTAATGAAGACCAGATTTAATTGTTGGGCCTGGATCTGGCACCTCAGTGAGTTCTGCATCTATCTCAATTGCCCCATCTTTTGTATGGTTTGCTGATATTTTGATTAAACCCACATAGGCAAGGAGTAGGGCAACGGTAACGATTGATGTCGCTGCATCACCAAAGACATCTTTGGTCCAGCCAACACCGTAGTAGACCAGTGCACTGATGATACACAAGCCTAAAATGGTTCCGGTAAACGAAAGCAAGCTTTGGATAAGTGTTGGATTGTGGCGACGAGGAAGCCCGGTCATACCCGCTTTACACGCTTCCAAATGAACAATGTAGATCAAAGCGATGTAGGAGATCAGTGCCGGTAATAGCGCAGCTTTGATCACTTCAACGTATGATATTCCGACATACTCAACCATAAGGAAAGCGGCTGCCCCCATGATTGGTGGTGTAAGCTGACCATTGGTTGATGCGGCGACTTCAACAGCGCCGGCTTTGGTGCCGGGGAAGCCGACTCGCTTCATTAATGGAATGGTAAATGTGCCGGTGGTAACAACGTTTGCAATCGATGAACCAGAAACCAAACCTGAAAGCCCGGAAGCCACAACGGCTGCTTTTGCTGGACCACCTTTCATATGGCCAAGAAGGGAAAAAGCAACTTTGATGAAGTAAGCGCCTGCACCAGCGCGTTCTAGCATTGCACCAAATAAAACGAATAAGAAGACAAATGATGTAGAAACCCCAAGCGCAACGCCAAATACCCCTTCCGTTGTCAGCCATAGGTGCGACATCGCTTTGTTTAAGCTTGCCCCTTTGTGTGCAATAACATCAGGCATGTGAGGCCCGGCAAAGGTATACAGAAGGAATACTGCTGCCACCGCCATTAAAGGAGGACCTAATGCACGTCGAGTTGCTTCCAAGAGCAACACCATGCCGATGACAGCAATTACGATGTCTGGGGTAGTTGGTGCACCTGAACGTCCAGCCAGTTCAGCATAGAAAATGTAAATATAGGCGGCAGAAAAACTACCTGCGAATGCGAGTACCCAGTCAATAATGGGGATATGATCGCGCGCAGAGTGCTTTAGGGCTGGGTATGCAGTGAAGGCGAGAAAAACGGCAAATGTAAGATGAATGGCTCGCGCTTCTGTGTCATTTAGGACACCAAAATTGAAAATAAATGGTAATGGAGAGGCGTACCAAAGTTGGAACAATGACCAGCAGAGTGGTACAAACCACAGGATACGGCCAGGGATTCCTTGTGGATTACGTGCGCCAGTATCTGCCTGAGCTACCATTTCTTGCACATCTTGAGACGGAGTTGTTGTCTGCGACATGTACTTTATCCTTGTTATATGTGGCTCTGTTGTGTTTATTGCTGCTGTTTACTTGGCATCTTTTCAGTGTAGTTCAGTTGAAAGAATGCTCAATTTCAGCTTTTTCTTAGAAATATTCGATGGTGGCTATCAAACATGAAGCCATATGAGATATGTCGTTAAGCTCATCCCTGAGTGGGAGAACTACGCAAGGAAGCATTTGCTTCCTTGCGTTATGAGATTACTTAAGAAGGCCTGCTTCTTTGTAGTATTTCTCTGCACCTGGGTGAAGAGGGATAGAAAGACCTGCTTTTACCATGTCCTCTTTTTTCAGGTTTGCAAATGCTGGATGTAGACGTTTAAACGTATCGAAGTTTTCGAATACAGCTTTAGCGACGTTGTACGCCACTTCGTCAGAGACATCTGCAGTCGTTACCATTGTTGCTGCAACACCAAAGCTGTTCACATCTTTATCAGTACCGCGGTACATACCTGCTGGAACTGTGCTGTAAGCGTAGTATGGGTTGTCTGCTACGATCTTGTCGATCTGTGGGCCTGTGGCAGAAACAAGTTTCGCGTCACAAGAAGTTGTTGCTTCTTTGATCGAACCATTTGGGTGACCAACCATATAGATGAATGCATCAATTTTGTTGTCACACAATGCTTGTGAGCGCTCAGAGCCTTTTAGCTCAGAAGCCAGTTTGAAGCTTTCGTTTGTCCAGCCCATTGAATCCATGACAACGCCCATGGTTGCGCGGTCGCCTGAGCCTGGGTTACCGATATTGACACGTTTACCTTTCAGGTCAGCAACATTTTCAATGCCTGAGTCTGCACGTGCAATGATGTTGAATGGTTCAGTGTGCAATGAGAATACTGCACGAAGCTTTTTATACGGGCCTTGTTCTGCAAACTTACTTGTTCCGTTGTACCCATGATATTGCCAGTCAGACTGTACGATACCAAAATCCAGTTCGCCAGCACGGATAGTATTTACGTTGTAGATTGAACCACCAGTCGACTCCACAGAACAACGGATATTGTGTTCTTTGCGGCCTTTGTTGACCAATTTACAGATTGCACCACCAGTTGGGTAGTAGACTCCGGTCACTGAACCAGTACCGATAGTGATGAATTCCTGAGCGTTTACCGCTCCTGCACCCATTACCGCTGCAGCGATTGCGCCTACTTTAATAAGTTTGTTAAATGCCATGAATTTCCCTTCCTTTATTCATTCTTAACCCCATAGCAAGTGTAGTTGCTGTGGGAGTTTCCTCTCTCGGAAACGGCATCTTTTTCAATCCGTATGTTGAAAAAGTGGCTGAATAATACCAAAAAATCGGCACATAATTATATTTTTGTTAAAAATTGTAGCGATTCTGTCTAATTGCACATCATTAACCTAAAGCAAGGTCGCGTATTAAAGTTGTTTAAAAACAATTGGTTAATTATTAATGGCTATCAAAGAGAGGTTTTTTTGAAGATGTGATATGAGTCACGTCATTATATTGGCGTGACTCATAAATGAAATGAAGAGTTGGAGTGTTATCCTGCGTATTCAAACAGGTCACACACCGAACTGAAAAGCTGATCAGTTGTAATATTCATGGTTGGGGTAATGAAAATAGTATCGTCTCCCGCAACAACACCCAAAATCCCTTCTGCTTTACCTAATGAATCAAGTAAACGAGCGATAAGTTGAGCGGCACCCGGTCCAGTATGAATGACAACGAGTGCATCATTGTGATCAATATCCAGCACTAGTTCGCGTAATGAACTTGATACTGTTGGAACACCAAGCTCTGCCGGTAGGCAATAAACCATTTCCATTTTGGCATTACGAGTACGTACTGCGCCAAACTTAGTGAGCATGCGAGAAACTTTCGACTGATTGATATTCTCAAAGCCTTCGTTCTTCAAGGCATCAACAATGTCGCCTTGAGAGCCAAATCGTTCTTCTTTTAGTAGGGCCTTGAAAGCGCGAACTAGGTTATCTTGTTTTTCTGAATTGCGCATGGTTCTGTTTCAACCGTAATTGATATAACGAAGTGAATATTCTCGCATAGCTATGCATCAACCGCCAAACCATAGGCTGAAATCTGTCTACGGCATCACTGTAAACCAATTGCGAAAAATGAGTTTTATCATTACTTAACTCTTTGTCAGTAAAGATAAATCAGGTGATAATGCTCGTCGTATTGTGGCACGTATTCATTGAGTTGCGCGAGGTCGCAAAGCTGACGTTAATTGATTGTAATCAAGTTGTGATTACTATAGCGTTGGGTGTACGTGATTAAAAATTACCCTACTACTTATAAGAGAGATCCATCTCAAGGAGAACTACGATGAAAGTAGCCGTTATTGGTGCCGCTGGTGGCATCGGTCAAGCCCTAGCTCTGTTACTTAAAAACCGTTTACCTGCTGGCTCTGATCTAGCGTTATATGACATTGCACCTGTGACTCCGGGTGTTGCTGCTGATCTTAGCCATATCCCAACACCAGTTTCGATCAAAGGTTACGCTGGTGAAGATCCGACTCCAGCGCTAGAAGGTGCAGATGTTGTACTTATTTCTGCTGGTGTTGCTCGTAAGCCGGGCATGGATCGTGCGGATCTATTTAATGTAAATGCTGGCATCGTAAAATCTCTTGCGGAAAGAATTGCTCAAGTATGTCCAACTGCTTGTGTTGGTATTATTACTAACCCAGTGAATACAACAGTGCCAATTGCTGCTGAAGTATTAAAGAAAGCAGGTGTATACGATAAGCGTAAACTATTTGGTGTCACCACACTGGACGTGATTCGCTCTGAAACATTTGTAGCAGAGTTGAAAGATAAGGATCCAGGTGACATCCGTGTTCCTGTGATTGGCGGTCACTCAGGTGTGACAATTCTTCCACTACTATCACAGGTAGACGGTGTAGAGTTTACTGCTGAAGAAGTTGAAGCTCTGACTAAGCGTATCCAGAATGCAGGCACGGAAGTGGTTGAAGCAAAAGCAGGTGGCGGTAGTGCAACTCTATCAATGGGTCAGGCGGCTTGTCGTTTTGGACTTGCTTTAGTTAAAGCACTACAAGGTGAAGAAGGTGTGGTTGAATGTGCTTATGTAGAAGGTGCGGGTGAACACGCTCCTTTCTTTGCACAACCTGTGAAGCTTGGTAAAGATGGTGTCGAAGAAGTATTAAGCTATGGTGAGCTAAGTACTTATGAGCAGGCTGCGCTTGATGGCATGCTGACGACATTGACTGGTGATATCGAGATTGGTGTAGAGTTCGCGAAGTAATACGCCTATGACAGCCCAATAGCTAAAAAGCCGACCTAATGGTCGGCTTTTCTGTATTAAGTCATATAGAAGCGGTAGCCATGAGAGGTTACTTCGCTATTAATAATAGAGGAGACTATTTACTACGATGGACAGCTAAGTGCGCCAGAGTGATTAATGCCTCTTTATATTCTGACTCTGGTAATACTTTGAGCTCAGCAATTGCTTTATCGGCTTCCAAATAGGCTTTCTGACGAGTGTATTCTAGTGAACCTGTTTGCTCCATTACGGCTAGAATATCAAGCAAGCGCTCCATACCGTTGGCTTTTTCAATCGCTTCACGGATCATTGCTGCATTCTCTGCTGATGTATTTTGCATCGCATATAAAAGAGGCAGTGTCGGTTTCCCTTCTGCCAGATCATCCCCGACATTTTTACCCATCTCATCGCCATCAGATGTGTAATCCATCACATCATCGATCAGTTGGAATGCAGTACCTAGGTATTTTCCGTAATTTTGCAGTGCTAGCTCTACCTCATCAGAAGCATCAGTCAGAATCGCACCAATTTGTGTTGCCGCCTCAAACAAACGAGCCGTTTTTGAGTAGATCACCTGCATGTAGCTTTCTTCAGTCGTATCTGGATCATTGCAGTTCATTAACTGCAGCACTTCACCTTCTGCTATGACATTTACTGCATCACTCATCAGCTTAAGGATCTTGAGCGATCCTAATTCTGTCATCATTTGGAATGAGCGGGTATAAATGAAGTCTCCAACTAATACACTAGCTGCATTACCAAAAGCAGCATTGGCGGTCGCCTTGCCTCTACGCATGTCAGATTCATCGACAACATCATCATGTAATAAGGTTGCTGTATGGATGAACTCTATAAAGGCAGCCGCTGTAGTGTGATGAGTGCCTTGATAACCTAATGCTCGAGCAGAGAGTATTGCCAATAAAGGCCTAAGACGTTTGCCTCCGCCACTGACGATGTAAAAACCGAGTTGATTGATTAGAGATACATCAGAATTGAGTTGGGCTTGAATTGTTTCGTTCACTTTTGCCATGTCATCGGCAGTAAGCGCTTGGATAGCTTTAAAATCCATTGTACTTCCGGCTGAGGTTAGAACCTGTCAGGTATTCTTATCTTCTTTAGTTACTGAATAATACACTAAAAAACGTTGATTAATACATTGTTAAAGGGCATGATTGCCGCACTTTTCTTTGGCGATTAGCTTTTCGCCAATTTTTTCAAAATATGGCTTGTCATGGGGTCGAGCTTTCTGTAGAATCTGCGCCCTATTGATGATTAGTTTAGCGCACACCCAAGATGCACAAAAATTATGCATAAGGCTGTGCGGAAAAAGCGGAGTAAGATATGTACGCTGTTTTCCAATCTGGTGGTAAACAACACCGTGTAAGCGAAGGTCAAACTCTTCGTTTAGAGAAATTAGACGTTGAAACTGGTGCGACAGTTGAATTTGATAAAGTTCTTCTTGTAGCTAACGGTGAAGACATTCAAGTTGGCGCTCCTCTTGTAGAGGGCGGCAAAGTGGTTGCTGAAGTAGTACAACACGGTCGTGGCGATAAAGTTAAAATCGTTAAGTTCCGTCGTCGTAAGCACTCTCGTAAGCAACAGGGTCACCGTCAGTGGTTCACTGAAGTGAAAATCACTGGCATCAACGCTTAATCGATTAGGAGAGTTTAACAATGGCACACAAAAAAGCTGGTGGTTCTACTCGTAACGGCCGCGATTCAGAAAGCAAACGTCTAGGTGTTAAGCGTTTCGGTGGTGAATCTGTTCTTGCAGGTAACATCATTGTTCGTCAACGTGGTACTAAATTTCACGCTGGTAACAACGTAGGCCTTGGTAAAGACCACACTCTATTTGCTCTAACTGACGGTAAAGTTAAGTTTGAAGTAAAAGGTCCTAAGAACCGTAAATTCGTAAGCATCGAAGCTGAGTAATTTTACGTTTCTAGCTGAATTCAAAAGCCCTGCCGATTCGGCAGGGTTTTTTATTTATGCAAGAACCAATACTAAGGCACTCTGATAAGAGTCCCTCAATATTTGTTCCAAGTAGCAGGACGATCAAGGATCAAGGTGATCGATCTGAAAGTGGGATCTGCTAGAATTTATATCATTCACTTTTCCTAATGAGATAGGGAGAGCTGAGATGATATTTGCAACGCAGCTATGTAAATAGCAAAAGGGCGGAGTAAGAGATGAAATTCGTTGATGAAGCGGTAGTTAAAGTTCAGGCTGGCGATGGCGGTAATGGTGTTGTTAGTTTCTGGCGCGAAAAGTTTGTTGCCAAAGGTGGCCCAGATGGCGGTGATGGCGGCGATGGTGGTGATGTTTACATCCAAGCTGATGAAAACCTTAACACTCTAATTGACTATCGTTTTCAGCGCTTCTATGAAGCGGAACGCGGTGAGAATGGCCGCGGTGGTAACTGTACTGGTAAGCGTGGTAAAGACAAAGTACTTCGTGTTCCTGTAGGTACACGTGCTGTTGATATCCACACAAATGAAATCGTAGCGGAAGTCGCTGAGCACGGTAAAAAAATGATGGTCGCGAAAGGCGGCTGGCATGGCTTAGGTAACACGCGTTTTAAGTCTTCTGTAAACCGAGCACCACGTCAAAAGACGATGGGTACCAAAGGTGAAGTGCGTGAGCTGCGCCTAGAGCTTCTGCTACTAGCAGATGTGGGTATGCTGGGTTTACCTAATGCAGGTAAATCGACATTTATCCGTGCAATCTCAGCAGCAAAACCTAAAGTTGCCGATTACCCATTTACCACTCTTATCCCAAGCTTGGGTGTTGTGAGTGTAGTTCCAGAGAAAAGTTTCGTTGTTGCGGATATTCCTGGCTTGATTGAAGGCGCTGCAGATGGTGCTGGCCTTGGTATTCGTTTCTTGAAGCACCTTGAGCGTTGCCGCGTGTTGCTACATATGATCGATATCATGCCGATCGATCAAACGGATCCGATTGAGAATGCACTAACGATCATTGATGAGTTAGAGCAATACAGTGAGAAGTTAGCCGATAAACCTCGTTGGTTGGTATTCAATAAAGTAGATTTGATGCCAGAAGATGAAGCGGATGAAATCATTCAAGGTATTCTTGATGCCCTTGGTTGGGAAGATGAATATTTCAAGATTTCAGCAGTGAACAAGCAAGGCACAAAAGAGCTTTGTTATAAGCTTGCTGACTTTATGGAAAACCTACCTCGCGAAGAGGAAGAAGTTGCTGAAGAAGATAAAGTAAACTTCATGTGGGATGACTACCATAAAGATGCCATGTCAGGTAATGACGTGATCACTGAAGATGATGATGACTGGGATGATTGGGACGATGAAGAAGATGACGGCCACGTTATCTATGTCCGCGATTAATCACTATGAATAAAAGAGCCGCATTTTTGCGGCTCTTTTTCGTTTGTATCAAAACTTTATTCAACAATTTGCATCAAAATATCAAGATTCTTAAAGGAGTTAGGAAGGATCATGATTTCACAGCAGCGAGCAGTCTCGCGTTTTATTGCTCAATCGGGCCAAATGTTATTAGCTCATGGCGCAGAAAGTACACTAGTAGGTGATATTATGCGCCGGATCGGTATCGCCAGTGGTATGGACGAAGTTGAGGTGTCGCTCTCCGCTAGTTCACTGGTTGTAACGACCGTCAATAATGGTCATTGCATCACTACAGCAAGACGTAGCCCAGATCGTGGGATCAACATGCGAGTGATCACTCAGGTTCAACGTATTTGTATTATGTTGGAGCGGGGAATTATTGATTATTCAATGGCACAACATAAGCTGAATCAGATCAGTCCAGAGCGCTACAACCGGTGGTTGGTGGTCTTGATGATCGGTTTGTCTTGCGCAGCATTTAGCCGTTTAGCGGGAGGGGACTGGAGTGTGTTTGGCATGACATTTCTTGCGTCGGCATGTGGCATGGTTGTTCGACAAGAGATTGGTCATCGACACTTTAACCCACTACTGAATTTTGCTGCCACTGCTTTTGTGACCACGATTATTTCTGCTCAAGCGGTGATCTATCACATTGGTAATTCACCTTCTGTGGTGATGGCCTCCTCTGTGTTAATGCTTGTCCCAGGCTTTCCGTTAATTAACTCTGTTGCCGACATGCTCAAAGGGTATATCAATATGGGAATTGCTCGTTTTGTCATGGCAAGTCTGCTTACCTTAGCAACTTGCTTAGGGATTGTGGCGGCGATGAGCCTTGTTGGTGTGTGGGGGTGGTAATGATGGCGCTTCTATTTGGCCTAATAAATGACATGTTATTTGCCGCGATCCCTGCCGTTGGTTTTGCTTTGGTGTTCAATGTGCCGAAAAATGCTCTAAAATATTGTGCGATTGGTGGGGCATTAGGGCACGGCTCTCGCTACTTGATGATGCATTTTGGCATCCCAATTGAATGGGCGACATTTTTTGCTGCGACGGTGGTTGGCATGATTGGCGTTCATTGGTCACACCGTTTTCTTGCACACCCTAAAGTGTTCACCGTGGCATCATTGATCCCAATGGTCCCGGGGGTTTTTGCGTTTAAAGCGATGATCGCTTTGGTAGAGTTAAATCATCAAGGGTATAACCCCGAGTTGGTTGCGATGCTGTTTGAGAACTTTCTTAAAGCGATGTTTATTATTGCTGGTTTAGCGGTTGGTTTAGCGATGCCAGGGCTGCTATTCTATCGCCGTCGTCCTATTGTTTGATGGATTTATACAGGAAAGAGAAATGATCATCAGTATGATTGCCGCGATGGCAGACAATCGAATTATTGGCAAAAATAATGAAATGCCATGGCATTTACCGGCAGACTTTCAATGGTTTAGACGTTGCACTATGGGGAAGCCTGTAGTGATGGGACGGAAAACCTATGAATCAATCGGTCGCCCGCTGCCAGGACGGATGAATATCGTATTAAGTCGTGATGCTACATTGGAAATTAATGGGGTGACGTGTGTGACATCCATTGATGAAGCAATTCAAGCGGTGGGAGAAATCGAAGAGTTGATGATCATTGGTGGTGGGGCGATTTACCAAGCCTGTCTACCTATGGCAAATAAGCTTTATCTGACCCACATAAATGCGAATCTCGACGGTGACACTCAGTTCCCACAGTGGGGCACTGACTTTAAAGAAAGCTACTCTGAAACATATAGTGCCGATGATAAAAATGCTTACGATATGCGTTTTGTCATCTTAGAGAAGTAAGACGAGTTTTCTCGTTGAGAGTGGCGTGAACAGTAAGGGTTGATGTGGTTGATCAACCCTTTATTTATTCTCTAGGCAGCTGGCTGCACAAAGTACTGCTTATCCTCCCAGCGCAACATGGTAAGATCGCCTCCCCAAACACAGCCAGTATCTAAGCCTATTACTTCAGTGTTTTGATAACCTTCAAGTGCAGCCCAATGACCAAATAATACGGTCTTTTCGAGTGGAATGCGTTGTGGCAGTTGAAACCATGGCATCAGTGTATGATCGGTGAGTTGCTGTGGTGGCAGCTTACACTCCATATCTAAGCGGGCATCAAGAAAGCAAAAGCGCATTCGGGTGAATGCATTGATGATGTATCGGTAGCGCGCTATTCCTGCTAGATCCTCTTCCCATCGATCTGGTTGGTTACAGTACATGTTCTCAATTAACCAAACCCATTGTTCACTCTGCAGAAGAGATTCGACTTCTCGCGCTGCGCTGCGGGCCGTGTCTAAGTTCCATTGCGGAGATATTCCAGCGTGACACATCACAAATTCATCATGTTCTTGAAGAAGCGGCTGATGCCTCAACCATTCAAGTAAGTCATGTTTGTCTGCTGCATCTAAAATTGGAGCGGTTTTGTCTTTGTCCTTTACTCGGTGAATACCAAGTGAGACCGCAAGAAGATGTAGGTCATGATTGCCAAGAACAACTTTGGCACTTGCAGCAAGTGACTTAATAAAACGCAACGTTTCTAGGGATTTATTTCCTCTTGCCACTAAGTCACCCGCGACCCAGAGCGTATCTTTATTTGGGTCGAAATCAGCTTGTTTTAAGAGCAACTGAAGTTCATCAAAACAACCTTGAATATCACCGACAATGTAGTTAGCCACAAATCACTCCAATTAATTAAGAATATTAGGGACAGCTAATCTGAATGGCTCAATGTCAGTGATGAACTCACGGCCTTTTTCGTCGAGCATCATGTAGTGTCCTTGCATGACACCAACGGGAGTCTCCAAGGCTGTTCCACTACTGTAGGTGTATTCATCGTTGCCGGAAATAAAAGGTTGTTGCCCAACGACACCATCGCCTTCGACAGTACTTTGTTTTCCATTTGCATCTGTGATGAGCCAACGGCGACTAATGAGTTGAACTGTTTCTTGGCTCAAGTTTTTTATCGTAATGATGTAGGCGAAAACGTAGCGCTTAAGAGTTGGATCTGATTGTTCTGCGAGATACTTGCTGTGAACTTGTATTTTTATACAAGGTTGAGAGATATCCATAAAGCAATCCTTCTGCCTGGAAAAAAGACAGTGGTTTTCACCACTGTCTTTTACATTTAAGTCACGTTGAGCGAGGGGCTATTTATGATTAGCATCTAACCAGTTTGCCATATCAACAAATTGCTCTAGAGTTAGATTCTCTGGGCGCATTGTTGGATTAATGCCAAGCTCAATTAATACTTCTTCAGCAATAAGTGACTTATAGCAATTTTTCACTGTCTTGCGACGTTGGTTGAACCCTTCACGGCATACTCGATCAAGCCAGTTCAGACTTGTCGCAGGATGTGGAACTTCTTCATAAGGCACAAGGCGGACTACCGCAGAATCAACTTTTGGTGGTGGCACAAATGCCGTAGGCGGTACTTCTAAAACAGGTACCACTTTACAGTAATATTGTGCCATGACTGTTAAGCGGCCATAAGCCTTGCTACCTGGACCTGCTGCTAAACGATTTACCACCTCTTTTTGCAACATGAAATGCATGTCTTGGATATCTTTGTGATATTCAAACAAATGGAACATCAGTGGTGTGGAGATGTTGTAAGGTAGGTTACCGAAAATACGCAGCTTGTTGTTTGGCTTTACCAGTTGCGTAAAGTCGAAGCGCATAGCGTCGCCTTCATGAATAGTCAGTTTGTCGGCAAGCTCAGGATGGTTGCGTAGGCGCTCTGCAAGATCTCGGTCTAGTTCGATGACAGTGAACTTATCGACTTCACGTCCCACAGGCTCAGTAATCGCCCCTAAACCAGGACCAATTTCAACAAGGTTTTGTCCTGGTCTTGGATTAATCGATGACACAATACCATCAATGATATAAGGATCGTTTAAGAAGTTTTGACCAAAACGTTTACGCGCTTTGTGCCCTAAATGGACATCGTTTCTCATAGTATTCTCTGAATTAATTAGCTTTGTTATCAACTAAGTCGATAGCGTATTTTAGTGCCGTCCTGAAGCTTCCGGTATCTGCCGTTCCTTTACCTGCCAAATCTAAGGCGGTGCCATGGTCGACAGAGGTTCTGATAAATGGCAAGCCGAGCGTGATATTCACTGAGCGGCCAAAGCCTTTATATTTTAGCACTGGTAGCACCTGATCATGATACATACCCAATACTGCATCTGCTTCTTGCAGATATTTGTGGTTAAAAATCGTATCGGCAGGCAAAGGGCCTTGTAGATCATAACCGTTTGTTTGACGTAGTGTCTCGAGTGTTGGCGATATGGTTTCAATTTCTTCCATACCTAGACAACCATCTTCACCTGCATGTGGATTTAAGCCACATATGTAGATTTTTGGCTTTGGAATCGCAAATTTCTCTACTAAGTCTTGGTGGAGAATATGAATGATATTTTCCAAGCGCTCTTGTGTAACAGCTTTTGAGACGTAGGCTAGAGGAATATGCGTTGTGACCAAGGCAACACGTAACCCTTCTGTTGCAAGCATCATCACAACCAGAGGAGTATTTGACTTCTCTGCAAAAAACTCAGTATGGCCACTAAATGCGACCCCTGCTCGGTTAATTACCCCTTTATGAACAGGGCCGGTGACAATAGCATCAAACTCACCATTCATACAGCCTAATGCGGCTCTTTCTAATGTTTTAAGTACGTAATGGCCGTTTTGTTCATTCAACTTGCCGGCTTCAGCAATCGCATCTATCGCAATGTGTTCAACAATTAAAGAACCCGCTTGTTGAGGGGAAGCGGCTTGTGCTGGATTGTAATCAATCAATGTAACATCAATGCCGAGCAGTTTAGCGCGCTCAGCCAGCATGTTTTTATCTGCACAAACAACGATTTGGTGAGGCCAACTCTCTTTAGATAGCGCAAGCACCAAATCGGGGCCAATACCGGCAGGCTCACCTGCCGTGACAATAATCCGTTTACTGCTCATCGCCGTGGCCTTCTAGGCGTTCAATATAGGCACTGGCACGGATCTCTTGTAACCATGCGCTGGCTTCTTCATTGAATTTACGATTAAACAGAATACGGTAAGCTTTATTTTTTAGGGCAGCATCTGTGCGATCAACCTGACGTCGTCCCATGACTTCAACAATGTGCCAGCCATGAACGGTTTTAAATGGTTCACTGATTTGGCCAACAGGTAAGGTTTCTACTTGGTGCTTAAACTCAGGCACATAAAGGTCCGCGGTCTGATAACCTAGCTCACCGTATTGCGCAGCAGAGCCAGGGTCTTGGCTGTATTGTTGTGCCAGCTCACCAAAGGTTGCTTTGCCTGACTTAATGCGACGAGTGAGTTCTTTCAACTCTTTTTCTGCGCCTTCATCACTTAAAATAACGGTCGGTTTGATCAAAATATGGCGCGCATTTACTTCAGTTACAGCAACGGTTTCTAACCCTTTCACATCATCAATTTTAAGAATGTGGAAACCTACACCACTGCGGAATGGGCCAATAATACTGCCTTTATTCTGAAGTTTAATGTGATCGGCGAAAATGGTTGGCATTTCTTCTTTTTGCATCCAACCCCAATCACCACCTTGTAGAGCTTTAGGGCCTTTTGAATAGGTATAAGCCATGGTGCTAAAGTCGGCGCCTTTTTTCAGCTTTTTAACCAGCTCTTTGGCTTGGGCTTCGACCGCTGACTTATCATCACCATCTTCAACACGGATCTGAATATGGCTGATTTTATATTGAACCGTTGCATTGGTCTCTTGTGCCAAAATGTTTGCAAGGTTATCTACTTCAGCGGGAAGGATATTAATACGGCGACGAACCAAGGCATTACGTGCTTCACTTGCCGCAATTTCTTTACGGATTTGCTCGCGAAACTCAGCATAGCTTAAGCCTTCTGAAGCGATAGATGCCGTCAGTTGCTCGATAGATTGCTTGTTATTTTTTGCAATTTCAGCAATGGCAGCATTGAGTCGGTTATCATCGATTCGCACACCAATACGCTCTGCTTCTTGTTGCTGGATAGCATCAATGATCAGTTTTTCGGTCACCTGCTCTTTTAAAATAGAGGCTTCAGGCAGTGCTTGCCCATTTTTTCTGGCGTTAGCTTTCAGGGTTTTGATTGCAGAGTCGATATCACTTTCTAATACCACTCCTTTATTGACGATTACCGCAACTTTATCTAGCTCTACTGGCGCAGCATGTGCCACAGATAATGTGCATACTGTTGTCAGAGCTAATAATGTTTGTTTCCACAGTTTCATCGATGTTCCTATTATTTAAAATGATCCGTTAGAGTTGTTTCCAACGGATCGAATTTATTAGTTATTTAAGAAGAATGGTCGGCCATAACCTAGTGAATTACCTGCGCTACCAGTCCCTGCTGCGTCTGAGCCTGCACCAATATTGGTACCAAAACCGACAATGCCGAAGTTAACGCTGAAGTTGTTCTCATAAACAGGCGTTGCGTTATCTGAATGGATAAAGTCGCCATCCCAGCTTCTTAACTGATTACTGTAGGTAAAACCGATATACCAGCAATCAGAAGTGTAGTTGAGACGAGCTAGCCATTCTAAGGCTTCGTTTGTGGTCAAATCGTGATAGTACTGCGCACTGGCATTCCAATGGCGAGAGATTTGATAGGCACCTAACAAGCCTGCTTGAGAGATGCCTTCGCGCGTGATTGAACTGGTATCAAAATTGACGGTTTCTTCAATATAGTCTTGCGTGACGTAACGATAGTTCCCTTGTAGATAGCCACCATTAAATCGGTATTCCAAGGTACTGTTCGCCAGTTGCATCGCACTGGTGTCGATATCGTACTGAACCCCGCCGTGATAGAACAGATAGTCATCGTAGTTGAAGTCCATCTCCACTGCCCAAGCAGAATAGCTAGAGTTTTTACTCTCTCCCGGAGCATCTGACGGTGAGTTATCATCGCGGTTGAGGTAGAAAATCTGACCAAAGGAGATATTCAAACGCTCTTTGTATTGATCATCAAAGAAACGGCTGGAAGCACCGTAGCTAAATTGGTTTGCAGAAGCGATACGGTCCACACCACTGTATTTTCGGCTGCGGAAAAGACCGTAATAATCGGTTTGCAGTAACGTGGTATCGTAGAGGTAGATATCACTTTGATCTTGCTCTGGTACAAACAGATATTGAACTTGTGGCTCAAGGGTTTGAGTGTAGTTATCCAGTATGGTGGTATCACGTTCTAATACAATACCAGCATGGGAGCGAAACTCAGGGATCACTCGTGAAGTGGTCTCTTTGAGATTGTAGCCTTCAAATTGCGACGATGAAAGATCAAGCCCGTCCAGGTCTTGTTGGTAATAGGTACCTAGTAAGCGAGCTTCGGTAGTCCAAGTGCCCCAAGTGGTACCAATAGGAATGGTAATACCCGGTTCAACATGTACACGAGTGGCTGATGGCTTAGATGTGTCGTCAGTATCAAAACGTGAAATATGGCTGATCATATCGAAATCAAGGTAGCGCATCAGCTCTGGTGCGTAGTAATTGAATTCGAGCTGCGGCAACAATCTATACGGCAGGTTACCTCTGTTTGTTAATACCTGAAAATCTCGCGTCAGTAATGACGCATCCCAAGACTGCGAGCGATAAGTCGCTCGGGCTTCTTGAACTAATTGACCGTCTTCCCTGTTACCAATACGAGAGTCAATATCGGTGAAATATTGAATGTCACTGACTTTGGAGTAATCAACTTCAAATTTCCATGCTTGCTGGAAAATACCATTGTGCTTGTATTGGAAGCCCCAACGATCCCCTCTTTCTGGGTATTTCTTATCGTCAGGTAAGTACTCGGCATCAAGAGTACCAGAGCCGAACGACGTTAGGTAACGGAAGGTGCTATCGAGTTGCACGCCTCGTTTTTCCATATAACGGAACGTTGTTTCCAAGTCGTAGTTTGGCGCGAGGTTCCAGTACACCGGGATATCGAGTTCAAAGCCGTCTTTAGAGCCGTAAGACACGGTTGGATAAAGGAAACCCGTTTTACGTGTATCCCCCACAGGAACAACAAGGTAAGGCAGGTAGAATACCGGTACATTCTGAATTTCAAAACGTGGGTTGTAGAAGGTGGCTTGTTCTTCGTCTTGATCAATGTCGATGCTAGAGGCGCGCATACGCCATGCATTATTGCCTTCAGGACAAGAAGTAATCGAGCCATCCTCAATTTCGTACACAGCTTTACCTGTCTTAGAAATGTAGACAGCTTCACCACGTCCCGGTTCACACAGGAACTTATAATCGGTATTCTCGAGTGTCACATTATCATTGTTGAGGTTATTTACTGCTTTATCAGAGATGGTCTTGACTTCACCATCACTAAATTGAACATTGCCCTCAGCAACGACAATATTTTCCTTCTGGTGCAAGGTAACGTTGTCAGCGTGCATACGCTTTTTGCCTTGAACCACAACAACATTGCCACTGTAAGTAGCTTTATCGCCATTAATGGCTTCGAGAGAGTCTGCTTCAACGTTAATTGGCTGTTGATTTGGATTTTCGGGCTCAGGTTCGTTGATCAAACATTGATCTATAGCGGGCAGTTCCTGCACACTATCATCGAATACAGCTTCGGCTTGAGTCTGAGGCACAAAAAAAGCGGCACTGATTGAAGCGGCTAACAAGGTGCGGGAGAAACGTGACATCGAGTTTTACTATCCTGTTGAACTTGATACATTCGGTGAACGAGTGACCGAATGTTAAATAAAACGGTCTCTATCATAAAGGAAATTAAAGCTTCCGGCACTATCAGACCGCAGAACGATGAAAAAATTCAGAGATTGAGAACACATAATGCATATTTTTGGCAAAATTCTTGGTGGCTTTTTTGGTTTCCTATTTGGTGGGCCGTTTGGTGCGGTATTTGGCTTATTTATCGGTCACCAGTTCGATAAAGCGCGTCGTTTAAGTCAAGCTGGCTTTCGGAGTAACCCGTTTGGTGGAGGGCCATCTCAGGCGGAGCGTCAAGAAGAGTTCTTTAAAGCGGCATTTGCGGTGATGGGGCATGTTGCCAAAGCAAAGGGGCAGGTCACCAAAGAAGAGATCCAACTGGCATCGACCATGATGGATCGCATGAACCTTCAAGGAGAGCAACGTCGTGCTGCCCAAAATGCTTTTCGTGAAGGGAAATCTTCAGACTTTCCTTTGGATACGGTGCTTGAGCGCGTGCGTATTTCATCGGGTGGTCGTTTTGACTTAATGCAGTTCTTTTTAGAGTTACAGATTTCGGCTGCGTTTGCTGATGGTGATGTTCATCCAAGTGAGCGCAATCTCTTGCATCGCATCGCACGTGGACTTGGTTTTTCATCCCAGCAACTAGAGCAGCGTTTACGTATGCAAGAAGCGGCGTTTCGTTTTCAACATGGCGGCGGTGGTTTTGGTGGTCAACATGCTGGCGGCTCGCATTCTGGTGGTCATTCGTCGGGTTGGCAACAAGCGTCTCAAGCCAGCCAGCTGTCTGATGCCTATAAAGTGTTAGGTATAGAAGAGAGTGCAGATGCGAAAGATGTGAAACGGGCTTATCGCAAACTGATGAACGAGCATCATCCAGACAAGCTGATGGCGAAGGGGCTACCGCCAGAAATGATGAATGTGGCTAAGGAAAAATCTCAGGAAATTCAAAGTGCTTACGACTTGATTAAGAAAGTGAAAGGTTTTAAGTAATTGATTCGGTATAAAAAAGGCGAGCCACATGCTCGCCTTTTTTGAATCTATTGCCATTATTTACGCACAGCAATCGCTTCAATTTCGATACCGACATCTTTCGGTAGACGAGCAACTTCAACGCATGAGCGAGCAGGGTAGTTTGCCACATTATGCTCATCAAAGAACTTTCCATACACTTCGTTAATGGTGCCGAAGTCGTTGAGATCTTTAACGAAAACCGTCATTTTCACGATGTCAGTAACACTTAGGCCAGATGCTTCTACCACTGCTTTTACGTTTTCTAAAGATTGGCGTGCTTGCTCTGCGATGTCTGCAGATACTTCACCAGTAGCAGGGTTTACTGGGATTTGGCCCGAAGTCAGTACCATGTTGCCAAGATCCACACCTTGTACGTATGGGCCAATTGCTGCTGGAGCAGATTCTGTGTGAAGTACTTTAGTCATTGTTATATTCCATCTTGTTAGCGTAACCAGTGAAATGACTGATTCGCGGATTAGGTTAGGAGAGCCAGTGTGCCTTCAATTTTTTATAAGGTAAAGGGCAAAATACCTCGCCATAGCGAGGTATTTCAGGCTTTTGACAAAGCATTTTTATTTAACGTTCAGTGACGATTTCACGAGAGAATACCTTCTCGCAGTATTTACACTTAAGGGTAATGTTGTCTTTTTTCTCAAACACTTTAAAGCTGCTTTCTACGGGTTCATCGTGGGTAATACAGTTGCTGTTTGGGCATTCGAACACGTTATTAATTTGTTCTGGCAGTTCAAGAGCCAGTTTCTTCACCACTTCATAGTTTTCGATTTGATTGACGGTCGCATGCGGAGCATACAGCGCCAGTTTGCTCGCTTGCTCCTCACTAATAAAGATGTTCTCTATTTTTAATAGATCTTTATGGCCAAGTGCAGATGACGGTAGGTTTAACCCCACCGTGACACGTTGCTCGGATTTATGCATCGAAAACAGCTTGAGTACTTTAATCCCAATTTGCGCTGGAATGTGGTCAATGACGGTGCCGTTCTTAATTGCCTCAACTTGCAATTGCGTTTCTTTAGTCATGTTCCTTCTCCCAATTACAAAGATTCATTCAGTACAAGAGCCAATAAGGCTTCACGCGCATACACGCCGTTTTCGGCTTGCTCGAAGTAGTAAGCGTGTGGTGTTTTATCAACATCTACTGTGATTTCATCAACTCGTGGCAGTGGATGTAGCACTTTCAGGTTTTCACGAGCGCCTTTTAAGAGTGCCGCCGTTAAGATATATGCCGATTTAATGTGAGCGTATTCAGACTCATCAAAGCGCTCTTTTTGCACGCGTGTCATATAAAGGACATCCAGTTCCGGAATGACACTTTCCATGTCTGTGTGCAGGCTGTATTCAATGCCTGACTCATCCAGCTCTTCACAGATATAATCTGGCATCGCAAGGGCTTCTGGGGCGATGAAGAAGAAACGTACATTGTTGAATTTCGCCAGCGCTTGAGTCAGCGAGTGGACCGTGCGGCCATATTTTAAGTCACCGACAAACGCCACGTTCAGGTTATCAAGACGACCTTGAGTTTCGGCGATAGAGAATAGGTCAAGCAGCGTTTGAGTTGGATGTTGATTCGCACCATCACCTGCGTTAATCACTGGGACGCCATTTGAAAATTCAGAGGCTAGGCGAGCTGCCCCTTCTTGCGGGTGACGCATGACAAAAGCGTCAACATAAGAAGAGATGACTTGGACTGAATCCGCTAGCGTTTCTCCTTTTTTAGCCAACGACGTATTACCGCCATTATCAAACCCAATCACGTCACCACCAATGCGCTGAATGGCGGTTTCGAAGGAAAGACGGGTACGCGTTGAAGGCTCAAAAAAGCAGCTCGCGACGACTTTGTTCTTTATCAGCTCAGGTTTGGGCTCTGCTTTGAGCTGACCAGCGGTTTCCACTATCAATTCAAGTTCTTGGCGTGAAAGCTCTGGTATTGAGATAATGTGCTTGCGGTAAAGCGAGTTCGTCATAATCATCTTCCCTTTAGGCAATAAAAAAGCCCCCCAAAATGGGAGGCTTTATAAATCAATAGAAATAGCGAAATGGCTTGCAGATAAACGACTGCGTTTATCAATGGTAAAGCGCATTGTAGAACACGAATGACGTGGCATGTTTCACTATCTCCAGACAAATTGCCGAGCATTATACGCCGAAGATTTGTGAGCGCAAGCGATTACATCAAGGAATTATGCGCTACTTCAGGGGGCTTAACTGCCAAGTGTTGCCACCATCACCGCTTTAATTGTATGCATTCGATTTTCTGCTTCATCAAAGACGATAGAGTGGTGCGATTCAAAAACCTCTTCCGTCACTTCAAGCCCATTCATGCCGTATTTTTCAGCCACTTCTTTACCAATGGTGGTTTCATCATTGTGAAAAGCTGGCAGGCAGTGCATAAATTTCACATTTGGATTGCCAGTTTTGGCAATAACCTCCATGTTGACCTGATAAGGCGTCATCATAGCCACACGTTGATCCCAAGCATCTGGCGCTTCACCCATAGACACCCACACATCGGTGTAAAGGAAATCACAGTCTTTTACCCCTTCCTCGACGTTTTCAGTAAGAGTGATTTTTGCACCAGTCTGTTTGGCAATGGACTGACATGTTGTGACCAACTCTTCTTCCGGCCAGTAGGCCTTAGGCGCGACAAGGCGAATGTCCATACCCATTTTAGCAGCCCCAACTAGAAGAGAGTTTCCCATGTTATTGCGGGCATCTCCGAGGTAAGCAAACTTAATTTCATGCAATTGCTTACCGCGGCCATGTTCTAACATGGTCAGAAAGTCAGCGAGAATTTGAGTTGGATGGAATTCGTTGGTGAGACCATTCCAAACAGGGACGCCAGCATGAGTTCCTAATTCTTCAACAATAGCTTGACCAAAGCCTCGGTACTCAATGCCGTCGTACATTCTTCCGAGTACACGTGCGGTGTCCTTCATCGATTCTTTATGGCCGATTTGTGAGCCAGAAGGGCCGATGTAGGAAACCTGAGCACCCTGATCAAAAGCGGCAACTTCAAAAGCGCATCGGGTACGGGTAGACGCTTTTTCAAAGATTAGGGCAATGTTTTTGCCCACCAGTTTTTTCTGCTCAGTACCTGCGTATTTTGCTTTCTTAAGATCAGCAGAAAGGTCGAGGAGAAATTGGATCTCTTTTGGTGAGAAATCGAGCAGCTTAAGAAAGTTGCGGTTACGTAAATTAAAAGCCATTGCGTGCTCCAATCCTTGAGTTCGTTTGGTCAATGACATTAGTAAAACATAAAAATGAAGTTTGTGTGAATAATTATTTTAAAAATAAGGCGAGATGTGAATTTTATCTCGCCTTTTGTGACTATAAATTCTCTTCGGCAAATTCAGCTAAGCGACTTCGAACGACGCCGTTGAGGTGAATATTGGCACTCCCTTCGAAGTTTTTGAACCGCTCAACCATGTAGGTGAGTCCTGATGTAACGGGGGTGAGGTAGTGAGAGTCAATTTGGGCGAGGTTACCAGAACAGACGATCTTCGTGCCTTCACCGCAGCGAGTAATGATGGTTTTGATTTGTGATGCGGTGAGGTTCTGACATTCATCCAATAACACGAAGGCATTTTGGATAGAACGGCCACGCATGAAATTGATTGACTTAAACTGAATATTTGCTTTGTCACAGATGTACTTGAGCGAACCTTCAGTGCAGTGATCGTTTTTGTGAAGCGCTTCTAATGTATCGGTGACAGCTGCCAGCCAAGGCAGCATTTTCTCTTCTTCTGTTCCGGGTAAGAAACCGATGGATTCACCGATGTCAGGGGTATTTCGGGTCACAATGATCTTATCGAACATGTTTTTCTCGATGGTTTGCTCCAACGCAGAAGCCAGCGCGAGCAGTGTTTTACCGCTCCCTGCAGCACCAGTTAGGATCACCAAGTCAATTTCAGGATCGAGCAATGCGTCCATTGCCATACCTTGATAGATGTTTTTTGGGGTAATATCCCACGCCCGGCGGTTCATCATTCGTTCACGGCTGAGATCTTTTAAGGTGATGCAGTCTTCGCTAATGGCTTCGACCCGACCAACGAAGTCACTCTCTTCGTCAATGACGTATTGGTTGATGTATGTGGGTTCAAAAGGTTCTCGTGAGAGGGTGTGGAAGGTATCACCACCTAAATTGCGACTATCTACTTCGGAGACACTGTTCCAGAAGTTCCCTTCACATTGTTGAAAACCTTTGGTGAGGTATTGCACATCATCAATCAACTGGTCGGTACGATAGTCTTCCACAAAACGAACCCCCGCCCCTTTTGCACGTAGCCGCATATTGATGTCTTTGGTGACCAGTACCACTTCTCGTGGTGCCCGCTTGTTTTGCAAATAAAGTACGGCGTTGAGAATGCGGTTGTCACCGGCTTTATCGGCAAAAGCTTTGACTGTTTCCTGCAGTTCAAAGTCTGCCAAGATTGCAATGTGACCTGCGGATTCTTTCTCACGTGAGATAGGGATCCCTTCTGAAATTTCATCCGGCGTTGCTTCTTTAAATAAGGCTTCTAGGGCGCGAATAGCGACGCGGGCGTCTCTAGCGACATCGCGTTTGCTATCTTTAATTCGGTCGAGTTCTTCTAAAACCGTCATGGGGATGACGACGTCGTGTTCCTGAAAAGAGTAGATGGCGAGAGGTTCGTGCAGCAGGATATTGGTATCCAGTACGAACAATTTCCGGTCAGTATCACCCATAAGCATCTCCTTGCCGTTTCGCGGCGTGCATTCTCTGTGCAAGACGTAAGAGCGAGTCTTTCGCAAAGCCAGAGAGGTCTGCGCTAGATTGCAGGTGTAGCCGACGCTATCGGTTGGAGATCGACTGGTTGTACTACCTCTGCAAACCCGTGTTGATCTTCTCGGTAAGCATGCATCCTTTGTGCCATGGTCATTTTATTGACCTTTTCTGTTGCACGCTTATTACGATTATAAGTCATTCTCACAACACGCCTGCTTAGAAGTGCCATGTTTTTCTTACAATTTGATGTCACCTGAAAGGTGCAGAAAAAATTGTCGTTTTTTGCGGGCTTTGTACGTGACCTGTGTCACGGCTTCAAGTAATATTAGCGACCTTTTTCTGAGCCATAACCAGTCATCAATTTCTTTATGCTGGTTGTCTTTTATGTGGCCAGAGAGCGACTAAGATAAGAACTATTCCCCTAACCAACAAATGAGGTAGTCGATTCATGACATTTGCTTTGGGTCAGCGCTGGATCAGCGATACGGAAAGCGATTTAGGTTTAGGAACCGTCGTAGCATTGGATGCTCGTACTGTTACGCTGATGTTTGCAGCGTCCGAAGAAAACCGAGTCTATGCACGTAATGATGCCCCTGTAACCCGAGTGACCTTTAATACCGGAGATGTGGTAGAAAGCCAACAAGGTTGGTCACTGATCGTTGAGCAAGTGGTGGAAGACAATGGCTTGTTTACCTACGTGGGTAAGCGAGAAGATACCGAAGAAGAAGGGGTTGCACTGCGTGAAATCATGCTGAGCAACCAGATCCGCTTCAATAAGCCTCAAGATAAATTGTTTGCCGGTCAAATTGATCGCATGGACAACTTTGTTCTGCGTTACCGCGCTTTAACTAATCAATATGAGCAACATAAGAGCCCAATGCGTGGCCTGTGTGGCATGCGAGCTGGCTTGATCCCGCATCAGTTATACATCGCCCATGAAGTCGGGCGTCGTCATGCACCGCGTGTTTTGTTGGCCGATGAAGTGGGTCTAGGTAAAACCATTGAAGCAGGGATGATCATTCACCAACAAGTGTTGGCAGGTCGTGCTGAGCGTATCTTAATTGTGGTTCCCGAGACGCTACAGCATCAGTGGTTAGTGGAAATGATGCGTCGTTTTAATCTGCATTTCTCTATTTTTGACGAAGAGCGCTGCATTGAAGCCTTTGCCGATGCAGATAATCCATTTGATACGCAGCAGTATGTGCTGTGCTCATTAGATTTTCTACGTAAGAGTCGCAAACGCTTTGAACAAGCCCTTGAAGGGGAATGGGATTTGTTGGTGGTGGATGAAGCACACCACCTCGAATGGAGCCCTGAAAGCCCAAGCCGTGAATATCAGGTGATTGAAGGATTAGCTGAACGCACGCCGGGTGTGCTGCTACTGACCGCAACACCTGAGCAGTTGGGGCGTGAAAGCCATTTTGCGCGTCTGCGTCTGCTTGATTCAGACCGTTTCTTTGATTACGAGGAGTTTGTTAAAGAAGAAGCACAATACGCTCCAGTTGCTGATTCAGTCAGTGCTCTTTTCTCGGGGCAGAAGCTAGAAGATACGGCGAAAAACCAGATCACTGAGCTACTGTCTGAGCAAGATGTTGAACCGCTATTTCGTATTATCAAAAGTGATAGTGACGAAGAAGCTAAAGCGGCTGCACGCCAAGAGTTGATCGATAACCTGATGGACCGTCACGGTACGGGCCGAGTTCTGTTCCGTAATACGCGTGCGGCGATCAAAGGTTTCCCGACTCGCAACGTGAATTTACTCGCGATGCCAATCCCACAGCAATACACCACGTCAATGCGTGTTTCTGGGATGATCGGCGGTAAGATGAGTGCAGAAGCGCGCGCCGTGAAAAATCTATATCCAGAAGAGATCTTCCAAGAATTTGAAGGCGAAGATTCCAGCTGGTGGCAATTTGATAGCCGTGTGAACTGGCTACTTGAGAAAATCAAAGATAAACGCAGCGAGAAAATTTTGGTGATTGCGTCGCGAGCAAGCACCGCATTGCAACTCGAACAAGCATTACGTGAACGTGAAGGCATTCGTGCGACCGTCTTCCATGAAGGTATGTCGATCCTTGAGCGTGACAAAGCTGCTGCATATTTTGCGCAAGAGGAAGGGGGAGCTCAGGTACTGATCTGTAGTGAGATCGGCTCTGAAGGTCGTAACTTCCAGTTCGCGAACCAACTGGTGATGTTTGATTTGCCGTTCAATCCAGACTTATTAGAGCAGCGTATTGGCCGCTTGGATCGTATCGGGCAGCAACGTGATATCGACATTCATGTCCCTTATCTTGAAGGGACATCTCAGGCGATTTTAGCACGCTGGTTTGATGAAGGTCTGAATGCGTTTGCTGAAACTTGTCCGACAGGACGTGCCGTTTACGACAAGTTTTCTGATCAATTGATCGAAATGCTGGCTTCAGGTGATACGGCTGAACTTGATGATGTGATCGCCCAGTCTGCGGTCATGAACAAAGAATTGAAAGCACAGTTAGAGCAGGGACGTGACCGTCTGCTTGAAATGCACTCTAACGGCGGCGAAAAAGCGCAAGCGATTGTTGAGAAAATTGCCGCGACAGATGGCGACACCAACCTCGTCACTTTTGCGCTTAGCCTGTTTGATACCATCGGCCTTAATCAAGACGATAAAGGTGAAAATGCTCTAGTGGTTACACCATCTGAGCACATGATGGTACCTAGTTATCCAGGGCTGCCTTATGAAGGGGCGACCATCACTTTTGATCGTGAAACGGCACTGTCTCGTGAAGATATGCACTTGATCAGTTGGGAGCACCCAATGATCCAAGGTGGTATTGATTTGTTGATGAGTGAAGGTGTCGGGGCGGCGGCTGTCTCGCTACTTAAGAACAAAGCGCTGCCTGTTGGCACGATGTTACTTGAGCTTGTTTACAAAGTGGATGCTCAGGCGCCTAAACGAAGTGGTATTGGCCGCTTCCTACCAACCACGCCAATTCGTTTAATGATGGACGGGAATGGAAACGATTTGTCTGAACAGGTGGAGTTTGAAAACTTCAACCGTCAGCTTAGCCCTGTAGGTCGTCATATTGCGAGTAAGCTTGTCACATCGGTACAAAACCAAGTCCATGCATTGATTGCGGCAGGGGATAAGTTGATTGTTGATAAAGTGGCAGCAATTCGCCAACAGGCTCAGCAGGAAATGCAAGTCAGCTTGAATGCTGAGCTAGAGCGTTTACAGGCTCTGAAAGCGGTTAACCCAAATATCCGTGACGAAGAGATCGAGGCAATTGATGCGCAAATTAAAGAGCTTACAGGCTACATTAGTCAAGCTCAGTATCAACTGGACTCGCTGCGCATGATCGTCGTATCGCACAATTAACGCTTGGTGACCAAACGCTACAGTCTCTAACGGCTGTAGCGTCATATCAAAAGAAAACGGATTCAGTAAACAATGGCAATGCTAGAGTACAACCCGCCCCGTGAGCCTTGGGTTGATATTGTATTTGAAGATGAGCATATCCTTGCAGTCAATAAGCCTTCCGGACTGTTATCTGTACCCGGACGTGCGCCTGAGCATTATGACAGCACGTGGTCACGTCTTCGGGAAACCCATCCAGATATTCAGGTTGTGCACCGTTTAGATATGTCGACGTCAGGTTTAATGGTGTTGGCAAAAAATAAGCATGCAGAAAGTGCGTTGAAAAAACAGTTCCAGTTTCGTTTGACTCATAAAGTGTATTACGCGCGAGTTTGGGGCCATGTGGAACAAGAAGAAGGGGTGATTGAGTTGCCATTGATTTGTGACTGGCCAAATCGCCCCAAACAAAAAGTTTGCTTTGACGATGGAAAACCATCAAAAACGCTGTTTCAGGTTGCGAAGCGAGAAGATAAAACCACGATTGTTCGCTTGCTACCAGTGACGGGGCGTTCGCATCAACTACGGGTTCATATGCAGGCATTAGGGCACCCGATTGTTGGTGATGAATTCTATTCCGAAGGGGAAGCGTATGAGTTTTCGGATCGCCTTGAACTTCATGCTGCAGAGCTGAGTTTTTATCACCCTCGTAGCCATTGGCTTCGCAGTATTTTTGTTCCTTGTGACTTCTATCTTGAAGCTGAGGAGATGATCTTTGATTATTTCGATCCTGTGCGAAAATTACCGGATTACAAAACGCTGCCACGTCCTTAACTGAACCCCACTTAGGCAGCGAAAGGAGAATTTATGTCGCTGCCTATGCTTTCCCCAACCGTCGTCTTTCTCGATAGAGCGACTATTCCTGCTCATATTCCTATCCCGCCACTGCCTTTCCAGCATCAATGGATCGAATATGACTTTACTTCTTCAATACAAGTTGTCGAACGCCTTCAAGGTGCTGATATTGTGATCACCAATAAAGTCGTGTTAGATCAAGCGATCTTGACTCAGCTACCCGATTTAAAGCTTATAGCGGTTGCTGCAACGGGTTTTAACAATGTCGATATCGATTATTGTGGAAAAAATGGTATTGCCGTAACCAATGTTCAAGGTTATGCCACTCAGTCTGTCCCAGAACATGTATTGGCGATGCTCTTCTCTCTTAAACGCAATTTAAGGGGCTATCACAACGATATTCAAAATGGAGAGTGGCAGCGCAACAAACAATTTTGCTTCTTTACTCATTCCATCGGTGATATTGCGGGATCGACACTGGGCATTATTGGCTCCGGTACATTAGGTTTAGCCACTGCAGAGTTGGCAAAAGCTGTTGGCATGAAGGTGCAGTTTGCTGAGCGAAAGGGGGCCACGCAAATTCGTGAGGGATACTTGTCTTTTGAGCAGGTATTAAAAACTTCCGATGTGCTCTCACTGCATTGTCCGCTAAATGAGCAAACACAAAATTTGATTGGTGAAGCAGAGCTTAACCTGATGCCTTTACATGCCATTTTAATCAATACCGGGCGAGGGGGCTTGGTGGATGAGTGGGCGTTGATAAAGGCTTTAAAGCAGGGCGTGATCGGGGCTGCGGGTTGCGATGTTTTTAGCAAAGAACCTGCAGATGAAACAAATCCGCTGCTGGCGAATATCGACTTGCCTAATTTATTGTTAACCCCTCATGTCGCATGGGGGAGTGATTCTGCAATTCAGCGTTTAACCGATATTCTTATGGATAATATCGTGGCTTTTATGGAAGGCAGAGAGCAGAATCGCGTGGTGTGATTGGATTAAAGTGCTCTATTTACAACTAAAAAAGGTTGGTCACAAGGACCAACCTTTTGGGTTTTGACTGAGAAGATTTTAAAGTGCAGCGATCGTTGTCTTCTGCTCTTCTAGCTTAGCTAGTGTCTCTTTGTAGCCTTCAAGCTTCTCACGCTCTTTAGCAACAACGGCTTCAGGTGCTTTCGCTACGAAGCCTTCATTACCTAGTTTGCCTTCGATACGCTTGATTTCGCCGTGAGTCTTCTTGATTTCGCCATCTAGACGAGCAAGTTCTGCGTCTTTGTCGATCAGACCCGCCATTGGGATCATCAGCTCAGACTTAGCAACCAATGCTGTTGCACACGCTGGCGTTTCTTCGTCAGCAGCAAGTACGCGTACAGATTCTAGTTTCGCTAGAGACATCAGTACTTGTTTGTTTGCTTCAAGACGCGCTGCGTCTTCTGCGTTTGCAGCTTTCAGCATAACGTCAAGCGGCTTACCTGGGTTGATGTCGTATTCGGCACGTAGGTTACGGATGCTGGTAATGAACGCTTTTACCCATTCAATATCGTCTAGCGCTTCTTGGTTGAAGTTTGCTTCGTCGAATTGAGGCAGTGCTTGCAGCATGATTGTCTCGCCTTCTACACCTTCAACTAGTGGCTTGATGCTTTGCCAGATAGTTTCAGTGATGTAAGGAATCACTGGGTGAGCTAGACGTAGAGTCTTCTCAAGAACCGTGATTAGTGTACGGCGAGTACCACGCTGTTGCGCTTCAGTACCTTTCCATAGAACGGGTTTAGTTAGCTCTAGGTACCAGTCACAGAATTGGTTCCAGATGAATTCGTAAAGCGTGTTAGATGCCATATCTAGACGGAAGTTGTCGATATGGTTGTTGAACGCTTTCGCCGCTAGTTCAAACTGAGACTCGATCCACTTGTCCGCTAGTGAATATTCAATCTCACCACCCTGTTCGTTTACAGAATGGAAGCCACAATCTTGCTCTTCTGTGTTCATCATTACGTAACGGCTTGCGTTCCATAGTTTGTTACAGAAGTTACGGTAACCTTCAAGACGCTTCATATCCCAGTTGATATCGCGACCTGTTGATGCCATTGCTGCAAGAGTGAAACGTAGTGCGTCTGTACCGTATGCTTCGATACCGTTTTCAAACGTCTTACGCGTGTTCTTCTCGATCTTCTTCGCTAGCTGAGGCTGCATCATGTTGCCACAACGCTTCTCTACTAGAGACTCTAGGTCGATACCATCGATCATGTCGATTGGGTCAAGTACGTTACCTTTCGACTTAGACATCTTGTCGCCGTTTTCGTCACGGATTAGACCAGTAACGTAAACTGTCTTAAATGGTACTTGTGGTTTGCCGTTTTCGTCTTTCACGAAGTGCATGGTCATCATGATCATGCGCGCAACCCAGAAGAAGATGATGTCGAAACCAGTTACTAGTACGTCTGAAGGGTGGAATACTTTCAGATCGTCAGTTTGCTCTGGCCAACCTTGAGTACCGAACGTCCATAGTGCAGAAGAGAACCATGTATCCAGTACGTCTTCGTCTTGGTGAAGTTCAATTACTGACTCTAGGTTGTTGTTCTTACGAACTTCTTCTTCGTCACGACCTACGTAAACATTGCCTTGGTTGTCGTACCAAGCTGGGATGCGGTGACCCCACCATAGCTGACGAGAGATACACCAGTCTTGAACGTCACGCATCCAAGAGAAGTACATGTTTTCGTATTGCTTAGGAACGAATTGGATGTCGCCGTTTTCTACTGCTTCAACAGCAGTTTTCGCTAGAGGCGCAGTACGTACGTACCATTGATCAGTTAGCATTGGTTCGATAACCACGCCACCACGGTCGCCGTAAGGAACTTGTAGATCGTGATCTTTCACTTCTTCAAGTAGACCTAGCTCGTCGAATTCAGCAACGATAGCTTTACGAGCAGCAAAACGCTCCATACCGTGGTACTTAGCTGGTAGCTCAGTGCTGTAAGCGTCGCTTGCTTCACCGTTGGTGTTGAATACTTCAGAAGCGTCACGGATGTTCGCGTCGAAAGTCAGAATGTTGATCATTGGTAGCTGGTGGCGCTTACCAACTTCGTAGTCGTTGAAGTCGTGCGCAGGTGTGATTTTCACACAGCCAGTACCTTTTTCCATATCTGCGTGCTCATCGCCCACGATTGGGATGCGACGATCAACGATAGGAAGGATGATTTCTTTACCGATTAGGTCTTTGTAACGTGGATCTTCTGGGTTAACTGCAACACCAGTATCGCCTAGCATGGTCTCTGGACGAGTCGTTGCAACAACGATGTAGTCTTTGCCATCCGCTGTTTTAACGCCATCTGCTAGTGGGTAGCGGAAGTGCCACATGTTGCCTTTAGTGTCTTTGTTCTCTACTTCTAGGTCTGAAATCGCTGTGTGTAGTTTTGGATCCCAGTTAACTAGACGCTTACCGCGGTAGATTAGGTCGTCTTCATATAGACGTACGAACACCTCTTGAACGGCGTTAGATAGACCATCGTCCATCGTAAAGCGCTCACGATCCCAGTCTACAGATGCGCCAAGACGACGAAGCTGCTTAGTGATTGTGCCGCCAGATTCGCCTTTCCATTCCCAGATTTTGTCGATGAAAGCTTCACGACCGTAATCGTGTTTTGTTTTGCCTTCTTCTGCAGCGATCTTACGCTCAACAACCATCTGAGTTGCGATACCAGCGTGGTCTGTACCTACTTGCCAAAGTGTGTTTTTACCCTTCATGCGCTCACAACGGATAAGCGTATCCATGATCGTATCTTGGAACGCGTGGCCCATGTGTAGGCTACCAGTGACGTTCGGTGGTGGGATCATGATGCTGTATGATTCTTTAGTCGTGTCACCGTGTGGCTTGAAGTAGCCTTTCTCTTCCCAAGCTTGATATAAAGCTTGTTCGATTGAAGTTGGGTTATATGTTTTTTCCATAGCTATAGGTATTCTGCGGATAGTTCTGGTTAAGTTTTAAGTCAATCTTTATAAGTGAGGGATCTCAAATAAGATCGCCTTAACTATAAGGATTGACCGGTTATTCGTGCTGTGGCGCTAACTGTGTTCGATTTCGATCGTTTGTAGCTGATAGCCAGCTTGGCGGTAGATTTTATACCTTTCTCTTGCGAGCTGCTTGGCTTTTTCTTCGCAAGGGACGAAGTCTACCACTTCGGCAAACTTGTTCGCAAAGGTTGTCTCATTTTCCGTCAAATTAATTACTAATTGGCGGTTCCAAGTTGGTTTAACGCCATCGTAGCCAATTTCAATATTGGTGGCATACTTAGGGCCTTCTCCAACAAGGTTGTGAGCCGTGAACTGCTCCGGATTGACCTGCCAAAAACATTCAGCGATATGTTCAGCATGGCGTTTATCTTGGCAATTGAGGTATACCTTAGCGCCTTGTTTGGCGAAATGTTGAGACAGAAACAAAATGTATTGCTCAAAGCCATCTTTGCTCGCCTGAGCTGAATCGGGTTTTACGATATAAAATGTGGCGTTTGACATAATATGATTCCATCACTTGATAGATGCAGTTTACGTATATTAAAAAAGGGCCGTTTGGCCCTTTTTTATTGAGGATTATTCCTCGGTATCTTGGCCACTGCGGTTTAGCAGGAATTGGACAAGCATTGAGACAGGACGGCCCGTTGAGCCTTTTGCTGCGCCTGATTTCCACGCAGTACCTGCAATATCGACGTGTGCCCAGTTGTACTTCTTAGCAAACTTAGACAGGAAACAACCCGCAGTGATGGTGCCGCCAGGACGACCACCGATGTTTGCCATATCAGCAAATGGGCTCTTCAGTTGCTCATGGTATTCGTCCGCCATTGGTAGACGCCATGCACGATCGCTTGCTTGCTCAGAAGCGTTCACAAGTTCATGAGACAGTGGGTTGTGGTTAGAAACAACGCCACTAATATGATGACCCAGTGCGATAACACAAGCCCCGGTTAGCGTTGCTACGTCGACAACACAATCTGGTTCGAAACGTTCTACGTAAGTCAATGCATCACAAAGTACCAGACGGCCTTCCGCATCAGTGTTGAGAACCTCAACCGTTTGACCTGACATCGTTGTTAGGATGTCACCTGGACGGTAAGCATTGCTACCTGGCATGTTTTCACAGCCCGCGAGAATACCAATTACGTTGATTGGTAGGTTTAGCTTCGCTAGCGCTTTCATGGTACCGAATACCGATGCTGCACCACACATGTCGTACTTCATCTCATCCATGCCTTCGCCTGGTTTTAGTGAAATACCGCCTGAATCGAACGTTAGACCTTTACCCACCAACACGATTGGTTTTGCTTCTGGATCTGGGTTGCCCTTGTACTCCATGATTGACATCATTGATTCGTTTTTCGAACCACGACCTACTGCTAGGTAAGATGTCATGCCCAGTTTTTCCATCTCTTGCTCACCAATGATCTTGGTGGTTACCGTTTCGTAATCGTCAGCAAGGCGACGAGCTTGAGAGGCAAGGTAAGCTGGGTTAGCAATGTTTGGTGGCATGTTACCAAGATCTTTCGATGCTCGAACACCAGAGGCGACTGCTAAACCATGTGCAATTGCTTTTTCACCAAGGTTAAGCTCACGACGTGTTGGTACGTTGAATACCAATTTACGCAGTGGGCGACGTGTTTCTGGTTTTACACTCTTGAATTGATCGAATGTATATAAACCATCTTTTGTCGCTTCAACAGCTTGGCGAACTTTCCAATAAGTATCGCGACCTTTAACGTGTAGCTCAGTTAGGAAGCAGACCGCTTCCATTGAACCTGTCTCGTTAAGTGTGTTGATGGTTTTTTGAATGATTTCTTTGTACTGGCGTTCGCCCAGTTCACGCTCTTTACCACAACCAACGAGTAAAACGCGCTCTGACAGTACACCTGGTACTTGATGAAGCAGTAGCATCTGCCCCGGTTTACCTTCCAGATCACCACGGCGAAGTAGTGAACTAATGTAGCCATCGCTGATCTTATCGAGCTGCTCGGCTACTGGAGAAAGGCGACGTGGTTCAAATACACCCACGACAATACAAGCGCTGCGCTGTTTCTCAGGGCTACCACTTTTTACACTGAACTCCATGCGTACTCCTACATCCTGAAGACAAATAGAACTAAATGTTAGATAATGGGGAACTTACTTACAGAATCCTAACTCCGAATTACCATTAAATAAGTACGCTAACACTTAGCCAAAAAATTTAAAAATAATAGGTTCAACGGGAAATTATAGTGATTCAGTTAAAAAAACAAGTTTTGTATAGGTAATTTCAGCGTGATTATTGTTAGATATTTGATCCGCGAAACACTCAAAAGCCAACTTGCGATCTTTTTTGTGCTTTTTTTAGTGTTTGTGAGTCAAAAATTGATCCGAGTTTTAGCGGATGCTTCGGATGGTGAAATCCCTGCCGGTCTGGTCATGAATTATGTTGCACTCAGCATGCCTTCCATGGGGCTACTGATGCTGCCACTGAGTATATTTCTCGGCATTCTATTGACCTTCGGACGCTTGTACGCAGAAAGTGAAATTACGGTAATGAATGCAACAGGGATAGGGAACAAGTTCCTAATTCGTGCGGCGTTATACCTTGCAGTGATTACTGGTGTGCTGGCGGCATACAACTCTTTTTTCCTTTCTCCATGGAGTCAGGATCGAATTATCCAATTGGAAGAGCAAGTTGAAGCTGAAAATAGTGTCGATTTACTGAAAAAAGGCCATTTTCAGGGTACGCCAGACGGTACATCGGTTGTCTTTATTGATGATATCCGAGATAAAAAGTTACAAAACGTGTTTATTGCTCAGATGCGTCCGAGAGACTCGATTTTACCAAGCGTCATGTATGCCACTTCTGGTGATGTAAAAGAAACCAGTGATGGCCGACAAGTGATCACTTTGTATGATGGCACACGTTGGGAAGGTGTTCCTACAAGTGTTAACTACATGGTGACTGATTTTGATGAATACGAAGGTCTTATCGGCCAACGTGAAGTAAAACAAAAAGGCCGTGATTGGGAAGCCTTACCGACTACAACACTATTTGGTAATTCAGATCCTAGGGCGCAAGCTGAGCTTCAATGGCGTATTTCACTGGTTGTGTGTATTCCATTATTAACCATGTTGGTGGTTCCGCTTTCAGCGGTAAACCCGCGTCAAGGACGTTTTGCCAAAATGGGCCCCGCTATTTTGATTTATCTAGCGTATTTCCTCGCGATAAGTGCAACCAAATCAGCCATAGAAGATGGCGGAATTCCAGCCGCAATTGGTATGTGGCCCATCAATGCCGCATTGCTTTTGACTGCAATTATCGCAAACTCGATGGACAGCGTAGCAGTCCGACGTCTTAAAGAACAATTTAGAAAGAAAAAGGCGGCCTAAGACGTGTTTAAAATTCTCGATTTGTATATTGGCAGAACCATTATCGCAACAACCTCTTTAGTGTTGGCGACGTTTGTTGGTCTTTCTGCCATCATCAAGTATGTGGAGCAACTTCGTAAAGTCGGACAAGGCACTTACGATTTGCTACAAGCGCTATTTTTCGTCTTGCTCAGTGTTCCTCGAGATATTGAAATGTTCTTCCCAATGGCAGCGTTGCTTGGTGCTTTGATTGGTCTCGGAATGTTGGCATCGAGCTCTGAATTGGTTGTCATGCAAGCGGCTGGTTTCTCCAAGTTGGACATTGGTCTATCTGTATTGAAAACGGCCGTGCCACTGATGATTATTGTGACCTTATTAGGCCAGTGGGGGGCGCCGCAAGCGCAGAAAATGGCAAGGGATATGCGTGCCTTTTCTACTTCAGGTGGCGCCATCATGTCTGTTCGAGCTGGCGTTTGGGCACGCGATGCCAATGATTTTGTTTTTATCGGAAAAATTGAAGACGATAAATTGCATCGACTGAATATGTGGCGCTTTGATGAAGAGAAAAAGCTCGAGTCAGTGATTCATGCAGAAAAAGTCGATTATTTAGGTGATAACGAATGGATCATGCGTAATGTTCAAGTAACTGACATGCGTGATGATATCGAGATAGCCAAACACAATATGCCAGAGTACCGCTGGACAACCTCGCTGGCGCCAGACAAGTTGGCGATTGTAACAGTGAAACCAGAAGAGCTGTCGCTAAGTGGTTTGTATGACTACGTCACATACCTTGAAGACTCTGAGCAAGACTCATCACGTTATGAACTGGCATTTTGGCGCAAAGTTACTCAGCCGTTTTCCATTGCTGTGATGATGTTGATGGCATTGTCGTTTATCTTTGGTCCATTGCGCAGCGTGACGATGGGGGCAAGGATCTTGTCTGGTGTGATAGCCGGTTTTACCTTCTATATTTCCAGCGAGTTTTTTGGCCCATTGAGTTTGGTGTACAACATTCCTCCGGCATTTGGTGCAGTGATGCCGAGTATCGTCTTCCTCACAATTGCTATTATGCTCTTGAGAAGAAAGCTCTAAATCGCATAAAAAACGGCAGCCGATTGGCTGCCGTTTTTATTAGAGAAGCTTTTTCAAACGATACAGTTCTTCCAGCGCTTGACGAGGTGTGAGATCGTCTGGGGCTATATTGGCCAGCGCCTCTTCAATTTCACTGGGTTCAGGAATGAGGCTGAGCTGGTTTGTTATGTCAACAGCTGTACTTGGTAGCCCAGTTTCTCCAGATTGGCTTAGTTGCTCTAGCTGAGTGAGCTTGGCCCGAGCCTGTTTGATCACTGTTTTAGGCACACCAGCAAGGGCTGCAACAGCAAGGCCATAAGATTTACTCGCGGCACCTTCTTGAACGGCATGCATAAACGCAATGCTATCGCCATGTTCAACGGCATCTAAATGAACATTCGCTAAATGTGGGATTTGGTTTGGTAGCTCTGTGAGTTCAAAATAGTGTGTGGCAAAGAGCGTCATTGAACCGAGCTCTTTAGCCAGCCATTCGGCACTTGCCCAAGCAAGAGATAGACCATCGTAGGTACTGGTTCCGCGTCCAATTTCATCCATTAACACTAAACTGTTTGCCGTTGCATTATGCAAAATGTTCGCGGTTTCTGTCATTTCGACCATAAAAGTCGAACGGCCAGATGCGAGATCGTCGGATGCACCAATACGGGTAAAAATACGATCAATAGAACCGATTTGTGCAGACTCCGCAGGTACATAAGCACCAATATGAGCCATCAGCGCAATGAGGGCAGTCTGACGCATGTACGTAGACTTACCACCCATATTAGGACCAGTGATGATCAACATCTTTCGCTGTGGGTTTAACTCAATAGGGTTAGCGATAAACGGTTCATCCATCACTTGTTCAACGACAGGGTGACGCCCACCTTGAATGTGGATCCCAGCTTCTTTAGTGAGAACCGGACGGCAATAATCGAGTGAATCTGCCCGCTCAGCTAGGTTTTGCAATACATCTATTTGAGATAATGCCGATGCAAGATTTTGCATCTGTTCCAAGTGCGGCATGAGCAGATCAAACAGTTGTTCCCAAAGTTGTTTTTCCAGAGCAAGCGCTTTGGATTTTGAGTTCAACACCTTATCTTCATGTTCTTTTAATTCAGGAATAATGTAACGCTCGGCATTCTTTAGCGTTTGACGGCGCACATAATGTGGTGGCACTAAATGGCTTTGCCCTCGGCTGACTTGAATAAAGAAACCATGCACATTGTTATAACCCACTTTGAGCGTATCGATACCGTGGCGGTCACGTTCATCAGCCTCAAGCTTTTCTAAGTACTCAGTGGCACCGTCAGCTAGCTTGCGCCACTCATCGAGCTCGGGATTGTAACCTTCGGCTATCACACCGCCATCGCGGATCACCACGGGAGGGTTATCTTTAATCGCGCGTTCAAGTAAATCGCAAACCTCGTCCATTGGTGCCGCATACTGAGCCAGCTTTCCAAGGTAAGGATGAGAAAGCTCGCCCATTATTTGGGCCAGTTCTGGGAGCTGCTGCATGGCAAAGCGCAGACGAGCCATATCACGAGGGCGGGCACTGCGTAGAGCCAGTCTGGCGAGAATGCGTTCGACATCGCCGACTTGTTTCAATACCGGATGAAGATCTGCGAACAAACTGAGTTCTTTCAGTTCACTGATGGCATCAAGGCGATGATTGAGCGTGTCGATATCGCGCATAGGCTGGTGCAACCAACGCTTAAGCATGCGACTGCCCATTGGTGTTGCAGTATGATCAATGACTTCGGCTAACGTATTGTCAGTGCCTCCAGCAAGGTTTTGTGTGATCTCTAGATTGCGTCGTGTAGCGGCATCCAAAATGACAGAATGATCTTGGCGATCAAAGGTTAGAGCACGTATGTGAGGCAAAGCTGTGCGTTGGGTATCTTTTACATATTGAATCAAACAACCTGCGGCACACAGGCCTAGCTTTGCATTCTCAACACCAAACCCAATGAGATCACGGGTACCAAATTGTTGGTTCAGTTGCTGTTTGGCGGTATCAAGTTCGAATTCCCAGACAGGACGGCGGCGATTGCCGTTGCGTGAAGACATCAGATGAACGGATTCAAAATCTTCAGGGAATAATAGTTCACGTGGGGAGGTTCGCTGAAGTTCTGCTGCCATGGCTTCTTCTGTTTCTGGCTCCATTAATTGGAAACGACCAGAAGTTACATCAAGGGTAGCATAACCAAACTTACCATCGTGGTAATAAATGGCGGCGATCAGATTATCGATACGCTCAGAAAGTAATGCTTCGTCCGTTACTGTTCCTGGTGTCACAATCCGTACGACTTTACGCTCAACAGGGCCTTTGCTGGTCGCAGGATCGCCAATTTGCTCACAAATAGCCACCGACTCACCAAGCTGTACCAATTTCGCTAAGTAACCCTCAACTGCATGAAACGGCACGCCCGCCATTGGAATAGGTTCGCCAGCTGATGCACCGCGTTTAGTTAAAGAAATATCCAACAGCTGAGAGGCGCGTTTGGCATCGTCGTAAAAAAGCTCGTAGAAGTCGCCCATGCGATAGAACAGCAAAATATCCGGATTTTCAGCTTTGAGCTTGAGATATTGTTGCATCATTGGAGTATGTTTTTGCTTTTCTTTTTCAGGTAACGCTTTCACGGGCAAAGTCTTTCGTTTATTTCTATTGCGGCTTAGGATACGTGAATAGCGAATAAGCGAAAAGTCGCAATGAGGTTTTTAGACATGGAATCACAGCAAAATTTATCCAAACAGCTTGGAAAGCTTCTTAGTGAACAACGTCTGGTTTTAACAACGGCTGAATCGTGCACTGGCGGTGGTGTATCTACTGCAATAACAGATATAGCAGGCAGTTCAGCGTGGTTTGATCGAGCATTTATCACCTACAGTAACGAAGCCAAAATGGAAATGTTAGGGGTGAAAGCTGAAACGCTTCAAGAGCATGGTGCGGTGAGTGAAGAAACCGTCCTTGAAATGGTCCGTGGGGCTGTTTCTCATTCTAATGCGAATATTGGTGTTTCTATAAGTGGGGTTGCAGGGCCCGGAGGTGGCTCAATCGATAAACCTGTAGGAACGGTTTGGTTCGCTTGGGCTGATGATTGTGGTTGGCAGCACTCCGCTCTATATCACTTTGAAGGTGACCGAGCGCAAGTGAGGAAACAGGCAATACACGTAGCGCAAGAAGTACTGTATAACGAGCTGACTCGCCGACGTTGAATTTACTTTGATGAAATAAAATATTTATAAATCAAATTGATATAGTTAGATCTTAAAAAAAATAGAGTTAACTATAGACACTGTATGAATCAACAGTATAATGGCTTTTATTGATTGGGCGGGCTGCGCCCTGATTCAGAAAAGAACTTAAATATCATCAGTACTTGATGAGATATTTGGAGAAAGTAATGGACGAGAACAAACAGAAAGCGCTCGCCGCTGCGCTAGGTCAAATTGAAAAACAATTCGGTAAAGGCTCAATTATGCGCCTTGGTGACAACCGCGCAATGGACGTAGAAACGATTTCTACTGGTTCACTTTCTCTTGATATTGCTCTTGGTGCTGGTGGCCTGCCGATGGGCCGTATCGTAGAGATCTACGGTCCAGAATCATCAGGTAAAACAACATTAACACTTGAATGTATTGCTGCAGCGCAAAAGCAAGGTAAAACTTGTGCGTTTATCGATGCTGAGCATGCGTTAGATCCTGTATATGCGAAGAAACTTGGTGTTGATATTGATGCGTTATTGGTTTCTCAGCCAGATACAGGTGAGCAGGCGCTAGAGATCTGTGACGCACTGGCTCGCTCTGGTGCTATCGACGTTATGGTTGTCGATTCAGTAGCTGCTTTAACACCTAAAGCGGAAATTGAAGGCGAAATGGGTGATAGCCACATGGGTCTTCAGGCTCGTATGCTTTCTCAAGCAATGCGTAAGTTAACGGGTAACCTAAAGCAATCTAACTGTATGTGTATCTTCATCAACCAAATCCGTATGAAAATTGGTGTGATGTTCGGTAACCCAGAAACAACCACTGGTGGTAACGCACTTAAGTTCTACGCGTCAGTTCGTCTTGATATTCGCCGTACAGGTTCAATCAAAGAAGGCGATGAAGTTGTTGGTAACGAAACTCGCATCAAGGTTGTGAAGAACAAGATTGCTGCACCATTTAAACAAGCTGAAACACAAATTCTATATGGTCAAGGCTTCAACCGCGAAGGTGAATTGATTGACCTAGGTGTTAAGCACAAGCTAATCGAAAAAGCGGGTGCTTGGTACAGCTACAATGGTGACAAGATTGGCCAAGGTAAAGCAAACGCAGGTAAGTTCTTACGTGAAAATACTGAAGCTGCAAAAGCTATTGATGCTAAACTGCGTGAAATGTTGCTTTCACCAGCAGAAATCCAGCCGGATGATGCGGAACTAGGCCAAATGCCAGAGCAAGAAGAGCTATAAGCTGAATCCTCTCTTTTCAAAGCCCTGCACTTGCGGGGCTTTGTTATATCTATCCTACCTACTATCGAGATTATGTTCCAACGTAAACCCCCGACGCTATCGAGTAAAGAAGCCGCAATGCAGTTACTTAGCCGCCGTGATCATGGTGAATATGAACTGTATCAGAAGCTGAGCTTAAAAGGCTATGAGCAAGAAGCGATCGAGGAGGCTGTTAACTTCTGCCTCGACCACAACTATTTAGATGATCTACGTTACGCTAAAAGCCAAATTCGCCAACATGTCTACAAAGGGCATGGTGAAAGAAGGATCCGTCAAGAATTGAATCAAAAACGTGTTGCTGACCATTTGATTGATAAAGCGATGCAAGAGGAGTCACAGGACTGGTTTGAGTGTGCAAAGTTAGTTGCAGAGAAGAAATTCAAAGGAATAAGAGCCAAAGATCAAAAAGAGTACGCTAAACAAGTGCGTTTTTTGCAATATCGAGGCTATACATTTGAGCAAATCGAATATGCGCTGAGCTTTGATGAACAGGAATAAGGAATGCTCAAAGTTGTTATATTTTGATTTGTCGCGAAAACCATTCTTAATGTGCTCTTTTCCACAAGAAAGCTAGTCGTAGCTGATTGCTTGATCTACAATACGGCAAAATTCTAACTCGACTATTTTCAGGAAGAGCTGCATGTACATGAGCACTGATGAGGTTCGTAACGCGTTCCTCAAGTTCTTTGAGAGCAAAGGACACCAAATCGTAGAAAGTTCATCGTTAGTACCGCATAACGACCCAACCCTGCTATTCACAAATGCAGGTATGAACCAATTTAAAGATTGTTTCTTAGGTTTAGAAAAACGCGCTTACACACGAGCAACTACGGCTCAACGCTGTGTACGTGCGGGTGGTAAGCACAATGACCTAGAAAACGTTGGCTTCACGGCTCGTCACCATACTTTCTTTGAAATGCTAGGTAACTTTAGTTTTGGCGACTATTTCAAAGAAGATGCTATTGCGTTTGCTTGGGAATTCCTGACTGAAACGCTTAAATTACCTGCAGAGCGTCTACTCGTAACAATTTATGAAACGGACGATGAAGCATTCGATATCTGGAACAAGAAAGTAGGCGTTCCAGCAGACCGCATTATTCGCATCGGCGACAAGAAAGGTGGTAAACCATACGAGTCAGATAACTTCTGGCAAATGGGTGACACTGGTCCTTGTGGTCCATGTACTGAAATCTTCTACGATCACGGTGAGCACATCTGGGGTGGCCGTCCTGGTACACCTGAAGAAGATGGTGACCGTTTCATCGAGATCTGGAACAACGTATTCATGCAGTTCAACCGTCACGCAGACGGCACTATGGAACCGCTACCAAAACCATCGGTAGATACGGGGATGGGTATCGAGCGTATCTCTGCAATCATGCAAGGCGTTCACTCAAACTACGAAATCGATGTATTCCAAACTCTGATCAAAGCAGCCGCTGAAGTGATCGGTTACGAAGATCTATCAAACCAATCGTTACGCGTTATCGCTGACCACATCCGTTCATGTTCATTCCTGATCGTTGATGGCGTTATGCCTTCAAACGAAGGTCGTGGCTACGTTCTACGTCGTATCATCCGTCGTGCAGTTCGTCACGGTAACAAGCTGGGCGCCCAAGGTGCATTCTTCCACAAACTGGTTGGTGTACTAGCAGACATCATGGGCACGGCTGGCGAAGAGCTGAAGCGTCAACAAGCAGTGGTTGAAAAAGTACTGCGTATTGAAGAAGAAAACTTCGGTCGTACACTTGAGCGCGGTATGGCTATTCTAAACGAAGCTTTAGATAACCTAGACGGTAAAGTGCTAGACGGCGAAACCGTATTCAAACTTTACGATACTTACGGCTTCCCTGCTGACTTAACTAACGACGTTGCACGTGAACGTGAGTTCGCAATCGACGAAGAAGGTTTCGAGAAAGCGATGGAAGAGCAGCGTCAACGTGCGCGTGAAGCTGGTAACTTCGGTACTGACTACAACGCAGCAATCAAAGTTGATACGCAAACAGAATTCTGTGGTTACACAGGCACAAAAGGCTCTAGCTCGGTAGCAGCGATGTTCGTTGAAGGTAATGAAGTCGATTCACTATCTGCAGGCGACAAAGCAATCATCGTACTTGGTGAGACTCCATTCTACGCTGAGTCAGGCGGCCAATGTGGTGACGCTGGTGAAATCCGCACTGAGTCTGGCGTATTCCGTGTTGAAGACACTCAGAAACTAGGCAATGCAATCGCACACCACGGTGTAATGGCAGAAGGCGTGCTAGCGAAAGGTGACGAAGTAGCAACTATCGTTGACGCTGAGCGTCGCGCAGCTATCTCTCTAAACCACTCAGCAACGCACTTGCTACACGCTGCACTACGCCAAGTTCTTGGTGAGCATGTAACGCAAAAAGGTTCACTAGTGAAGGCTGACAGCCTACGTTTCGACTTCTCACACCTAGAAGCGGTAACCGCAGCGGAACTGAAAGAAGTTGAGCGCCTGGTAAACGCACAAATTCGGCGTAACCACGTGATTGAAACCAACGTGATGGACATTGAGTCTGCGAAGAAGAAAGGCGCAATGGCACTGTTCGGTGAGAAGTACGACGACGAAGTGCGCGTACTGTCTATGGGCGATTTCTCGACTGAGCTATGTGGTGGTATCCACGCTTCAAGCACTGGTGACATCGGTCTATTTAAGATCTCTTCTGAAGGTGGTATCGCGGCAGGTATCCGTCGTATTGAAGCAGTAACGGGTGAAGGAGCGCTAGATGCAATCGAAGCTCAAGCGGCTAAGTACGAAGAGAAACTGGCTGAATCTGCACAGAAAGCGAAATCTCTTGAGAAAGAAATTCAGAAACTGAAAGACAAGATGGCTGCTGCAGAAAGTGCAAACATCATGGGTAAAGCTCAGGAAATTAACGGTGTTAAAGTGCTGATCGCTGGTATGGAAGGTGCCGATAGTAAAAATCTACGCACTATGGTTGATGACATCAAGAATCAAATGGGCAGCGGTGTTGTTATGTTGGCAAACGTCAATGATGGCAAGATTGGCCTGATTGCTGGTGTTACCAAAGATCTGATCAGCAAAGTTAAAGCGGGTGACCTTGTTAAGATGGTTGCTGAACAAGTCGGTGGCAAAGGCGGTGGCCGTCCAGATATGGCGCAAGCTGGTGGTGCAGACGTTGCTGCGCTGCCTGAAGCTATTCAATCAGTACAGCCTTGGCTAGAAGAACGCCTGTAATTAATTCAAAACGACTTACGCTCAATCATTATTCTTTGATTGGGCGTATTTTTTTATGGTAACCAAGTGGTTTATTTGACCGTATTTTAACCAGGTCATTTAGGCAGCTTGGTTTTTGTTGTAACGGCCACGTATATAATCGTAACCAACGTAATATGGGTGGTTCGAATGAGACTTTGGTCTTGGGAAGGTGAAGACTGGTGAAAAAGCCCCTTATCGTGCAAAAGTTTGGCGGAACCTCTGTGGGTTCAATTGAAAGGATCCATCAGGTCGCTAAACACATCATTAAGGCGAAAAATGATGGCAATCAAGTTGTCGTTGTGGTGTCTGCTATGTCAGGCGAAACAAATCGACTCATGGAGCTCGCTAAGCAAATAGATAGCGTTCCAACGGCTCGAGAACTTGATGTTTTGCTCTCTGCTGGTGAGCAAGTGTCGATGGCACTACTCGCAATGACGCTCAATAAATTGGGTCATGCTGCGCGCTCACTTACCGGAGCACAAGCGAATATTGTGACGGACAATCAACACAATGACGCGACGATTAAATATATTGATACCTCGATAATTGATGAATTATTAGCGTTAGATCAGATAGTGATAGTCGCAGGTTTTCAAGGGATCAATGAAAAAGGGGACATCACCACACTTGGCCGTGGTGGTTCCGATACTAGTGCAGTGACGTTAGCGGGTGCATTAGGCGCAAAGGAATGCCAGATCTTTACTGATGTCGATGGCGTATACAGTTGCGATCCTCGAGTCGTCGAAAATGCGGCGAAACTTGATGTCATCGACTTCCCTTCTATGGAAGAAATGGCACGTAAAGGGGCTAAAGTATTACATTTACCTTCAGTCCAATTTGCTTGGCAAAACAAAGTGCCATTGAGAGTTCTATCTACATTTGATAGCAATGCAGGTAGCTTGGTGACAGGAGAGCAATGCCAGCGCGCTGTGTGTGGTTTGGCGATTCAACGTGACATGAGCCTTATTAAGGTCAGTTCAGACCACCTGTCTAATGTGAAAAAACAATGCCAGTTGTTAGGTATACGCATATGGAATGTGATCGAACATCCAGAATGGACAGGCATTATTATAAAACAAGATGCTTGTGCCAAATTGGCTCTGGTTTTCAGCGATAAAATCCGTAATAGTGAGCCTTTAAGTTTGCTAACTGTTGTTGGTTTGCGAGCTGAAGAATTGGTAGAGCGTTCATGTGAGTTATTAGAAGAGCAGGGGATCCAAGTAGGTCATGTTGCTCAGAAAAAACAGTCATTGATGTTCGCCTTGTTGCCTGAATGCGTCGATAAAGCGGCCAATATTCTTCACGATGCTTATATAACATCTAATGAAGTAGAAGATTATCAACAAAAACATGCGTTTTTAGGTTAGACTCCCGCAACAATTGAGTTTACGAAAATATAACTTTTGTTGGATAATAGCTTCGTAGCAAGATAAATCAGAGATTACTCAAGGAGCAAAAGAATGCTAATTTTGACTCGCCGTGTTGGCGAAACCCTAATGATTGGTGATGAAGTTACAGTAACGGTACTTGGTGTTAAAGGTAACCAAGTTCGTATCGGCGTTAATGCTCCGAAAGAAGTATCTGTTCACCGTGAAGAGATCTACATGCGCATTCAAGCAGAAAAAGGTAATGGTAACACTGCTTCTGGCAACTACTAATTACAGAAAAAGGCTGACTTCGTGTCAGCCTTTTTTCTTTGTTTATTCGGCATATTAATTGTGAAAAGAGTGATTTCGCATCGCTTTGATTAAATAGCCAACGGTTGGCGTTTTTTTTCCGATTTTTGCCAAGAAAATGTTTGACATATTTTTGGTAAATCGTAATATGTGCCTCCGCAAGACGGTGAGGTGGCCGAGAGGCTGAAGGCGCTCCCCTGCTAAGGGAGTATGCGGTTTGTAGCCGCATCGAGGGTTCGAATCCCTCCCTCACCGCCATTCTTGCAATCGCTTTGAAACAAAAGCATAGCGCGCTCGTAGCTCAGCTGGATAGAGTACCTGGCTACGAACCAGGCGGTCGGAGGTTCGAATCCTCCCGAGCGCGCCATATTCCCTTACCAGGGACTGAAACGGTGAGGTGGCCGAGAGGCTGAAGGCGCTCCCCTGCTAAGGGAGTATGCGGTTTGTAGCCGCATCGAGGGTTCGAATCCCTCCCTCACCGCCATTAATTGGCCATTGGTCAATTTTTTTGTTTCAAAGCTAAAGAAATGTGATATATTTCACACCTTGCGCGCTCGTAGCTCAGCTGGATAGAGTACCTGGCTACGAACCAGGCGGTCGGAGGTTCGAATCCTCCCGAGCGCGCCATTATTTAGTTCGGTAAGTTTTACAACTTGTTGAACACCCCGTGCGTCCTTAGCTCAGCTGGATAGAGTACCTGGCTACGAACCAGGCGGTCGGAGGTTCGAATCCTCCAGGACGCGCCACTCTTTAGGTTTCCCTTCATATGAGTGGAATCCTGATATTGACAATGTTGATATCGAAACATTGCGCGCTCGTAGCTCAGCTGGATAGAGTACCTGGCTACGAACCAGGCGGTCGGAGGTTCGAATCCTCCCGAGCGCGCCATTATTTAGTTTGGTAAGTTTTACAATTTATTGAACACCCCGTGCGTCCTTAGCTCAGCTGGATAGAGTACCTGGCTACGAACCAGGCGGTCGGAGGTTCGAATCCTCCAGGACGCGCCACTCTTTAGGTTTCCCTTCATGTGAGAGGAATCCTGATATTGACAATGTTGGTATCGAAACATTGCGCGCTCGTAGCTCAGCTGGATAGAGTACCTGGCTACGAACCAGGCGGTCGGAGGTTCGAATCCTCCCGAGCGCGCCATCTATATAAAGCCTCGCAATTTTGTGAGGCTTTTTTATTAACATCTGTTTATCATTTTGTTTACTTTGAAATTACAATTCATTGTTTAATAAAGTAAATTCTAAGAAATATTAAGCCTCTCGCAACAATCCCTTCATAGTTAGACTAACGTCGAAAAACACTCAGTTATTTGTACTTAAAATCATTCATATTTCAGAGTTATGTGATTTGTGTGACGAATATTTCCTTAAAAGTGTGCAATTTTATCAAGACTGCTTTAAACAAAATTGACAAAGTTTAACCAATCGAGATAATCCTAGACCACTTGTCGGGATCAATCTGCTGAATTCCTGCACACAGTGGTTCCCTTACTAGGGTGTTGTCAGGATGACAAAGAAAGGAAGCAAAAATGGAAAATATTGGAAGCCTGCTAGTAGATGCAGCCGCCATGATGTTCACCGGAATGGCTGTTGTGTTTATTTTCCTAACTATTCTCGTCTATCTCGTTCGGTTGATGTCGAAGCTGGTACCAGAAGAAGTGCCAGAACCGATCGTTGCCCCAAATCAAAATAACAAAGTTCAAACTAAATCTTCTGCTGTTAGCCCGAAGGTAGTTGCGGCTATTTCCGCAGCGGTGCATCAATATCGTACCTCTACCGCTAAATAGCATTTGAAAAAGGATTAAAAGGAGTTAATGAGCATGTCTAAACCACTAGCTTTAACGGATGTGGTCCTTCGTGATGCCCATCAATCACTGTTTGCAACTCGTATGCGAATTGAAGATATGTTACCGATCGCGGCAGAGTTAGATAAGGTCGGTTATTGGTCGCTAGAAACCTGGGGCGGCGCGACGTTTGATGCCTGTATTCGATTCTTGGGAGAAGACCCTTGGGAGCGTTTGCGTGAGCTTAAAAAAGCGATGCCAAATACTCCAATGCAAATGCTGCTGCGTGGCCAAAACTTACTTGGTTATCGTCACTATGCTGATGATGTTGTCGAAAAGTTTGTTGAGCGTGCGCACGCGAATGGTATGGACGTATTCCGTATTTTTGATGCAATGAATGACGTTCGTAACTTCCAAAAAGCAGTGAAAGCTGCCGTTGACGTCGGTGCACATGCTCAAGGGACGCTGTCATATACAACGAGCCCGGTTCATAACGCTGATACTTGGGTTGATTTAGCAAAGCGTCTTGAAGATCTTGGTTGCCACTCATTGTGTATTAAAGATATGTCAGGGCTGCTTAAACCTTATGAAGCAGAAGAGCTGATCACTCGTATTAAGGCATCATGTGATGTTCCGCTTGCACTTCACTGTCACGCGACAACTGGATTGTCGACAGCGACGGCAGTCAAAGCTGTGGAAGCTGGAATTGATATCCTTGATACGGCTATTTCTTCGATGAGTTGTACTTACGGGCACACACCAACCGAAACGGTAGTCGCTATGTTGCAAGGTACAGAGCGAGACACCAACTTTAAATTGGATCAATTAGAACCAATTGCTGCTTATTTCCGTGAAGTTCGTAAAAAGTACGCGAAATTTGAAGGGCAACTGAAAGGTGTCGATTCGCGTATTCTTATTGCTCAAGTTCCCGGTGGTATGCTGACAAATATGGAAGGGCAGCTAAAAGAGCAAGGTGCTGCCGACCGTCTTGATGAAGTGCTGGAAGAGATCCCTCGCGTCCGCAAAGATCTTGGTTATATTCCTCTCGTGACACCCACGTCACAAATTGTTGGTACTCAAGCTGTGATCAATGTACTAACTGGCGAGCGCTATAAGAGTATTACCAAAGAAACCGCTGGCGTATTGAAAGGTGAGTATGGTGCTGCGCCTGCAGAAGTTAATGCAGAACTACAAGCGAAAGTTCTTGATGGTGGGGAAGCCATCACTTGTCGTCCGGCTGATCTTTTGCAAGATGAATTAGATAACCTAACCACCGAGCTGCTTGAAAAAGCAAAAGCGGAAAGCATTTCTTTGGCTGAAGAAACGGTTGATGATGTTCTAACTTACGCTTTGTTCCCTCAAGTAGGGCTTAAGTTCCTGAAAAATCGCCATAATCCAGAGGCGTTTGAACCTGCACCAGGCAAGGAAGAACCTGTAGCTCCTGTCGTCCAGGTTGCTGAGGGCGGAATTGAAACCTACAGCGTTAAAGTAGATGGGCAGGTTTATGATGTTGAAGTGGGACCTCAAGGTCAGTTAACGTCTGTTTCCCCTGCAACAAAATCCACAGAACAAGCACCAGCGCCTGCTCCAAGTGGTAACAGTGAAACTGTACCTGCTCCTCTTGCTGGCAATATCTTTAAGGTCAATGTAGCGAGTGGTGTGGAAGTTGCGGAAGGGGATGTCCTACTGATTCTTGAAGCGATGAAGATGGAGACAGAAGTTCGCGCGGCGCGTGGTGGTATTGTTCAGGATCTTCATGTGAAAGAAGGGGATTCTGTCACAGTCGGTTCGCCACTTCTGAGCTTAGCATAAGGGAGTAGCATGGACGGATTATTAACTCTATGGTCGGAGACTGGTCTTGCCAACTTTGAGCTTGGTCAATTGTGTATGATCTTCGTTGGTTGTGTACTATTGTTCCTTGCGATTCGTAAAGGCTTTGAACCCTTATTACTACTGCCTATTGGTTTCGGGGCTATTTTGGCAAATATCCCAGTGGTTGGGCTTGCGAACAGTGCAGTACTTAACGCTATCTATTCTGGTGACGTTAAGCTACTGACAGAGTTTGCTTCGATCCTTGGTGCTTCTGATATATCTGCCGATGTACTCAGAGTCGCTTATAAAGCTGCCGAGCAGGAGCAGCTTGTATTGCTAGAGCAACTTGCTCACAGTGCCAAGTTCACGGATGGTACGTTATACACGTTTTATAACGTTGCCGTTGCTTCTGGTGTCGCGCCACTTCTGATCTTTCTAGGAGTAGGTGCGATGACAGACTTTGGTGCTCTCATCGCGAACCCCAAAACCTTATGGTTAGGTGCTGCGGCGCAATTTGGTATTTTTGCTACCCTGTTTGGTGCCATTCTGTTGAACTACATTCCTGGTATGGAATTTAGTATGCCCGACGCTGCATCGATTGCGATCATTGGTGGTGCAGATGGACCGACAGCTATTTTCTTAGCAAGCAAGCTTTCGCCGGACTTATTGGGTGCGATTGCAGTTGCGGCGTATAGTTATATGGCTCTTGTACCAATTATCCAGCCACCAATCATGAAAGCGCTGACCTCTCCTGAAGAGCGTAAGATCCAAATGGCTCAATTGCGTCATGTAGGGAAAATGGAAAAAGTGCTCTTTCCTCTCGCAGTACTAATGATGGCTATCCTTTTCCTACCATCGGCTACGCCGCTTGTTGGTATGTTCTGCCTTGGCAACTTAATGCGAGAAGCTGGTGTTGTTGATCGTCTTTCAAAGACGGCCCAAAATGAGCTGATTAATATTGTCACGATTTTCCTTGGCTTGAGTGTCGGTTCAAAACTGCAAGCAGCAGAATTCTTGAACATAGAAACTCTTGGTATTTTGGCCCTTGGAGCTGTTGCCTTTAGTATTGGTACTGCTGGCGGTGTATTGATGGCCAAGTTGCTTAATAAGTTTTCTAAAGAAGACATTAACCCACTGATTGGTGCAGCAGGAGTGTCTGCAGTACCAATGGCAGCTCGTGTGGTCAACAAAGTTGGCCTTGAAGCGAACCCTCAAAACTTCTTATTGATGCATGCGATGGGGCCAAACGTTGCCGGGGTATTAGGGTCGGCAGTCGCGGCAGGTATTTTGCTTGCTCTGGTTGGTTAATCTGCGAACAAGTAATTAACTTTAAACCAAGAAATGGTATATATTCAAAGGGATGCTTCATGCATCCCTTTTTACATGAACAGGGAAATACTCATAATGGAAAACAAACAAATCGCAATAACACAGTTTGGCAATGCTGATGTTTTGGCTATTCAGTCTTCCCCAATCCCCGAGCCTAAAGCTGGTGAAGTATTGGTGAAAGTTGCTTTTTCAGGCGTTAATCCTATTGATGTAAAAACACGAGCTGGCTTAGGTTGGGCTGCATCACAAAATAAAGATAAGCTTCCATGGGTCCCGGGCTATGATATTGCGGGGGAAGTTATCGCAACAGGTGAGAATGTGGCGAAGTTTCAAGTGGGTGAATGTGTCGCTGGTTTTGTCGGCTTCCCACTGCAAGGGGGCGGGTATAGTCAATATGTTTGTGTCGCAGAAGCTGAACTGAGCCTTGTCCCTGATTCCGTCACGCTTGAGGCCGCAGCGGCATTACCGCTCGCTGGACAAACTGCTGTACAGGCTCTGGATAAGGCTGCAGTTAAAGAAGGTGAACGAGTGCTCATCTTAGCGGGTGCTGGCGGTGTTGGACACATTACCGTTCAAGTTGCCGTTGCTGCAAAAGCAGAAGTCTTTACAACGTGCAGTGAAAGTAATCTAGACTACATGGCAACCTTAGGTGCTCATGCTGTTAACTATCAATTTGCCCCTGTGTCAGAGCGTGTGGAAGATGCGGATGTGCTAATTGATCTAATTGGGGGGGATGCCGCATTAGATGCCTTGAAATGTCTTAAAGATAACGCAAGAGTTGTCACTGTTCCGACGTTAACTGCAGAATTAATTTGTGAGAAAGCAAAGCTACTGGGTTTTGAAGCGACTGGCATGCTTGTTGATCCAAGTCCTGAGCAATTAGATACCATGCTTTATATGGTGAGCGTGGGGATCTTAAAAACGGAAATCCAACAGATTTATCCAATGAAAGACGTTTCACTCGCTCACCAGCAAATAGAAACAGGGCATACGCGAGGCAAGATCTTGCTTGATATGCAATGTTAGAGGCATTTAATGCCGCCTTCCAAACCGTTGCTCTATGGTTTTCTGACTCAGCTCTCTGGGTCTTATTTTTGACTGGCTTTCTCAGCGCTACCTTATTACCGGGTGGTTCTGAGGCCGGACTGATTGCGACGCTCAATCTTAATCAATACAGCACACTCGATATTATCCTGATGGCAACTTTGGGCAATACCTTAGGAGGGATGACCAACTATTGGTTAGGACTTTGGTTGCCAAATCGAACTCAAGATGAAAAACACGGTCATAAAGCAATGCAATGGTTGAGTCAGTATGGTTACTGGACGTTGTTTTTCAGTTGGTTACCCATTATTGGTGACCCACTATGCCTAGCGGCGGGATGGCTTCGAATGCGTTTCTGGCCCTGTTTGCTCTTCGTTTTGGTAGGCAAAGCCTTCCGCTATAGTTTGCTTGCAGCAATGTTTTTTGGTTTTTTCTAAGGAGATGTCATGAGATACATCTGGTTAGGTGCGTTTTCTGTTTTCGCCCTATATGGTTGCTCCGCCACGTCAACACCATCGGTGCCTTTTTTTTCCTCCCTACCGGATGGTGTCACTTTAATTGAGGATGTAAAAGCTCTACCTGGTAAAGCCTCCATTCCTTATTCAAAGTATCGTTTAGATAATGGTTTAACGGTGATTTTGTCTCCGGATAACTCTGATCCTTTAGTGCATGTAGATGTGACCTATCACGTGGGCTCTGCCCGTGAAGAGATTGGCAAATCAGGCTTTGCTCATTTCTTCGAGCATATGATGTTCCAAGGCAGCGAGAACGTGGGTGACCAAGAACATTTTCGACTCATCACTGAAGCGGGAGGGACGTTAAATGGCACAACGAATCGTGATCGTACCAATTATTTCGAAACCGTGCCCTCAAACCAATTAGAAAAAATGTTATGGCTTGAATCCGATCGGATGGGTTTTTTGCTCGATGCGGTATCGCAGAAAAAATTCGAAATACAACGTGATACGGTCAAGAATGAGCGTGCTCAAAATTATGATAATCGCCCGTATGGGTTGATGTGGGAAAAGATGGGAGAGGCGCTGTATCCTGAAGGTCATCCTTATTCATGGCAGACGATTGGTTATGTAGAAGATCTTGATCGTGTCGATGTTAATGACCTGAAAGCGTTCTTCCTCCGTTGGTACGGGCCCAACAATGCTGTGCTGACTATTGGCGGTAATATCGATGTTGATCAAACCTTAGAGTGGATCAATAAATACTTTGGTTCTATTCCTGAAGGGCCAAAAGTAGAGAAAGCGCCAAAACAACCAACGACATTGAAACAAGATCGATATGTGACGCTAGAAGATCGAATTCAGCAGCCGATGGTGCTGCTGGGGTGGCCGACGAAGTATAACGGCCATGACAGCCAAGCGACACTGAACGCATTAGCCAATGTTCTGGGTAATGGAGCAAACAGCCTGCTTTATCAAAAACTGGTGAAAACACAGAAAGCGGTGGACGCAGGTGCATTTCAAGATTGTGCTGAACTCTCTTGTACTTTCTACGTCTACGCCATGGGGCCATCAGGAGAAAAAGGCAAACTTGCGCCTTTGTATCAAGAGCTGATGCAAACGCTGAATGACTTCGAAAAAACAGGGGTAGATAAAGAACGCCTTGAGCAGATCACGGGTAGCGCCGAAGCCAATGCCGTATTTGCTTTGCAAAGTGTACGCGGCAAAGTCACTCAATTAGCTTCGAATCAGACGTTCTTTGATCAACCTGATCGCCTCCAAACGCAGCTTGAGCAGATTCGAGCAGTGACACCCGAATCGGTAATGCAAGCGTATGAGCAATATGTTAACGGTCACCCTAAAGTCACATTAAGCGTGGTCCCGAAAGGCAAGAAAGATTATGCGGTGAAGCCAGCGGATTTTGTTACGCCGCCTCGCAATTTACCTCAGTACCAAAGGATCAGTGATGATCAGCTTGCCTATCGACGAGCAGAAGATGACTTTGATCGCTCTGTCATGCCAGAGGTGGCTGACGGCGTTAAGGCCCACATGCCCAAGCTCTATAACATTTATTTTGATAACGGTGCTGAATTACTAGGTACGGTTTCAAATGAAACGCCAACTGTTCAGCTAGAGATCCGTTTCCCTGCAGGTGAGCGCTATGTCGCGAAAGGCAAAGAGGGGCTTGCTAATTTAACTGCTTCTTTGATGCAAGAAGGAACGACAAAGCATAGCCTCGAGCAGTTGACCGCTGAATTAGATAAATTAGGCAGTTCTGTTTCTGTGAATGCAGGAAGCTACACCACAAGCATCTCAGTGTCGACGTTAGAGAAAAACTTAAAACCGACTTTAGATATCGTGGAAGAAGTGTTGTTTAACCCTGCATTTAACCAAGCTGATTTTGATCGCGTGAAAAAGCAGATGTTGGAAGGCGTTGTCTATCAGCATCAAAAACCAACTTGGATGGCATCGCAGGCAACACGTGAAGTCTTATTTGGTGATGCCGTTTTTGCTCGCTCGAGTGATGGTTCTATGGCGTCAATCCAAGGGCTCACTTTAGCGGATGTGAAAGCTTTTTATCAACAGCACTATACTCCGCAGGGAGCGCAGGTTGTAGTTGTTGGAGATATCTCCAAGCGTGATATCAAAAAGCAGCTGGCGTTTATTGATAACTGGAAAGGAGAAGCTGCTCCATTGCTTCGCCCTCAAATTGTTAAACCTTTGCAAGGGCAGAAAATCTTTTTAGTCGATAAACCCAATGCACCACAGAGTGTCGTTCGAATGGTACGTCAAGGTTTACCTTTTGATGCAATCGGAGAGACTTACCTTAGCCAACTTGCGAATTTTAATTTAGCTGGGAACTTCAACAGCCGCTTAAACCAAAATCTACGTGAGGATAAAGGCTACACCTATGGGGCCAGTGGTTATCTGGCGGCAAACCGAGAAATTGGTGCCATTGTGTTTAATGCCCAAGTGAGAGCCGATGCAACCATTCCGTCAATTAAAGAGATGCGTAAAGAACTTGAGACATATAGCCAATCGGGTATGAATGCAGAAGAGATGAAATTTTTACGCCTTGCCGTCGGTCAACAAGATGCGCTTAAGTATGAAACACCTTCGCAAAAGGCTCTATTGTTAAGTTCTATCCTGACCTATAACTTGGATGAAGATTATCTTAAGCAGCGTAATGAGATTGTAGACACGGTAAGTAGAGACACTCTAAATGTATTAGCTAAGAAATGGTTTAACCCCAATGACTACCAAATTATTGTGGTAGGGGATGCGAAAACGTTAAAGCCGCAATTAGAAAAGTTGCAGATTCCCGTAGAAGAGCTTGAAATCATCCGTTAGAGTACACATAAATTAGAGCAAAAGCAGAAGGTGCTTGTTCACCTTCTGCGATTATAAGCCAGTAAGAAGCGCGTTGCTTCTTACCCCAGATATAGGCGACCGCATTTTGACTGATTTTGCTGCGCGACTTGAGCGAGTTGCACGTAATCCGGAAATATTCAAACAGTTTGGCCGTGGTGTTGAGCGTGAAACATTGCGCTATCACCAAGATGGCTACCTGGCACAAACACCGCACCCTAAGGAGCTAGGTTCCGCGTATTCAAATCAATGGATTACAACGGATTTTTCTGAATCGCTGCTGGAGTTTATTACACCAGTATCAAACGACATTGATGAACTTCTTTCACAGTTAGAGGACATCCACCATTTTACTCAAACCAAATTGGGTGAAGAAAAAATGTGGCCTCTTTCTATGCCTTGCTTTGTTGGAAGTGAAGACGATATCAATCTAGCGCAATATGGAAGCTCAAACTCAGGTCGAATGAAAACCTTGTATCGTGAAGGGCTTAAACGCCGCTACGGTAGCTTGATGCAAATCATTTCCGGGGTGCACTTTAACTTCTCTTTTCCTGAAAGTTTTTGGGATGGCTTATTAGGAGAGCAAGGCGAAGCTGAGCGGGCAGAAGCTAAATCGACTGCATACTTCGCATTGATCCGCAATTACTACCGTTTTGGTTGGTTGATCCCGTATTTCTTTGGTGCTTCTCCGGCACTTTGCTCTTCCTTCATCCAAGGTCGAGATACAAAACTGCCTTTTGAAAGTGTTGGAAAAACACTCTACCTGCCAAAAGCCACGGCTTTGAGATTGAGCGACCTTGGTTACACCAATAGTGCACAAAGTGTTTTGAAAATTGGTTTCAATAGCCTTGAACAGTATTTGAATGGGCTCAATAAAGCCATCCGTACACCATCCGAAGAGTTTGCTGAAATTGGTGTGAAAGTTGACGGTGAATATCGTCAACTGAATAGCAATGTCTTGCAGATTGAAAATGAACTTTATGCGCCTATTCGTCCTAAACGCGTAGCCAAGAGTGGTGAGAAGCCTTCAGATGCGCTCGCAAGAGGTGGCGTTGAATACATAGAGGTTCGTTCTCTTGATGTGAACCCATATAGTGCTGTAGGCATCAGTGATGAACAAATACGCTTCTTAGATCTATTTTTAACATGGGCCGCTTTGTCAGACTCAGAGCCAATGGACGATTGCGAACTTGAGTGTTGGCGACAAAACTGGAATAAAGTCATTGTTGAAGGACGTAAGCCCGGCCTTGAACTTCAGATTGGTTGTAAAGGCGAAGTTCTCACACTTCAAGCATGGGCAAAACGCGTATTTGTTGAGTTGACGCAAGTTGCTGAGCAAATGGATAAGGCGAATGACGGTTCGGCATACCAGAGTGTTTGCTATAAATTATTAGAGTGGATTGATAACCCCGAGCTTACGATTTCAGGGCAACTTCTTGAAGACACTAAAAAGCTAGGCGGTTTAGGTAAAGTGGGGTGTGCGTTTGGCAAAGAGTATCGTCAGAAGCATCTCGCTCACCAATACAAAACTTACTCTCAAGCTGAAATGGAACAAGAAGTTGAGCGCTCTGTTACTGCACAACAAGCGGTTGAACAAGCAGATACACAAGGCTTTGATGAGTTTTTACAAGACTACTTCGCTTATTTAAAAGAGTAACCACTGCGTGAAAGCTGCCCAAACCCTTTCAGTACTATTTGGTGTCGCCATCTTAGCAGGATGTGCGACAGCCCCCCCTAAAAAGCAATCTAATATTTGTGAAATATTCCGTGAAAAGCCGGGATGGTATGACGATGCACTAGACATGAAAAAAGAGTGGGGGACACCTATTCATGTAGCAATGGCTTTCATAAAACAAGAAAGCAGCTTTAAGCATGACGCTCGTCCTCCTAGAGATTATCTACTGGGTTTTATCCCGTGGGGGCGAGTCAGCAGCGCGTATGGTTATGCACAAGCACAAGATCCTGCTTGGGAAGATTTCCAAAAAGCGACACGACATGGTGGTTCACGAACAAGTTTTGATGATTCCATCATGTTTGTAGGTTGGTATACCAGTGAAACTCAGAGGCAACTTGGGGTTTCAAAGTGGGACCCATACAATCAATACCTCGCCTATCATGAAGGAAGAGGTGGCTTTAAGCGCAAAACGTACAACTCGAAACCATCACTATTGCGAGTAGCGCGCAAAGTTGAGCAGCAGGCAAAAGATTATGGTTGGCAGTTGAAGCAATGCCAACAAGAATTGGAAGATAACAGAAGCTGGTTCTTTTAATCAGTAGGAGAAGGATAATGCCATTACTTGATAGTTTTACCGTTGACCACACACGAATGAATGCACCCGCAGTTCGTGTAGCAAAGACCATGACCACGCCAAAAGGCGATACCATAACGGTATTTGATTTACGTTTTACTCAGCCAAATAAAGACATCCTTTCTGAAAAAGGCATTCATACGCTTGAGCACCTTTATGCTGGCTTTATGCGTAATCACTTAAATGGGGACTCAGTAGAGATCATCGATATTTCACCTATGGGGTGTCGTACTGGGTTCTACATGAGTTTGATTGGTACGCCTTCAGAGCAAAAGGTTGCTGAAGCGTGGCTTGCGGCAATGCAAGACGTACTGAAAGTTGAAGCTCAGAACAAGATCCCTGAATTGAATGAGTATCAGTGCGGTACAGCAGCAATGCACTCATTAGAAGAAGCGAAAGCGATTGCAACGGCCATTATTGATGCCGGAATTTTAGTGAATAAAAATGACGAGTTGGCACTGCCGGAGTCAATGCTAAAAGAGCTGCGTGTAGACTGAGTTTCTAACGGTTAATAAAAAAGGAAGGCTAAGCCTTCCTTTTTTATTGCGCCTTAGGTAAAACCACGACCTGAGTTTTTGCCCATATGTCATGAAATCCCCGTTTTTGAGGATCAAAAGGCACGGTTAAGTTGGCCAAGCCAAACCCTGATGTTGCAATGCGAATCATAGCTTGAGTAACACTTATTGGGGTGCCATCGACATTTCGTATCTGAAGCTTCCAAGCTCGCATTCCTAGTGTTTGGCCAGCTCGAGTCCAGAAAAAAACAAAGAAATAAATCCAAACAGCGGCTAGGTAGAAAGTATAGATTGGGCTCCATATTGGATGGTTAGTTAAGAAGTCACTGACATCTTCATAAGGTGCGGCAGTGAATAAGCCCATAGCGATAAGTGCATGCAGCAGAGCAATAACCAGCCCTGCGGCCATCATTTCAATGGCGATAATGATCAGGCCATCATAGAAAAGAGCCCCTAAACGACGAAATAAGCCTGCTGGTGGAAGTGAGTGAGTATTAGACATAAAACTGCTTACCTAAATCAAGATGAGCGTCAGGATATAGGCTGGATCCAGTTCTGAAAAGAGAGCTAACGCACAGTGTCTCAATTTGTGGCGAAATTATCAGCAAACAATTGGCTTTTAAAGCTTTTATGGTTGCACGCCGTCGCTTCTTACGTATAATGCCAATCATCAAAGGGCAACAGCCCAAAGATGCCGGTGTGGTGAAATTGGTATACACGACGGATTCAAAATCCGTTGCCTTCGGGCGTGGCGGTTCAAGTCCGCCCACCGGTACCATATTTAAACAACAAAGCCTCGACGAAAGTCGGGGCTTTGTTGTATCTGGCACTTACTCATTATCAGGTATGGTTTCCACATTGTTGTCATATGATAATGGATAAAGAGGAAAGCATTTTTATAAATCAATATACTTACGTTCGACTTCCTTTTTGCTTTCTTCTTAAAATTATTTTTTACTTTAAATTCTGACTTAAATTAATTCAATTGGATTTTCTAATTTATTGGGTTTAATTAAATTTCATTTCAATCTAAATCAATAAAAATAAGATTGGTACTTTCTAATTAAATAACGTAAATCACGAAAAATTTTCAGGATCATTTTGATCAAATTGAGAACTTGTTCACGCACAAAGCAACCGGTTGCGCTTTTGTGCGTTGGTTATATTTGCTACAGTGATGTTAGGTTGATATTTAATCACTGGAGTAGACCATGAAAAAGATTTTACTGTGTTGTAGCGCAGGCATGTCAACGAGCATGCTAGTGCAAAAAATGGAGCAGGCCGCGAGCATTCAAGGAATAGAATGCAAAATAGATGCATTGGCTGTGAGTCAGTTTAATGAAGCTATTAGCGAGTATGATGTTTGTTTGCTGGGACCTCAGGTTCGCTTTCAACTGGAAGAGTTGAAGAAGACAGCTGACGAACATGGAAAGAATATTGCGGCCATCTCTCCTCAAGATTATGGAATGATGAAAGGCGATAAAGTACTAGAGCAAGCGTTGAACTTAATTTAATAAACTCCATTTTCATTTAATAGGTAATAAACCCCAATATTTAAATATTGGGGATGGGACTTTATTTATCTAAATATAAGGAATTATCCATGAAGCTTTATGATGCGATAATTAATTTTGTTGAAAAACATATTGCGCCATTAGCAACAAAAGTTGGAAACCAACCACATGTAAGAGCGATGCGAGATGGTTTTATCGTTGCCATGCCATTTATTATTGTTGGTAGCTTTATTCTTATTTTTGCCTTTCCGCCTTTTTCAGATGAGACACAGAATAGTTTTGGCCGGACATGGTTAGATTTTGCCTCTACCCATTTCGATATCATTATGATGCCATTTAACATGTCGATGGGCATCATGACTATTTTCGTTTCACTCGGTGTCGCTTATAGCTTAGCAAAAACCTACAAAATGGATGGGATCACCAGCGCTGCCCTCGCTTTAATGAGTTACTTATTGGTGGCATCCCCTGTGAGTGAAGGGGGCTTACCAACGGCACATTTGGGGGGAACCGGTGTTTTTACTGGGGTAATTTGTGGATTCTTTGCCGTTGAGCTGTATCGGTTTATGAAAAAACACAACATTACCATTCGTATGCCAGAACAGGTTCCGCCAGCAATTGCGCGTTCATTTGAAGTATTACTACCAGTATTGGCCGTCTTTCTTACACTTTATCCACTCAGTGTATTTGTTCAGGCACAATTTGGAATGCTGATCCCTGAACTTATTTTAGAGGCATTTAAACCTCTCGTCAGTGCTTCGAACTCGTTGGCAGCCATCATCGGTGCACTTGTACTGTGTCAATTGTTGTGGTTCGCAGGCATTCATGGTGCCGCTATTGTTGTTGGCTTAATGTCTCCATTCTTACTCACCAATTTAAGTGCCAATATTGACGCTTTTGTGGCAGGTGAGGCTATTCCGAATGTGTTTACTCAGCCATTTTGGGATTTCTATATTTTCCTTGGTGGTTCTGGGGCGACATTTGCGCTGGTAATTCTTATGGCATTTAGCCGTTCGGTGCATTTAAAAAGTATTGGTCGTATGAGTATCGTCCCCGGTCTTTTCCAAATTAATGAACCGGTGATATTTGGTACGCCGTTAGTATTGAACCCTACTTTATTTATCCCATTCCTATGTGTACCAATCATCAATGCGACCATCGCTTACTTCGCTGTTCATATGGGGCTTGTGGGTATGGGTGTCGCGACAACTCCATGGACCACACCTGCCATTATTGGCGCGTCGTGGGGCAGTGGGTGGACGTTGGCACCAGTCTTCTTGGTTGTAGCCTTGATCATTCTCGACCTCTTCTTATATCTGCCATTTTTCAAAATGTTTGAAAAAGAAGTCATGGCTGATCAAGAACCTGAAAAAGAAGATAAAGGTACAGAGCCAGAGTTAGCAAAAGCGTAGTTGAATACTGAATTGTCGCTATGGGAGTGAATATGGAACAAGAAATCGTGGTGATGGAGATCATCTGCAATGCTGGTGAAGCCCGAAGTTTATGCTTTGAAGCGTTGCGTTTGTCGCGTGCAAAACAGTTTGCTCAGGCAGAGGAAAAATTAGCGTCAGCTAAAGAGTGCTTAAATAAAGCACATTTGGTGCAGACGCAATTAATTGAGCAAGATATGGGAGAAGGAAAGGTCCCAATGACATTGGTGATGGTCCACGCTCAAGATCATTTGATGACCACTATTCTCGCACATGAGTTAGCAGCAGAGATGGTGGCGTTACACAAGCAACTTGCGGAGTGATCTTATATGACCAGTAAATCATTGAAATTAGCTGTTATTGGTGGTGGTAGCAGTTACACACCTGAGTTGGTTGAAGGTGTATTAAAACGACTTGAACGTTTACCAGTAAAAGAAATTCACTTTGTTGACATTGAAGCTGGTGCAGAGAAACTTGCGATCATCGAAGCATTGTCTAAGCGAATGGTCGAGAAAGTAGGTGCTGACATCATCATTAAAGCGTCTTTTGATCGCAGAAAGGCAATTCAAGGGGCTGACTTTGTCATGACTCAGTTTCGTGTTGGTGGGTTAGCTGCGCGAGCGAGTGATGAGCGTATACCGCTTCAATATGATGTGATTGGGCAGGAAACGACAGGCCCCGGAGGTTTTGCGAAGGCTTTGCGAACGATTCCGGTTATTCTCGAGATTTGTCGTGATATCGAAGAGCTTGCCCCCAATGCTTGGATGTTAAATTTTACTAACCCGGCAGGGCTGGTGACGGAAGCCGTGAATAAATACACCAAAGTGAAAAGTATCGGTTTGTGTAATGTGCCTGTCTCGATGCAAATGATGATAGCTGAAATGATGCAATGTGCTCCGGAGGAAGTGCAGTTAGAGTTTGCTGGACTAAACCATCTAGTATGGGTGACCAAGGCATGGTTGGGAGGGGAAAATATCACGGCACAAGTCTTGGAAAAGGTAGGGGATGGCGCCAATTTCAGCATGAAAAATATCTTTGAAGAACCATGGGATCCCGATTTTCTAAATGCATTGGGCGCAATTCCATGTCCTTATCATCGATACTTTTATCAAACCGATGCCATGTTAGAAGAAGAGAAAGCCTCAGCATTAGAACAAGGAACGCGTGCTGAGCAAGTCATGGAAACTGAAAAAGCATTGTTTGAACTCTATAAAAATGTGGAATTAGATGAGAAACCTCAGCAGTTAGAAGAGCGCGGAGGGGCTTATTATTCTGATGCCTCTTTAAATCTTGTTGATGCTATTTACAACAACAAAAACTCAATTCATGTGGTTAATGTACCAAACAATGGTGCAATTAAAGCGTTGCCAGATGATGTGGTGATTGAGTGCAGTGCTGTTGTGGGGATTTGGGGAGCAAAACCATTAGCCGTGGGCACGTTATCCCCTCAGATCAATGGGTTGCTTCACCAAGTGAAGTCTTATGAACAATTAGCCGTTGAGGCGGCAGTTCATGGTGATTATGATCAAGCACTTATGGCTCTGGCAAGTAATCCATTAGTACCAGATATTGGCCGGGCAAAGTCTATTTTGAACGATATTCTTCGCGAAAACGCAGATTACCTTCCCCAGTTTGACACGCGGTTGTTATCGTAAGTTGAGGATAAGGAGTCAGATGTAATGAAAGTGATATTTAACGCCGATGATTTTGGCCTGACAACTGGAGTCAATGAAGGCATTGCCCAAGCTCATCTTCATGGTGTGGTGAATTCCACCACCATGATGGTAGGAATGGGAGCAGAGCAAGACGCGGTTAAGATCGCAACACAGCTTCCTGAGTTAAAGGTTGGCATTCATTTAAGGTTTACATCTGGCTCTCCATTAACAAACGGATCAAGCCTTATTGGCAAAGAAGGTTTTTTTCCACGACAGGCAGAATTTTGGCAAAAACAAGACTTCGATTTAGAGGAAGTTTATCAGGAAGTATCGAGTCAAATTGCGCAATTCAAAAAACTGGGTTTTCAATTAAGCCATATTGATAGCCATCATCATGCGCATACACACCCTAAGTTGTTGCCCGTAATTCGCGAGATTGCCCACCAACTTCAAGTACCGTTGCGAGGTATTGGACTGGACAGTTCAGTATGGCGTTATCACTTTTCTGACTGGTTCTACGATAGCAACCTTTCTATGGCTGGGTTGCTTTCACACCTTAGCCAGTTTAAAAGCACATATGATGTTGTTGAAATCATGTGTCACCCATCAAAAGTGGATGAAGCATTATCTGCACAATCAAGTTATACCCATCAACGAGCGTTAGAGTTAGATATTCTTACTAGCGATGAGTTAAAAGAAGGATTAATTAAGAATGGTATCACGGTCACGGACTATTCCTGCCTAACTTCTTAATCATCCATCGGCTGTGTATGATTTTGAACACTGGCATCGAAATCCCCCTTTCGCCTATTGCGTTGTCAGTGTTCATCTCTTGTTATCGTTAACTCTCCGAGGAATTTGTGGCCTTATGGCAAGAATTAAAGATGTAGCGGCATTAGCGGGCGTGAACCGTTCTACGGTATCGCGGATCATTAATGGTGAAGGAAAATTTCGAGAAGAAACCAAGCGCAAAGTTGAACAAGCGATGGCAGAGCTCAATTATCGCCCAAGCGCTATTGCCCGCTCTCTCGCGACCTCCTCGACAAACATGGTAGGCCTGCTAGTCACGTATTATACGGGGGGGTTCTTTGGGGAGATGATGGAGCAAGTTCAGGCAGAGTTAGATCTTCATAAAAAGTTTTTAATTACCGCACAAGGCCACCATTCTGCAGAAGGAGAGCAAGCGGCCATTCAGCGTTTCCATGATCTTCGTTGTGATGGTTATGTGTTGCACAGCCGGTATTTAAGTGATGACGATTTACGTGACTTGGCTAAGCAATCCACTCCTTTTGTTCTGTTAGACAGACATATTGAGGGGCTTGAAGAGCGCTGCATCACGTTTGACCATCATCAAGCGAGTCAGGTTGCTGTACAGCACCTAATCGATAAACAACACAAAGTGATTGGTTGTATTCATGGCCCACTTGAACGGCACAACAGTTTTCAGCGTCGACTAGGTTACTTAGATTGCATGCATGCTAACGGCTTGTTGTTTGGGAAATCTTTGTGTGAAACCGGAAACTACGGCAAGCAAAGTGGTTATGAAGCAATGGCCAGATTGTTAGAGCGCCATCCAGACATAACCGCCGTTTTTTCTTGCAGTGAAGAAATGACGATGGGAGCGATGCGATACTTGCATGAACAAGGTATCCGCGTACCAGAGCAGATATCCTTGGTGAGCTTTGATAGTGTGGACCTATGTGCGGGGTTATATCCTTCAGTAACCGCTGTTCATTTCCCCATCAGTGAAATGGCTAAGGCGGCAGTTCAAGTATTGGAATCACTATCTAAAGAGCAAGAATCATTGGTTTCCCAGCAGTTTTCAGGTGTATTGATTGCTCGTAATGCAGATAGAGTACTTTCTTCTTAAGTGCTTAATTTTTTATCATTTCTTCTGTAAGTTCTCGTATTCTTGGCTATCTTTTATTTATCAATTGAGGAGATAGCCAATGTATCAAGTCACCCCTTATCTGTTCTTTGCAGGTCGCTGTGAAGAAGCGTTAGATTTCTACCAAAGTTGTTTTGGAGGATGTGTCCTTTCCAAGCAATACTTCAAAGATGCACCGCAAGAAATAGAAGGTGCCTCTCCGGATTGGATCATGCATTCTGAGTTCGAAGCATTTGGCTTAAAGCTGATGTTGTCAGATGGCATGGTCGCAAAAGAATTAACGGGGAATAACATCGCGCTGTCCATCGTCATGAATAACGTCGATGAGCAGGCTCGCCTATTTGACCGCCTTGCGACAGAAGGGCATATCATGATGCCTCTAGCGGATACATTTTGGGGGGCTCGTTTTGGCAAGGTAGAAGATAAGTTTGGAATTCGTTGGATGCTTCATTGTGAGTTGTAACAGATAGAAAATCTTTAACTATGATTATTGTTTTATAAAATGTGTTACTAATTCTTTCGTATGATGAAATTATATTCCCCTTCATTTAATATAATGAGTTATTTGTACTTTTGAGAGTTGAAGATAAATTGTGGCGAGCATTAAGATCACAGTAGACCGAATCCAGCCAGGGTTGCATATTCGACTGCCAGTAAAATGGAATGAGCACCCCTTTCTATTAAATAGCTTCAAGATAAAAAACGAAGAGCAGATCCAAATGATCCGTCATTTGGGGATTAAGCACGTCTACATGAACCCAGCTCAAAGTGATACTCAACCTTTGCCACCTTCTGAAGTAAAAGACTCTCCAGAAAATGAAACTCAAAATACTACTGCGATTGATGCTGAGGCACAAAAACTCTGGAAAGAAAAACAACAACGAATTGAAAAGTTAAGTGCTTACCGTCGTAGAGTCCTTAACTGTGAAAAAGAGTTTGAACGCTCGCTAGCACAAATGCGCGCAGTGATGAATAAAATTAGAAACCGTCCAGAGCAAGCTGTTGGAGAAGCGCAGCAACTGGTTAATAGTATCGTCGACAAGTTACTTAGTGATGATAATGTGACATTACACTTAATGAATGGCAAAAGTGAATTCGAAGATATCTATTTTCATTCATTAAATGTCGCTGTGATTGCAATGATGATTGCACAAGCGAAGAAATTGCCTGCTGATGAGATCAAATCTGTAGCGTTTGCTTCTTTATTTCATGATATCGGTAAAATAAAAGTTCCTACTGCGATAGTAAGGAAGCAAACCCCACTGACTGAACCTGAAAAGAACTATCTTAAGCTACATACCAAATATGGGTTGGATATTGCTAATAATATCGAGAGCTTCCCAAAGATAGCAAAAACAGTGATCTCACAACATCATGAGCTAAATGATGGCTCTGGGTATCCAGAAGGGCTTAAAGAAGAGCAAATTGATCCATTGACTCAAATTGTTTCTGTTGCGAATGCTTACGACAATCTTTGCCACCCCTCTAATCCGACTGATGCAAAAATTCCGTATGTAGCGCTGTCTTATCTATATAAGAACTGCAAACACCTTTATAGCAATGAAAACCTAAATATCCTGATCAAATTTATGGGGGTATACCCTCCGGGAACCGTTGTTCAGCTTTCCAATGATATGGTTGGTTTAGTTATCTCGGTAAATTCTAAATCGATTCTCTACCCTAATGTATTGATTTATGACCCATCGGTGCCTCGAACTCAGGCTCCGATCATCGACTTAGCCGAAAAAGAAATAAAGATAGTTAATGCTATATTACCGCATAAACTCCCGGACAAAGTTCGTGAGTATTTAAACCCTCGTTCTCGTATTTCCTATTTCTTTGATAATGATGAGTAGTTATCCACAGAAAAATGTGGGTAACGTATGGAAAAAGTGAGTGTAAATTGAGGGTAAAATAGTGGCTGTTCGAATAGTGTTCGAACGGCCACTATTTTGAAATAAATTGCTCTTTTTTACTTGCCAATAAAAAGTAACTCCCTATAATGCGCTTCCACTGACACGGCAGACGCCACAAGGCTTCAGCCAAGGTCATAGAGGTGAAAAACTTCTGAGAAAAGAAATTTGAAAAAGTGTTTGACTCTTCAAATTATCTCGTTAGAATGCACCTCCGCTTTGAGAGAAAGACTTCTCGCAAAGCAAAGCTCTTTAACAATATAAACCTATCAATCTGTGTGGGCACTCGTTGATGATAATCCAATTAGATACTTCGGTATCAAATTAGGTTTCAATGAAACGAAGTGACCATTGAATCGCAAGATTCAGCACAGTCAATTCAAACATTACTTTATGTAATGTTCAGTATTCATTGAGCCGACAAAATCTTAAATTGAAGAGTTTGATCATGGCTCAGATTGAACGCTGGCGGCAGGCCTAACACATGCAAGTCGAGCGGAAACGAGTTATCTGAACCTTCGGGGAACGATAACGGCGTCGAGCGGCGGACGGGTGAGTAATGCCTAGGAAATTGCCCTGATGTGGGGGATAACCATTGGAAACGATGGCTAATACCGCATAATAGCTTCGGCTCAAAGAGGGGGACCTTCGGGCCTCTCGCGTCAGGATATGCCTAGGTGGGATTAGCTAGTTGGTGAGGTAAAGGCTCACCAAGGCGACGATCCCTAGCTGGTCTGAGAGGATGATCAGCCACACTGGAACTGAGACACGGTCCAGACTCCTACGGGAGGCAGCAGTGGGGAATATTGCACAATGGGCGCAAGCCTGATGCAGCCATGCCGCGTGTGTGAAGAAGGCCTTCGGGTTGTAAAGCACTTTCAGCAGTGAGGAAGGCGGGTATGTTAATAGCATATTCGTTTGACGTTAGCTGCAGAAGAAGCACCGGCTAACTCCGTGCCAGCAGCCGCGGTAATACGGAGGGTGCGAGCGTTAATCGGAATTACTGGGCGTAAAGCGCATGCAGGTGGTTTGTTAAGTCAGATGTGAAAGCCCGGGGCTCAACCTCGGAATAGCATTTGAAACTGGCAGACTAGAGTACTGTAGAGGGGGGTAGAATTTCAGGTGTAGCGGTGAAATGCGTAGAGATCTGAAGGAATACCGGTGGCGAAGGCGGCCCCCTGGACAGATACTGACACTCAGATGCGAAAGCGTGGGGAGCAAACAGGATTAGATACCCTGGTAGTCCACGCCGTAAACGATGTCTACTTGGAGGTTGTGGCCTTGAGCCGTGGCTTTCGGAGCTAACGCGTTAAGTAGACCGCCTGGGGAGTACGGTCGCAAGATTAAAACTCAAATGAATTGACGGGGGCCCGCACAAGCGGTGGAGCATGTGGTTTAATTCGATGCAACGCGAAGAACCTTACCTACTCTTGACATCTACAGAAGCCAGCGGAGACGCAGGTGTGCCTTCGGGAACTGTAAGACAGGTGCTGCATGGCTGTCGTCAGCTCGTGTTGTGAAATGTTGGGTTAAGTCCCGCAACGAGCGCAACCCTTATCCTTGTTTGCCAGCACTTCGGGTGGGAACTCCAGGGAGACTGCCGGTGATAAACCGGAGGAAGGTGGGGACGACGTCAAGTCATCATGGCCCTTACGAGTAGGGCTACACACGTGCTACAATGGCGCATACAGAGGGCGGCCAACTTGCGAGAGTGAGCGAATCCCAAAAAGTGCGTCGTAGTCCGGATCGGAGTCTGCAACTCGACTCCGTGAAGTCGGAATCGCTAGTAATCGTGGATCAGAATGCCACGGTGAATACGTTCCCGGGCCTTGTACACACCGCCCGTCACACCATGGGAGTGGGCTGCAAAAGAAGTGGGTAGTTTAACCTTCGGGGGGACGCTCACCACTTTGTGGTTCATGACTGGGGTGAAGTCGTAACAAGGTAGCGCTAGGGGAACCTGGCGCTGGATCACCTCCTTATACGATGATTATTGCGATGAGTGTTCACACAGATTGATATGTTTATAGTTTAAGAGACGATACTGGGTCTGTAGCTCAGGTGGTTAGAGCGTTCGCCTGATAAGCGAGAGGTCGGTGGTTCAAGTCCACTCAGACCCACCAATTTCCTTCCCAAGAGATTGGCATACAGTATCAACACCTGATGGGGCTATAGCTCAGCTGGGAGAGCGCCTGCCTTGCACGCAGGAGGTCAGCAGTTCGATCCTGCTTAGCTCCACCATCTTTAAGCGCATTCGATGAGTGCTTTTAAAAATGGTTTTCATCAGAAAATCTAGCTCTTTAACAATTTGGAAAGCTGACAAATCAACAAATTATTGTTGATTGTAAAGTTCTCAATGTTTGTCTTTATGACAAACACCAAAATAACACATTCAAGTGTTCTTGGAATTTGAGTCCGGCAAAATCGAGTCTGCATCATGTATAAAAATTGCAGACAACTTTGGTTGTTTAACATCAATTCGAAACTCCTTCGGGTTGTATGGTTAAGTGACTAAGCGTACACGGTGGATGCCTTGGCAGTCAGAGGCGATGAAAGACGTAGTAACTTGCGATAAGCCCAGATTAGGTAGTAACAACCATTTGAGTCTGGGATTTCTGAATGGGGAAACCCACGTGCATAAGCACGTATCTTTACCTGAATACATAGGGTAAAGAGGCGAACCGGGGGAACTGAAACATCTAAGTACCCCGAGGAAAAGAAATCAACCGAGATTCCGAAAGTAGCGGCGAGCGAAATTGGATTAGCCCTTAAGCTTTTAATGCGTCAGGTGAAAGTTCTGGAAAGTTCTGCGATACAGGGTGATAGCCCCGTAACCGGCAGCGCATTTTAAGTGAAATCGAGTAGGGCGGGACACGTGATATCCTGTCTGAATATGGGGGGACCATCCTCCAAGGCTAAATACTACTGACTGACCGATAGTGAACCAGTACCGTGAGGGAAAGGCGAAAAGAACCCCTGTGAGGGGAGTGAAATAGAACCTGAAACCGTGTACGTACAAGCAGTAGGAGCACCTTCGTGGTGTGACTGCGTACCTTTTGTATAATGGGTCAGCGACTTATATTCAGTGGCAAGGTTAACCATCTAGGGGAGCCGTAGGGAAACCGAGTCTTAACTGGGCGCTCAGTCTCTGGATATAGACCCGAAACCAGGTGATCTAGCCATGGGCAGGTTGAAGGTTGAGTAACATCAACTGGAGGACCGAACCGACTAATGTTGAAAAATTAGCGGATGACTTGTGGCTAGGGGTGAAAGGCCAATCAAACCTGGAGATAGCTGGTTCTCCCCGAAATCTATTTAGGTAGAGCCTCGGACGAATACTACTGGGGGTAGAGCACTGTTAAGGCTAGGGGGTCATCCCGACTTACCAACCCTTTGCAAACTCCGAATACCAGTAAGTACTATCCGGGAGACACACGGCGGGTGCTAACGTCCGTCGTGGAGAGGGAAACAACCCAGACCGCCAGCTAAGGTCCCAAATTATAGCTAAGTGGGAAACGATGTGGGAAGGCTTAGACAGCTAGGATGTTGGCTTAGAAGCAGCCATCATTTAAAGAAAGCGTAATAGCTCACTAGTCGAGTCGGCCTGCGCGGAAGATGTAACGGGGCTAAGCTATAAACCGAAGCTGCGGCAATGCGATTTATCGTATTGGGTAGGGGAGCGTTCTGTAAGCCGTTGAAGGTGTGTTGTAAAGCATGCTGGAGGTATCAGAAGTGCGAATGCTGACATGAGTAACGATAAAGGGGGTGAAAAACCCCCTCGCCGGAAGACCAAGGGTTCCTGTCCAACGTTAATCGGGGCAGGGTAAGTCGACCCCTAAGGCGAGGCTGAAAAGCGTAGTCGATGGGAAACGGGTTAATATTCCCGTACTTCTTACAATTGCGATGGGGGGACGGAGAAGGCTAGGTGGGCCTGGCGACGGTTGTCCAGGTTCAAGTGCGTAGGCTTAAGAGTTAGGTAAATCCGGCTCTTTTTAAGGCTGAGACACGACGTCGAGCTACTACGGTAGTGAAGTCATTGATGCCATGCTTCCAGGAAAAGCCTCTAAGCTTCAGATTGTAAGGAATCGTACCCCAAACCGACACAGGTGGTCGGGTAGAGAATACCAAGGCGCTTGAGAGAACTCGGGTGAAGGAACTAGGCAAAATGGTACCGTAACTTCGGGAGAAGGTACGCTCTTGACGGTGAAGTCCCTTGCGGATGGAGCTATTGAGAGTCGCAGATACCAGGTGGCTGCAACTGTTTATTAAAAACACAGCACTGTGCAAAATCGTAAGATGACGTATACGGTGTGACGCCTGCCCGGTGCCGGAAGGTTAATTGATGGGGTTAGACTTAGGTCGAAGCTCTTGATCGAAGCCCCGGTAAACGGCGGCCGTAACTATAACGGTCCTAAGGTAGCGAAATTCCTTGTCGGGTAAGTTCCGACCTGCACGAATGGCGTAATGATGGCCACGCTGTCTCCACCCGAGACTCAGTGAAATTGAAATCGCTGTGAAGATGCAGTGTACCCGCGGCTAGACGGAAAGACCCCGTGAACCTTTACTACAGCTTGGCACTGAACATTGAGCCTACATGTGTAGGATAGGTGGGAGGCTTTGAAGCAAGTACGCCAGTATTTGTGGAGCCGACCTTGAAATACCACCCTTGTATGTTTGATGTTCTAACTTAGCCCCATTATCTGGGGTGAGGACAGTGCCTGGTGGGTAGTTTGACTGGGGCGGTCTCCTCCCAAAGAGTAACGGAGGAGCACGAAGGTGGGCTAATCACGGTTGGACATCGTGAGGTTAGTGCAATGGCATAAGCCCGCTTGACTGCGAGAATGACAATTCGAGCAGGTGCGAAAGCAGGTCATAGTGATCCGGTGGTTCTGAATGGAAGGGCCATCGCTCAACGGATAAAAGGTACTCCGGGGATAACAGGCTGATACCGCCCAAGAGTTCATATCGACGGCGGTGTTTGGCACCTCGATGTCGGCTCATCACATCCTGGGGCTGAAGTCGGTCCCAAGGGTATGGCTGTTCGCCATTTAAAGTGGTACGCGAGCTGGGTTTAGAACGTCGTGAGACAGTTCGGTCCCTATCTGCCGTGGGCGTTGGAAGATTGAAGGGGGCTGCTCCTAGTACGAGAGGACCGGAGTGGACGAACCTCTGGTGTTCGGGTTGTGTCGCCAGACGCATTGCCCGGTAGCTAAGTTCGGAATCGATAACCGCTGAAAGCATCTAAGCGGGAAGCGAGCCCTGAGATGAGTCTTCCCTGATACTTTAAGTATCCTAAAGGGTTGTTCGAGACTAGAACGTTGATAGGCAGGGTGTGTAAGCGTTGTGAGGCGTTGAGCTAACCTGTACTAATTGCCCGTGAGGCTTAACCATACAACACCCAAGGGGTTTTGACGGACTCGAATTAAGAACATTGAATGTGTTAAGAACTTAAAAACAGCTTTCCGAATTAAAGAATTTGCTTGGCGACCATAGCGATTTGGACCCACCTGACTTCCATTCCGAACTCAGAAGTGAAACGAATTAGCGCCGATGGTAGTGTGGGGCTTCCCCATGTGAGAGTAGGACATCGCCAGGCTTTAATTTTAGTTTTTACCTTTCAAAAAGGTGAAAACAATAGTTAAAAGAGCCCGTTTGAAAAAACGGGCTTTTTTAGTCCTGAAGGGACATCTTGATGCTGATATAGCTCAGGTGGTAGAGCGCATCCTTGGTAAGGATGAGGTCCCCAGTTCGAGTCTGGGTATCAGCACCATTACGGTTTGTTTTGTGTTTTCGCATAGAGCATAAAGCAAAACGTAAAGAATTTTACTTGGCGACCATAGCGATTTGGACCCACCTGACTTCCATTCCGAACTCAGAAGTGAAACGAATTAGCGCCGATGGTAGTGTGGGGCTTCCCCATGTGAGAGTAGGTCATCGCCAGGTTCCTATTCCAGACCTCAGCAGAGATGCTGAGGTCTTTTTGTTTGTATCCACTTTGAACCCACATAATAAGTCTGCTTGTGCGAGTCTAACTGAATAAAGGTCTGAATTGGGTATCCTCCGTCGCTTTGCCTCCTAGTAAGAAACAACCATTTTTTGTTGAGCACAACAATTTTTCTTTCATAGGGCAGTTTTATTGAAGTGCAGGTGCTTTTACGTTGAAAGGTTAGGTTTTGCTATTTCAACATATTTACTCTTTTGCAAAGCTAATATTATTGTTCATATCTAGTTGGCTTATTTTACTTCATTAAGAGACCAGTCATATTCATAGTTAAAATTACCAGTTAACTTGTTTAATTCTGGACGATATTGGCTTAGGTGTTCGATTAGCTTCTGTTTACTACCAAAATCTTCGGCAAACCAATCATAAATAGAAGACAGCTGTGCCGTATTACCTTGGATGGAGACGCCTTTACTGCTGTTGATAAATGTTTTTGCAGCACTTTCGAGTAAGGCTTGAGTGTTGTCGGCAGTAAACGCCTGAGTTTGAAGGTTTGGGCAACCTAAACTGGCACAGTTCACCGCGTAATGGGTTCTTGGATCATTCCAGATTGGACGCAAAATTCGATGCTCAATATCGTTTAAAGTCAGGTCCTTGCCGTTGATCACGACCACATCATCTCCCCAAGGTCCAAAGCTAAATAAGCCGCCCAGTTTGGTTATCGATTTGACGGGATAGTTATCCAAAATCAGATCCACCGTGATGGCGTTGTAAAGGTTCACCCAATAGGCGTATTGTTCTGCTTGGCTGTATTGTCGAGGGTCAAGTTTCGCCAATCTTTGGATGTACTGCTTTAGCTTCGCCTTGTCGGAAGTTGTGACTTTGCTGTAGCGAAACAAAGTATTTTCACCTTGTACAACCAAGTAATTGTCTAGCAGTTGTTGCCATACTTGATGAGAAATCTGGGCTTGGTTAGCTTGATTGGACTGCTTCCAATACGGCCACAAATCCGATTTTGGTGCGGAAAAAGCAGAGAAAGAAACGAGGGCACACAATAGCAATAGCAGACGCTTCATAGAGAGACCTTTGGGTTAAACCTTGTTGATAGTGTAGACCTGTCTACGATGGGATTTCTTTCCTGACACAATGAATATAAAGAAAAAAGGTTGGCTAATGCCAACCTTTTTGTTCATTTAGATTACGAGTCAAATTAGCTTAAGAAGCTTGGAATATTCGCCTCGTACTCGGCAATCTTATCTTCGTGTTGAAGAGTCAGACCGATATTATCTAAGCCGTTTAGTAAGCAGTGACGACGGAATGAGTCGATTTCAAAGCTGTACTCTTTGCCGTTAGCACGAACCACATTGGCTTCTAGGTCGACCTCGATTTCTGCGCCCTCATTCGCCTCAACAAACTGGAAGATTTCATCCACTTCTTGCTCAGTCAAACGAACTGGCACCATTTGGTTGTTGATCGAGTTACCGTAAAAAATATCGGCAAAGCTTGGTGCGATCATCGCTTTGATGCCGTAATCCGCTAGTGCCCATGGTGCGTGCTCACGAGAAGAACCACAACCGAAGTTTTCACGCGCTAGCAAGATAGAAGCGTCTTGGTAGCGAGGAGCATTCATCACGAACTCTGGGTTCGGTTGTTCGCCAGCATCGTCTAGGAAGCGCCAGTCATGGAATAGGTGCTTACCAAACCCTAGGCGGGAGACCTTTTGTAGGAACTGCTTTGGAATGATGGCATCAGTATCTACGTTCGCTGCATCTAGAGGAACAACTAAGCCTGTGTGTTGTTTAAAGCCTGACATTGGTTTGCTCCTTAGTCTAGTTCACGAATATCTACAAAGTGACCAGCAATTGCTGCTGCCGCTGCCATCGCAGGGCTCACTAGGTGGGTACGGCCATCACGACCTTGGCGGCCTTCAAAGTTACGGTTTGAAGTAGACGCACAACGTTCATGTGGACCCAAACGGTCGTTGTTCATTGCTAGACACATTGAACAACCTGGTAGTCGCCACTCAAAGCCCGCTTCTTTAAAGATAACGTCCAAGCCTTCCGCTTCCGCTTGCGCTTTTACTTGCTCTGAGCCAGGAACGATGAGCGCTTGAACGTGAGGCGCGACTTTGCGACCTTTCGCTATTTCAGCGGCTGCGCGCATGTCTTCGATACGTGAGTTAGTACAAGAACCAACGAAGACTTTATCGACGTTGTAATCTGAAAGTGCTTTGCCTGCTTCTAGGCCCATGTAAGCCAATGCTTTTTCTGCCGATGCTTTTTCTACTGGGTCGGCAAAACTTTCTGGTGCTGGGATCGGTTGATCTACTGCGATAACTTGGCCTGGGTTAGTACCCCAAGTGACTTGTGGTTTAATGTCTGCTGCGTTCAGTGTTACTACGGCATCAAACTGAGCATCATCGTCAGTTTTTAATGTCTTCCAGTATTCTACTGCTGCATCAAAGTCGGCACCTTGAGGTGAGAATTTACGGCCTTTAATGTATTCGAATGTGGTTTCATCTGGTGCAATCAAACCGGCTTTAGCACCTAGCTCAATCGCCATGTTACATACGGTCATGCGGCCTTCCATTGAGAGGTCGGTGATCGCTTCACCACAGAACTCAACCACGTAGCCTGTACCGCCAGCAGCTGTGGTTTCACCGATGATCGCTAGCACGATGTCTTTAGCGGTGATGCCCGGCGCTACTTTGCCTTTCACTTCGATCTTCATCGTTTTAGCACGTGCTTGTTTTAGCGTTTGAGTTGCCAATACGTGCTCAACTTCAGAAGTACCAATACCAAAAGCGAGAGAGCCGAATGCACCGTGTGTAGCCGTGTGTGAGTCACCACAGACAATCGTCATGCCCGGTAGGGTAATACCAAGCTCAGGGCCCATGACGTGGACAATACCTTGGTATTTGTGGTTGATGTCGTAAAGCGTAACACCAAACTCTTCGCAGTTTTTCGATAGCGTTTCCATCTGGATACGCGCCATCTCGCCGGATGCATTGATGTCTTTGGTTGTCGTAGAAACGTTGTGGTCCATAGTGGCAAAAGTTTTGCTGACCTGACGCACTTTACGACCTTTTTCACGCAAGCCGTCGAAAGCCTGCGGAGACGTCACCTCATGTACCAAGTGACGGTCGATGTACAAGATTGGGTTTTCCCCTTCTGCTGCGACGGCAACGTGTGCGTCGTAGACTTTTTCGTATAATGTTTTGCCCATTGTTTGCTTCCTTTCCTCGTCGCCTTTGCCGCAATAACTGCGTTGGCTACACCCATTTATCTAGTTATTTAGCGAACTAAACGCCTTAATATAAATAGGCTTGCTGCCTTGTTATCGCCCCAATGACTTAGAGGAAAGCCATTGGTTGACTGAGGATTTTGTATTTATTATGAATCTGTTCTGTATTAAGAGTTTAAGATGTACTCAGCGATCTTATCGCCCATCTCAGACGTCGAAAGTGCTGGGTTGTCGCCGGCAAGATCGCCCGTTAGCTCACCTGCGGACAGTGCTTTTGAAACTGCCGCTTCAATGTCTTGTGCCGCGGTTTCTTCTCCTAGGCTGTAGCGCAGCATCAGTGCCGCGGATAGGATTTGAGCAACAGGGTTCGCAATGTTCTTACCTGCGATATCAGGAGCACTGCCGCCTGCTGGTTCGTACAGACCGAATTTGCTTTCGTTTAGGCTTGCGGAAGGGAGCATACCCATAGAGCCAGTGATCATCGCGCATTCATCGGAAATGATGTCGCCGAAGATGTTTGAACATAGCATGACATCAAACTGTGCAGGGTCTTTGATTAATTGCATCGTCGCGTTATCAATGTACATGTGTGACAACTCAACATCTGGATAGTCTTTTGCGATTTCTTCTACTACTTCTCGCCATAGGATAGAGCTTTGTAGAACATTCGCTTTGTCGATTGAGCAGACTTTCTTGCGACGTAGACGCGCAGATTCAAAGGCGATTTTTGCGATACGTTCGATTTCATAGCGGTGGTAAACCTCGGTATCGAAGGCTTTCTCTGTCGGACCTTCGCCTTCACGACCTTTTGGTTGGCCGAAGTAGATACCGCCAGTGAGTTCACGTACTACCACGATATCAAAGCCATTGCCTGAGATATCTGCGCGTAGTGGTGAGAAGGCTTCTAAACCTTGATGGATTTGTGCAGGACGTAGATTACAGAACAGTTGGAAGTGTTTACGTAGTGGAAGTAGCGCGCCGCGTTCTGGTTGATCGTTTGGTGGCAAATGTTCCCATTTAGGACCACCAACCGAGCCGAATAGGACAGCATCAGATTCTTCACAAGCTTTCACCGTACTTTCTGGAAGTGGACAACCATGGTTATCAATTGCGATACCACCAACATCATGCTCTTCTCGTTCAAATGCAATACCGTGTTTTTTTTCTATGGCATCCAGTACCTTATGAGCTTGAGCCATCACTTCTGGGCCAATGCCGTCACCTGGTAGAACGGCAATCTTGTATGATTTATCTGTCATGTTAATCCTTTATTTTCTAATTACTTAGAACCCCAGGGACGACTCTCGTCCCTGGAGTCTGTCTTATACGGTTGCGATTTGCTTCTGCTTTATTTCTGCAATTTTATCGGCACGATGAATGCTATTGATAACGTGCAATAGAGCTTGGCCCGATGCTTCAACGATGTCAGTAGAAACGCCTGTACCATGATATTTGCGCCCTTTGTAATTGGCAATGATATCAGCTTGCCCTAATCCATCCTCACCTTCACCTTTAGCGGTGAGATCGAATTTATCTAGCACAATATCATAACCTGTTACGCGGTAGATACATTGGTAAAGTGCATCGACAGGACCGTTACCGACGGCCGCTTCGCATTTTTCTTCATCGCCACACTGTAGCTTAATGCTGGTTGTTGCCATGACACTACCAGATTGCACACTTAAGTAGTTCAACTTGTAGAAATCATCTTCTTCGCGCAAGTTAGAAAAGTGCATCAATGCTTCTAGATCGTAATCAAATACTTGGCCTTTTCGATCCGCCAGTTTCAAGAAATCCTCGTACAATGCATCTAAGTTGTACTCTTCTTCTTTATAGCCCATAGAATCCATGTGGCTCTTCACTGCTGCGCGGCCACTGCGGCTGGTTAGGTTTAGCGCTTGGTTCTTAAGACCAATCGACTCTGGCGTCATGATCTCGTAAGTGTTTTTATTCTTTAGCATGCCATCTTGGTGGATGCCTGAAGAATGGCTGAATGCGTTTGCACCAACGATCGCCTTGTTGCTCTGGATCGGCATGTTACACAGTTGGCTGACCAACTTACTAGTGCGATGGATTTCATCGTGTTTTAGGCCCGTATGAACACCCATGAATTCTTGGCGTGTTTTCAAGATCATTGCGATCTCTTCTAAAGAACAGTTACCCGCACGCTCACCGATACCGTTGATGGTCCCTTCGACTTGTCGCGCACCGGCTTGAACTGCAGCGATAGAGTTGGCTACAGACATACCTAAATCATCGTGACAGTGAACCGAGATGATCGCTTTGTCGATATTTGGTACACGGTTAAATAGGGTCTCAATAATGCCGCCGAATTCGCTTGGTACGGTATAGCCAACCGTATCTGGAATGTTGATGGTACTTGCGCCAGCATTGATTGCTGATTCAACCATACGACATAGATTATCAATTGGTGTGCGACCAGCATCTTCACAAGAAAACTCAACATCGTCAGTGTAGTTACGTGCGTGTTTAACAGCTTTTACGCCCATTTCAACGACATCATCATAGCTACGACGCAGCTTGTCTTGCACATGAACGGTAGAAGTAGAAATGAAGGTATGGATTCGGAAGGCATCGGCTACTTTTAATGCTTCTGCTGCAGCATCAATGTCTTTTGCCACAGCACGAGAAAGGGCACAAACGCGGCTATTTTTGATGTATTTAGCGATGGTTTGTACGGATTCGAAATCACCCGGAGAAGAGACTGGAAAACCCGCCTCGATAACATCAACGCCCAGCCTTTCAAGCGCATAGGCAATTTGCAGTTTTTCCTTAACCGTCAAGCTTGCTGACAACGCCTGTTCGCCATCACGCAATGTGGTGTCGAATATAATGACTTGATCGTTCATGTTTGCTTCCTTTGTTTCCATGTTGTGCATTCTTGCACAAGTTAATCGTTTACTTCCGGTACATTCTTAGTATTCAGATATAAAAAAACCCGCATCTGAGTGCGGGTTTTTGTCATTCTGTGTGGTTCTTTTTTCTTCCACAACCTACCCGCGCGAACTGGTCACGATAAGGAGGAGGCTAAGCAGGATAGAAAAATGAGTTGTCATTGTTAACTACTTCCTAAGAGCGTTACATAAACCACAAAATTAAGTTAATAGATTAGTACCGTACTCACGTAGGCACGTCAACCCCAAAGTTGTTTTTTTATTCATATCGGATGAGTTCTGGCTGGTAGAGGTTAATTCATCAATTGATGAATTAGTGATGAATTAATGTCATATCGTATATAAAAACAACAATCTATAATTAATCATCTGATGAATTTTTGAAGGGGAAGGCATGGTTGACTCTGGGCGTAAAGCGGGCAGGCCAAGTGAAAAAACGGATGCTCGAGGTAAGTTGATTTTTCATGCACGAGAGCTGTTTACCGTAATGGCGTATGACAAAGTCTCTACCCGGCTTGTCGCACAAAAAGCAGGCGTAAACAGTGCCTTGATCCGCTACTACTTTGGCAACAAAGAAGGGCTGTTTGAAACCATGTTGAGGGAGACGCTGTCGCCGATGCAGATCACCATGCAAGCATTGGTTCAAGAGAGCTCGCATCAGAATTTTATTGATTTAATGCGAACTTACTACCGAGAAATGGTCAAGGTGCCTCAATTTCCTCAGCTGATTGCTCAGGTTATGCACATGCCACCTTCCGACACGCAGCGTAAGCTGATGGAGAAGGTTTTTATGGATATTAGCAAGCCAATGCAAGACATCATCTTCGATAAGCTGGTGGATAGTGGTGTTTTAAAGCCAGATATGGACCCAAAACTTTGTCGGATTTCATACATTAGCTTGATGGTGTTTCCTTTTATGGCTCCGCCAGCATTGCTTGCGATTCACGGAATTGAACTCAATGAAGAATTCCTCAACCGCTTGTTTGAGCACAACATTAAATTGATGACGAGTGGATTTATGTTTCCTATGCCAGTACAAGGAGTGAGTGATGAAGGTTAACCGCAAGCTACTTTTTTTTCCTGTTTTAGCTATTGGGGTTTTGGTTTTGATCTTAGCCATTAACCTTCGCCCGGATATTCCGACCAAGCCAGCTAGTGAACGTGCTCGATTGGTTGAAACGATACCACTTGAACTCAAAGCCATGGCGCCGTTGGCGATTGGATTTGGAAAAATAAAGCCCAAAGTGGAATGGAAAGCCATTGCTGAAGTATCAGGTAAGGTGGTTTATCGCCACCCAAGGTTAGAAAAAGGGCAAGTATTGAGTAAGGGAACGGAAGTTCTTCGTATTGACCCGCTTGATTACGAACTCAAGCTGGCGCAGACACAAGCGGATTTAAAATCGAGTGAGACGTCATTGGCGAAGCTACAACAAGAAGAGCGCAACCTGCGACAAACATTAGGTATTGAAAACAATCGCCAGAAAATTGCTAAGAAAGAGCTCGAGCGCAAACAGAACTTACGTAAACGCGGCCTTGCCTCTCAATCTGAAGTCGATCAACAGCAGCAGAGTACCTTATCTCAACAAAAGCTAGTGCAAGACATAGAGAATCAATTGGCGTTAATACCGGATGAAAAGCGGGTGGCTGAAGCAAAGATAAAAGTGAATGCTTCCAAGGTGCAAGAAGCGCAGCGCTTGTTAGCAAAGACCAGTATTGTTTTACCTATGGATCTGCGTATTTCTGAAGTTGATACCGAATTGGATCAGGTCGTTAATCAACAGCAAACCATGGTTGTAGCACATGGAATGAAGACAATGGAAGTGGAAGCACAACTCTCAATTCATGATATGCAGACGTTGGCCTCCAGTTTAGGGGAGTTTCAGCGTGATGAGACCGGGATCCCTCAGCCGGATATGACATTTATTCGGGCTCAAATAGAATTGAGCAGTGGAAACTTAAAAGCAAACTGGCCAGCCAAGGTCGCTCGGATCAGTGAAACGGTGGATCCTAATCGGGCAACTGCCGGAGTGATCTTAGAGATCGAGCAAGATTATCGAGATCTGAATCCAGATACCGTCCCGCCATTGGTCAATGGCATGTTCGTCAAAGCAGAGATTGAAGGTCAACAAAATCCAAGTTGGGTGATCCCTGAACGTGCTTTACATGGTGATCGTATTTATTTGATGGATGACAATCAGCAACTAAAAATCGTAGCGGTTACGGTGCTGTATCGCCGGGATCATCATGTTGTGATCGAAGGGGATCTAGAGCAGGGAGAAAAACTGATTGTTAACGATTTACTACCGGCAATTGAGGGCATGAAATTACGTGAGAACGCCCCTCAGTTTGAGGAGCGTAAATTATGATCCGATTTTTTACACGTCATCCTACCGCAGCCAATCTATTAATGCTGGCGTTGTTGATCCTCGGATTCAGCTCGTTATCGACCATTAAGCGAGAGACTTTTCCTGAGTACGATCCGCCTTACATTATGGCTGGCATTGTTTATCCTGGCGCTGCGCCGCAAGAAGTGGAAGAGAGCCTGTGTGTGCGGATGGAAGATGCTGTCGATGGGCTGGCAAACATCGTTGAAACCCGCTGTGAAGCGATAGAGGGTTCTGCTCGTTTGATCTTAAAGCTCAACGAAAAAGCAGATATTGGCCGGATGCTAGTTGATGTTCAAACCCAGATCAACGCGATTAATGATTTCCCAAAAGAGATCGAATCACCCGTGGTGCAAGAGCTTGATTGGAATGAACCCGTCGTCGATGTCGCAATCACTGCCGATACAACTTGGCCGGAGTTAAAAGCTTATGCCGAGCAACTTAAACGAACCCTCAAGCTTGATTATGGCGTGTCATTAGTGGATGTCAGTGGTTTTTCTGATCACCAATACTTGGTCGAATTAGATAACACCGCTATGCGCCAACTTGGCTTAAGTGTAAATGACATTGCAGTACAGATCGGGCAACAAAATATTAAGCTACCAAGCGGTAATATTGAAACGCCTGACAAAAACTTTCTTATCCGTTTTGATGAGCGAAAAATTGCGCCGGATACACTGGCTAATATGGTGGTAGGTTCTTCACCAAACGGGGCCTTAATCCGGCTTCGTGATATTGCGACAATTACTGATCGTTTCGAACTGGATGAACAGAAAGTGTTATTTGATGGCAAGCCATCTGCATTATTGAAGATCAGCAAGAATAAAGAAGACGATGCCTTAAGAATTAAAGATCGAGTCAACCAATTTGTTGCAGATCAGCAGCAAATCGCCCCCGATGGTGTGGTATTGGAAATGACCAATGATCTTTCGTCGGTATTATGGGATCGCCTAACAATGATGGTTCGTAATGGCTGGCAAGGGATCGTGTTGGTATTTGCAACAATGTGGCTTTTCTTTAGTTTTCGTTATTCATTTTGGGTGGCGGCTGGCCTACCTGTTGCATTTTTAGGTGGTTTGTTTTTGATGGTCCAATTGGGCTTGTCTATCAACATTATGTCTCTGGTCGGATTATTGATGGCCATTGGTATCATGATGGATGATGCGATTGTGATTGCAGAATCGATAGCGGCTCATCTTGAACGCGGCCAAAAAGTGGATGAAGCCGTGATCAATGGGGTGAAGAAGGTGTTACCGGGGGTATTTTCTTCTTTCCTGACCACTATTTGTATTTTTGGCAGCCTACTTTTCTTACAAGGTGAGATGGGGGCTGTACTCAAAGCTGTGCCACAGGTACTGATTTTGGTGCTGACTTTGAGCCTCGTTGAAGCATTTTTGATTTTACCTAATCACCTTGCTCACTCATTGCATCAGCAAAAACGTGAGCGTGATGATCTGAAGTTTAAGCGGATTTTGTTGGCGCGCTTTGAAAACTTTCGCAATACCACATTGGTGTCGTTAGTCGAAAAAGTGGTGAGCTATCGCTATGCCTTTTTAGGAGCAGTGTTTGCTGCGTTATTGATTTCGGTCGCGGCGATTGCTGGTGGCTTACTTAAATTTCAACCGTTTCCCGATTTGGATGGTGATATTGCAGAAGCGCGGATCATTTTACCGCCCGGCTCATCGCTTGCTCAAACTGAGTTAGTGGTTGATAAAGTGGTCGCTTCAGCGAAAAAACTCAATCAACAATGGAGTGACAATATTGAACAGGGACACACGTTGGTCGAGCACATTACCACACAGTTTAATGCTAATGCGGATGCCAACGAATCAGGTCCTCATATCGCCACGGTTCGCTTAGATTTACTCGGTGCTGAGCAGCGAAATACGGTCATTGATGATTTTATTGAGGCGTGGCGAAATGATGTGGGAGAGCTGGCTCAACCTATCTCTTTAGTCTTTAAACAACCAACAATGGGGCCGGGGGGGCGTTCTATAGAAATACGTGCTTCACATGACGATCTCAGTCAGTTGAAAGCGGCTTCAATTGATATTCAAAATTACCTCAACGAGTTCGATGGTGTGCACGGCGTTTTAGATGACATGCGCATGGGCAAAGAAGAAATTTTGGTCAAGCTTCGCCCTGGTGCAGAAACTTACGGCATTAATGGGCAACTTATCGCGAACCAGTTACGAGCTGCTTATTTCGGGCAAACGGCGGATGAAATCCAAATTGGGGTGGAGAACATTTCTATTGAAGTGCGATTGGATAAAACGCAAGCTGGTGATTTGCAACAGCTCGCGAATTTCCCAGTTATTTTACCTGATGGAACACAAATCCCATTAGCCACCTTGGCTACATTAGAATTCCAGCGAAACTATGTTCGAATTCAACGGATAAATGGTCTGCGGACCATCAGTGTATTTGGCGATACCGACAACACTAAGGTGAGCTCCTCGGCGGTGATCGCCCAATTCCAAAAACAGGAAGCGCCCGAGCTAATGAAGAAATACCCGGGGTTGCGATTTGATTTTGAAGGTGAAGCAAAAGATGCTGCAGAAACAGGGGCATCGATGGGGAAAGGATTTTTACTCGGTTTGTTTGGTGTGTTTGCCATTCTTAGCTATCAGTTCCGCAGTTATCTTGAACCCTTTGTTGTTATGCTGGCGATCCCTCTAGCTTTTATTGGTGTCGTTTGGGGCCACGTATTGCTTGGTCACTCGCTGAGTATGCCAAGCATGATGGGATTTGTCTCTTTGGCGGGTATTGTGGTCAATGACTCCATTTTGTTAGTGCAGTACATACGGCACCATGTTGATGAAGGGGATAGTGTTCATGACTCCGTGGTGAAAGCCAGTCGAGAGCGGTTTCGAGCGGTATTTTTGACCTCGATGACGACAGCTGCAGGTTTACTACCGCTTTTGACAGAAACCAGTTTGCAAGCTCAAGTGATTCAGCCGCTAGTGATCTCCATTGTGTTTGGTATTTTTGCTTCCACCTTACTGGTGTTATTTATGATTCCGGCTGCCTACGCCATTTTAGCTGACTTTGGTTTAGTGAAAAAGCACGAAGCGCTTGATGCGTAAAGTCATTAAAGGCCACTTCGGTGGCCTTTTTTTATCTCAATGGATGTCATTATTTTACAAACAAACCGTCACTACCTTGTCACTGTAGGACTTTAGTTTGGACGTGAGACCGCTAGAAAAGGAGTCGGTTATGCGTTCGATAGATTCGATAATCAAGTTAGACGTCACGATATCATTGTTTTGTTTGCAAAACAGATTCAGTCCTTCGATGGCAAGAGTGAGCAAAGCCATTTCACATACGGGAGACGGGCATTTATATATTATGATTGCTCTTATTGCCTGGGGATACGATGCAACACACGGGACGACATTTGCTTTAGCTGGGCTTACTGCATTTGCAATGGAACTCCCTATTTATTGGGCTCTGAAAAATGGTTTCAAACGGCGACGTCCTCAAGAGCTCTCTCTCAATTTGTTCGCTTACATCACTCCTTCTGATCAATATAGCCTGCCTTCGGGTCATACCGCTGCCGCGTTTTTAATGGCTGTGTTACTGAGCCACTTTTATCCCGCATGCACTGGCTATGCTTACTTTTGGGCACTGTTGATTGCAAGCTCGCGTGTTTTGCTCGGCGTTCATTTTGTTACCGATGTTGCTTTAGGTGCGGTATTGGGGATGACGTGTGCCTATTTAGCATTGATAGGCCTAGGAGTGTAATACGATGAAAATACTCTATGGTGTACAAGGCACAGGAAATGGTCACACGGCGCGAGCAAGAGCAATGGCAAGAGCACTTGCAGAGCAAAGCGTTGAGGTTGATTTTCTGTTTTCTGGTCGAGAAGAAAGCCAATACTTTTCTATGCAGGCATTTGGTGACTACCAAACGCGAAAAGGCCTGACCTTTTGTTCTTATAAAGGCAAAGTGAACTACTTTCAAACGGCCATGCGTAATAATATTTGGCGCTTTTATCAAGATGTAGCGCAGTTAGAACTGTCTAACTATGACTTGGTATTGAACGATTTTGAACCCGTATCCGCTTGGGCCGCACAGTTACAGTCTGTACCTTGCATCAGTATTAGCCACCAAAATGCATTTCGTTATCCGGTGCCACTTAGAGGCGCAAACTGGCTCGATAAACAGCTTTTAAACCACTTTGCTCCAGCTGACTATCATCTCGCCCTGCATTGGTATCATTTTGAACAACCGATTCTACCGCCGATTGTTCACAGTGAAGTGGAGCTTGTTGAGGAAGAACCCTTCGTTTTAGTTTATCTCCCCTTTGAAGCGATGAGTGATATCAGTGAATTGTTATGGCGTTTTTCAAGCCAACACTTCATCTGTTTTCACCCACATGTGAAAACGCACTGCAAAGTGGAAAATATTGAGTTTCACCCGTTGTGCCAGCAGTCTTTTCAATATTATTTAAAACGATGTCGTGGGGTGATGGCAAATGGTGGATTTGAACTGCCTTCAGAAGCGTTGATGCATGGTAAAAAACTATTGCTGAAGCCACTGGCTGGTCAGTTTGAACAATTAAGCAATGTCGCCACACTGGAAGAGCTTGGTCTCGCAGTTGGAATGGAGCATTTGGATGCGGCAAAAGTCCGAGAATGGCTCGATGATAGCCGCGGAGAGACTATTCGTTATCCGAATGTCGCTAAAGCAATTGTTGAATGGTTGTTAGAAGGAAACTGGGATTGTAACAAAAAACTCTCAAATGATTTGTGGTCTCAAGTAGATTGGCTGAAATATACAGCGAATATTTAGTCAACTACATGCATTCTCATAGTCAAAAATACACCGTGTACCATAAGTGAGGCTTTTTCATAACGCTGGTCATTAATTTGAATGATGAATATTAGGTTTCTATCAATGAAGATCCATTACTAATATCAATAAAGGTATGTTGAGCATCAAAAAATCCAATTTATATTTTTTTATAAGTCGATTATTTCATTGATTTGTAAGATTAATCTTAATTATTAGGTAAAAAATACTGATTAATTGTGAATCTTATTGCTAATCGCTAATTGATTCGTGGATAGTAGGGATCGCCAAGAAATCATCTAAACCATAAATACAAAAATATTTGGTTATCTATTCCCAACTTTATCCTGAATAAATATCTATTATTTACGAATACAAGAGGCTTGATTAATGATTGATAAGAAAGAGTCTATGAGTGCTATATCGAGTTACCGAATGGAGAGCACATTACGAGGAGTAGATCTAAACCTGTTAACGGTATTTGATGCCGTAATGCAAGAGCAAAATATTACTCGTGCTGCCCACAACCTTGGTATGTCTCAGCCAGCAGTTAGTAATGCTGTGGCTCGTCTTAAAGTGATGTTCAATGATGAATTGTTCATGCGTCAAGGCCGTGGTATTCAACCAACTCAGCGCGCACGTCAATTGTTCGGCCCGATCCGTCAGGCTCTGCAATTAATTCGCAATGAACTGCCAAGTTCTATCTTTTCTCCTGAGACGTCAACTCGTCTGTTTAAATTGGCAATTTGCAGTCCGTGCGACATGCGTTTTGCTCCTAAAATCATGTCGAGTGTGCATGATCAGGCGCCAAACGTAAAACTTCATCTAGATGCTGAATTCGATCGCCTTTTAGCTGAGCGCATGCGCTACCAAGAGATCGACTTCGTAATCGACTATTCTCGTTTTGATGAACAGGGCTTCTCTAGCACTGAAATCTTCCAAGACGATCTAGTTGTTGTGGTTTCAAAATCACACCCTCGCATTCAAGGTTCTGTCACTGGCGAACAGCTAAAATCAGAGCGTCATGCGAAACTGTCTAAAGTTCATGGTCAGCGTAGCTTCTCTGAGCAAGCATACCGTGAGTTAGATGTTGCGGCATATTATGAAGGTACAAGCTTGAGCAACGTATTGTACGTTGTTGGCCAATCTGAATTGGTGACGATGGCTCCACGTTGGATGGTTGAAAACGCAGCGAACAAAGACCAACTGCAAATGCTAGAATTCCCGTTCGAAAATGCCAAAATCAATGGCTACCTAAGCTGGCATGAATCGAGTGAGAAAGATAAAGGTCACATCTGGCTTCGCGACCAGCTAATGATGATCTGCGGTGAAGTTGTTGCAATGAAATAACTTTCATCTGCTACGGAAATTAAAGACCTTGGATAGTCCTGTGCTATTCAAGGTTTTTTACTATTTATATCCACAAGTTTGATGCTTGTCAGTTGCCTTTTGGTGGCTGAAATGTACACTTGTGCGCTCAAAAAAGCTTACAGGTGTAAGCCAAAGGTAAGACATATAGATGGCAAGCTTAGATTTCCATATCGTAAAACGAATTCGTGAACAAATTGCAAAAGGCGGAGACCGCATCGCACTGAAACATAAAGTCGATGCAGTATGGCAAGGGATCAGTTGGAAGCAGTTTGGTGAGCAGGTTGATGCTATTTCATTAGCGTTACTTGCACAGGGCCTTAAGGTCCAAGATAAGATAGCAATCTTCTCAAATAACATGCCTGAATGGAGCATTGCTGACTTAGCCACAATGCAACTGCGTGGCGTGACAGTTCCTATTTATCCCACCAATACGGCTGCACAATCCTCTTATATTTTGCAAAATGCAGATGCGAAAGTCCTGTTTGTTGGTGAGCAGCCGCAATTTGATGCTGCGGTAAGTATTTTTGATGAATGTGAACAGCTTGAGCTGATCGTGGCAATGGGTGATGAGGTTGATCTTAAAGCGCACCCTCATGCGATGAACTGGCAATGTTTCATTGAACAAGGAAAAGCCGCTGATCGCGCTGAATTGGAAACTCGCCTTGAGCAAGCCAATATTGATGATCTGTTTACCCTCATTTATACCTCAGGTACAACAGGGCAGCCTAAGGGTGTGATGCTTGATTACGCGAACATCGACGCTCAGCTTAAAGGTCATGATCAGCGTTTGAGCCTCACTCCTGAAGATGTTTCTTTGTGTTTCTTACCACTATCACATGTGTTTGAGCGTGCGTGGACTTTCTATGTTCTCTACAAAGGCGGCACTAACTGTTACCTGAAAGACACCATGCAAGTCAGAGAAGCCCTCAGTGAGATCCGTCCAACGGTAATGTGTGCCGTTCCTCGCTTCTATGAGAAGATCTTCTCTGCCATTCATGAAAAGGTCTCTAAAGCTCCGTTTATTCGTAAGGTGTTATTCACTTGGGCAGTAAACATGGGCGCGAAGATGTCGGTTTGCCATCAAGAAGGCCGTAAGCCGTCACTTATGCTGACCAAAGCCTATAACCTTGCTGATAGACTGGTGTTGTCTAAACTACGTGCTCTGCTTGGTGGCAATATCAAATTCATGCCATGCGGTGGAGCGAAGCTAGATGAAACCATTGGCCGTTTTTTCCATGCTATCGGAATTAACGTGAAACTAGGCTATGGGATGACAGAAACCACAGCGACAATCTCGTGTTGGGATGATCAATGTTTTGACCCTGACTCAATCGGCATGGCTATGCCCGGTGCACAAGTTAAAATTGGTGAAAATAACGAGATTTTAGTCCGTGGCCCGATGGTGATGCGTGGTTATTACAAAATGCCGCAAGAAACGGCCAAGACCTTTGATGAGCACGGCTTCTTAAAAACAGGGGACGCGGGTCATATTGATGAAAATGGCAACCTATTCATTACCGATCGTATCAAAGAGCTGATGAAAACCTCAGGTGGTAAGTACATTGCTCCACAAATGATCGAAGGGACGATTGGTAAAGACCATTTCATTGAGCAGATTGCAATTATTGCGGACACACGAAAATTTGTTTCTGCGCTGATTGTGCCTTGTTTCGATAGCCTAGAAGAGTATGCGAAAGAGCTGAACATTAAGTATCACGATCGATTAGAGCTGATTAAACATCATCAGGTTGTGGAAATGTTCGAGCAGCGTGTGAATGAGCTACAAAAAGAACTCGCGAAATTTGAACAAGTGAAGACGTTTAAATTGCTACCGAAAGCTTTTTCAATGGATGATGGTGAGCTAACACCGACGCAAAAACTGCGTCGTAAGGTGATTAACGACCGTTATCAGGATGAAATTGAAGAAATGTACAAAGATAAAAGTACGAAGTAGCACTTTAACAATCACTAAATTTCATATTGATTAAAAAGCCCTCAGCTGAGTTTTTGACTCCTAAGGGCTTTTTTGTATCCGGCGTTTCTTTGGGAAGTGTAAAAGTTTGGCTTGGTTATCGATAAGTTAAGTAAAATTATTAGCTTTTTTTCCTCCGGCTCCTGCGTATTCACTCCGCTTTAATGCTCTGTGTTGCACGTTAAATCTAGTTTTGTTCTAAAAAATAGCATTTTGTTTAAAAAGTGACACACCACTCAATAGACCCAATGCTAATAACACGTTACATTTGTTTTGTTCACTTGTACTTTGTTATGACAAAGGCAAGACATAGCCGAAAACTGGAAGTATTTCGAATTAGGCTACAAATAAGACCTCGACTATGTAAAACCGGCCCATTGCGTTGACCTTACGTAATGAAGAAACCGGTAAGGAGAAAATATGGCAGCAATGTTATCCGGCGCAGAGATGGTAGTGCAATCTCTGATCGAAGAAGGCGTTGAACAGATCTTTGGTTATCCAGGTGGTTCTGTTTTAGATATCTACGACGCTTTACATGAAAAAACCGAACAAATTAAGCACGTGCTTGTTCGCCATGAGCAAGCGGCGACACACATGGCCGATGGTTATGCTCGTGCCACGGGTAAACCGGGTGTGGTTCTTGTGTGTTCTGGACCAGGCGCAACCAACACTGTAACGGGGATTGCGACTGCGTATATGGATTCAATCCCGATGATTGTTATTTCAGGTAACGTGCCAACAAACCTGATTGGTAATGATGCATTCCAAGAATGTGATATCGTTGGGGTCTCTCGCCCTATCGTAAAACACAGTTTTTTAGTCAAGAAAGCTGAAGACATCCCTGAAATCGTTAAAAAAGCCTTTTATATCTCGACAACGGGTCGCCCGGGGCCGGTTGTTATTGATCTGCCTAAAGATGTTATGAATCCGCAGATCAAGCTCCCTTATCAATACCCTGAAAGCATTAATATGCGCTCGTACAAGCCAACGACGAATGGTCATAAAGGGCAGATCAAAAAAGCACTGAAAGCGCTGTTGGCGGCGAAAAAACCAGTGCTGTATGTAGGTGGTGGTGCTGTGATCTCTGAAGCTCATGAGCAAGTATTACAGCTATCAGAAAGCTTAAACTTACCTGTAGTGAGCACTTTGATGGGCTTAGGTGCCTTTCCCGGAACGCACAAAAATTCATTAGGCATGCTTGGTATGCATGGTAAATACGAAGCCAACATGGCCATGCATGAAGCGGATTTGATCTTTGGTATTGGTGTGCGTTTTGACGATCGCACGACCAACAACCTAGAGAAGTACTGCCCGAATGCCAAGGTTATGCATATTGATATTGATCCTTCCTCGATTTCAAAGAATGTAAAAGTGGATCTGCCAATTGTGGGTTCGGCGGAAAAAGTGTTAGCAACCATGCTAACTCTGCTTGAAGAACAAGGTGGCACGAATGATCAGCAAGCCGTCAATTGCTGGTGGGATGAGATCAAAGTTTGGCAAGATAGAAATTGCCTCGCTTATGACAAATCGTCTGAGCGTATTAAGCCACAACAAGTGATTGAAGCACTGCACAAGATCACCAAGGGTGATGCTTATGTGGCTTCGGATGTGGGGCAGCACCAGATGTTTGCGGCTCTCTACTACCCATTTAATAAGCCTCGTCGCTGGATTAACTCTGGTGGTCTTGGCACGATGGGCTTTGGTTTACCTGCGGGAATGGGAGTGAAATACGCACTTCCTGATGAAGAGGTAGTCGTTGTAACAGGGGATGGCAGTATTCAGATGAATATTCAAGAGCTGTCCACTGCGATGCAATATGACATTCCGGTTAAGATTATTAACCTAAACAATCGATTCTTAGGCATGGTTAAACAGTGGCAAGACATTGTTTACCAAGGTCGCCATTCAAATTCTTATATGAGCTCTGTGCCTGACTTTGCTGCGATCGCTGAGGCGTATGGTCATGTTGGTATCCGTATTGAAAGCGTTGATCAGCTCGAACAGGGGCTACAAAAAGCACTGGATATGAAAGACCGCCTGGTGTTTGTGGATATCAATGTTGATGAAACTGAACATGTGTACCCAATGCAGATCAAAGGTGAGGGTATGGATAAAATGTGGTTGAGCAAAACGGAGCGCACGTAATATGAGACACATTATTTCACTACTACTAGAAAACCAGCCTGGTGCACTGTCTCGTGTTGTTGGCCTGTTTTCTCAGCGTGGCTACAACATTGAATCTCTAACAGTCTCTCCGACCGATGATGAAACCTTATCACGGATCAATGTGACCACAGTGTCTGATGAAATGGAACTTGAACAGATCCAAAAGCAACTTCATAAGCTTATTGATGTACTGAAAGTACAAGAAGTGACGGAGTTTGATCATATTGAGCGCGAACTGATGATGGTGAAGGTAAAAGCCAGTGGTTTTGCTCGAGCTGAGGTGAAGCGCACTGCTGATATTTTCCGTGGCCAGATCGTAGATGTGACGGCCTCGCAATACACAGTGCAGTTAGCAGGAACCAGTGAAAAATTAGATGCCTTTATTCAGGCAATTTCAGAAGTGACGGATGTTATTGAAGTGGCAAGAAGTGGCGTTGTCGGTATTGCTCGTGGTGAACGAGCATTGAAGCCTTAACGTTGCTTAATCACTAAATAAAAAAGCCACCGCAATGACGGTGGCTTTTTTGATCCGTTATGTATTTACTTAGTGCAGGATACGTGCGCGAAGTGTTCCTTCAATGCTTTTCAGTTTTGCCAGAGCTTCTTCTGAGCGTTCAGACTCGACGTCAATGACCACATAACCAATGTCCGACGCGGTTTGTAGATACTGACCAGCAATGTTAATCCCTTCTTCAGCAAAGATGGTGTTAATCTGCGTCAAAATACCGGGACGGTTTTGGTGAATGTGGAGCAAGCGCGAGCAGTCGCGATGCTCTGGTAGTGATACTTCAGGAAAGTTGACACTTGAAAGCGTTGAACCATTATCTGAGTATTTCGCTAGCTTTCCTGCGACCTCTACACCGATATTTTCTTGAGCTTCTTGTGTTGAGCCACCAACGTGAGGCGTTAGAATTACATTATCGAATTGCTGCAGTGGCGATTCAAATGGGTCAGCATTTGTTTTCGGTTCAACAGGGAATACGTCAATTGCAGCGCCAGACAGATGCCCTGACTCCATGGTGTGGCATAACGCTTCGATATCAACCACAGTGCCGCGGGCGGCATTAATGAAAATTGCGCCCGGCTTCATACGAGCAAACTCTTCTGCACCCATCATATTTTTTGTCTCTGGCGTTTCAGGCACGTGCAGGGAAATAACATCACATTTATTGAGTAGCTCACTCATGGTTGGGATTTGAGTGGCGTTACCGAGAGAGAGTTTATTTTCAATATCGTAGAAATAAACGCGCATCCCTAAGTTTTCAGCAATGATGCCAAGCTGGGTGCCAATGTGGCCATACCCAATGATACCAAGGCGTTTACCACGTGCTTCATAGGAGTTATCGGCACTTTTCTTCCAAATGCCACGATGAGCCAGTGCGTTCTTTTCTGGAATTCCGCGAAGCAACAATAGGATTTGGCCTAGCACAAGCTCAGCAACACTACGAGTGTTGGAGAATGGGGCGTTAAACACTGGAATACCACGTTTTGCAGCGGCGTTAAGATCGACTTGGTTGGTACCAATACAGAAGCAACCAATAGCAACCAGCTTTTCTGCTGCATCGATTACTTCTTGTGAAAGGTTAGTTCGGGAGCGAATACCAATGAAGTGGACATCTTTTACCGCTTCAAGCAATTCTTCTTCCGGAAGGGAGCCTTTATGGTATTCGATGTTGGTATAACCTGCCGATTGAAGCACTTCCACAGAAGATGGGTGAAGACCTTCTAGAAGTAGAATCTTGATCTTATCTTTTTCCAGTGAAACTTTGGCCATTATTCTCGTCCTTAAAATGGGAAGGTGGGGCTAAATTGGCGCACATCATAAATATGGTGAATCAAAAGTGACTTTTGCCATTGTTTTATAGGGACGCAAACGTTTTCCCTGTGCGTCTTCTTCCAACTAACTTAACAAAAAAAATACAGTTTGGGTAAGAAAATTACGGAATAAGGCATACTTTTTAATATAAAGAGCAGAAAAAACGGCACATATAGGTGCCGCTTGTAATGAAATAACAGAAATTTACTAACTTCTAATTATTTATTCTTCGATTTTAGCGCCTTCTGGAGTTCCTGTGATCACCACATCTGCACCTCTGTGAGCGAACAAGCCAACAGTAACAACGCCTGCGATACCGTTGATCTTATCTTCCAGCTCTTTCGGGTTGGTAATTTTAAGGTGATGGACATCCAGAATCACATTGCCGTTGTCAGTGATCACACCCTCACGGTAAGCCGGATCGCCACCAAGCTTCACCAACTCACGAGCCACGTAAGAACGAGCCATTGGAATCACTTCTACTGGTAATGGGAACTCACCTAGGATATCGACGGCTTTGGTATCATCTACAATGCAAATAAATTTGTCAGACAGTGCTGCAACAATCTTTTCACGCGTTAATGCGGCACCGCCACCTTTGATCATATCGCGAGTCGCATTAATTTCGTCTGCGCCATCGACGTACACATCAAGTTTGATCACGTCGTTACAATCAAACACTTCAATGCCCAGCGCTTTTAGTTTTTCTGTCGATGCTTCAGAGCTTGATACTGCACCCTTAATGTCTTCTTTGATTGAACCAAGTGCATCGATGAAGTGATTGACTGTTGAGCCGGTGCCGACACCCACAATGCTACCTTTCTCAACGTATTTCAGCGCCGCCCAACCAGCTGCTTTTTTCATTTCATCTTGAGTCATGCTCATCTCCTGATTTGATGAAGGTGAAGTAACAAATATCGGCGAGATTATAGCGAGTCGAGCTTAAGATTCCCATTGCCAGATCTGGCTTGGTGTCACTATTTTGGGTAGAGGTACATCCCATTTCTCAATAGGAAGGCGCTCAACATGTTGGCAATTATGAGCCAGCCCAACAGGTTTAGGCCCGACGCCACTTTTAAACCAAGTTTCTAACGTTCGGTCATAGTAGCCACCACCCATACCAAGGCGATGTCCTTGCGAGTCAAACCCCACCAGAGGCGTGCAGATCATATCGAGTTCAGCGACAGGCTTGATTAAGGTTTGATTTAAAATGGGTTCTAGAATGCCGTATTTATTGAAGGTGAGAGGCGTCTCAGGAGTGTAATGAAGAAAGAGTAAGTGACCTTTAGAAAAAGGATGCAATACAGGGAGGTAGGTTTGGATGCCATCTAGCCACATTTTTTCAATTAATGGTTTGGTATCGACTTCGCCATCGGAGGAAAGGTATAACGCGACATGATGGAGTGTTTGGTATTCGGGAAGCTTGTTAAATTGCCGAACTAAATCTAATCCCGCTTGAAATTGCACATCGCTTGGTAGCTGATTGCGTTTTTCTCGGATCTGTTTTCGAAAATCTTGTCTGGATAGATGCATAATGATACCCATTTGTGAAGGTACCTTAGTGTAGAGATACCCCAGAGTGCCGTTGGAGAATGTTGACCCTTGAACCAGCTGGTTCAAGGCGGATCAGCAATGATAACCGTAGGCTTCTCGGTACTTGCCGAGCTTGCTCAATAGCTACCAAGTACTAACCCTTAGGTATTGCTTATCGGCTCAGGGACGTAATCCCCTCACGAACACTCCAGGGTAAAATGCTTGTTGCAGTAAAGGTTATGGCTGTCCGGGCTTAACTTTACTAAGTACATCTTCAAGTGATGCAGTGAGCTGTTCCATACGCTCAGTTATTTGATTTTGCTCTTGTTCAGCATTTGAGTTTTTTGCTCTTAGCTCATAACAAAAGTTTAGCGCAGCGATCGTGAGTAGGTGAACTTCGTTGGTCACTTTCGTTTTTGATGTCATGTCTTTCAGACGGTTGTCGAGATCTTGCGCCGCTAATAGCAACGACTCTTCCTGCCCAGGAGGACAGTTCACTCGAGTAAGTTTACCTAAGATTTCAACTTCTACCGCTTGATTGCTCATATTGACTCTACACGCTTAATTCAGATGATGACTCATGGCACCATCGAGGAGGAAACTATAGGAAAAGCGATAATAAGATTCAAGCTTTTCCCTGTCAGCATTGTCAATTCAGCGCAGAATGACACAGTAATTGGACAAATTGTGTAAAAGCTATCCACAATTGCATTGTACGACGTTTTCCATGACCTGACGAAGTGGTACGATTGACTTTATTTACCCAAATTTAGGCCTTCCTATGAGCAAAAACTCTCTCCCTGATTATTTAACTGCTGCAACTGAACTTCAATCTGCTGGACTGGCAGTGAATCCCTCGGAAATGCATGGCTTGTTAACGGGGATGCTAAGTGGTGGGCTTAGCCTAAATGATGAAAGCTGGCAGCCGATTATTTTTGATTATACCAATGATGGTATGGGATGGCCGGATAAGGCGCTGCAACAAGCAAAGCAAGCGTTGGCATTGACCAAAGAAGAGCTGACCGGTACGGCAATGGAGCTATCTCTATTACTGCCGGATGAAGAAGCAAGCGCTAGTCTTTTTGATATCGCTGATGGCGTTGCGGATTGGGTAAACCACTTTATTTCTGGCCTTGGTCTTATTGGTGTTGAGCTAAAAAAGGCGTCTAAAGATGTGAAAGAGGCGCTTACTGATCTCGAAGAAATCGCTAAGTTAGGGATTGATGAAGATGACGATCTGCAAGAACAAGCTCAACTCATGGAACAGGTAATAGAGCATGTTAAGGTTTGTGTACTGACTATTCATGCGGAGTTTGGTCAAAAGCCAGAAGCGAAAGAAGCTGCTCCAACTATTCACTAAGAGTCTGCTATGAAGCAATTTGATGTCATTATTGCCGGTGGCGCGATGGCGGGTATGACCCTCGCGTTTGCATTGGATCATTATAGTAAAGGAAAGCTGTCGGTGGCGGTTGTCGAGCAATTTGAGACTGATCACCAAGCACATCCGGGGTTTGATTCTCGTTCGATTGCGTTGTCATACGGTACGGTTGAATTACTCAAACAATTTGATCTTTGGAACGCGATTGCTTCGGCTGCAACGCCTATTGAACATATTCATGTCTCAGATCGTGGTCATGCGGGCATGACCGAAGTATCAAACCAAGAATTAAATGTGTCTGCCCTTGGTTACGTGGTTGAGCTTGCAGATATTGGGCGGATTTATGCTCAGCGCTTATCACAACACAATAAGATCACATTGTTGTGTCCTGAGGCAGTTGCCGAAGTTGAACGTACGCTACAAAGCACAAAGGTGACGCTGGAAAGCGGTGAGGTGATACAGGGTAAGTTACTTGTTGCTGCTGACGGTGCGGTATCCCCATGCTGTGAACAAATCGGCTTAACCTTGAGTGAACATGATTTTGGGCAAGTAGCGGTCATCGCCAATATTTGTACTGCTGAAGCTCATTCAGGGCGTGCCTTTGAACGCTTTACTGAGCACGGTCCTGTTGCTTTGCTGCCAATGAGTGATGAACGTATGTCATTGGTTTGGTGCCTTCCTCCTGCTGAGGCAAAGAGGGTGATGGCATTAGAGGACACCGCTTTCCTTGAGGCACTTCAACAGGCATTTGGCTGGCGTTTAGGGCGAATGACCAAAGTTGGGCAGCGCGCGAGCTATCCTTTGGTGCTTCGTTATCGTCAGCAGATCATCTCTCACCGTTTTGCCGCCGTTGGCAATGCTGCACAAACACTCCATCCGATTGCGGGTCAAGGGTTCAACTTAGGGATTCGAGACGTCGCCTCACTGGCTGAGGAAATTACGGCATCAAGTTGCGATCCTGGTGCGTATCAAGTGTTAAGTCATTTTCAGCAGCGACGTGAAGATGACAGAGAAAAAACCATTACCATGACCTCAACCTTGGTTCACCTGTTCTCAAATGACTATTTAAGTATGAGGGTAGGTCGCAACCTTGGTTTAGCAATGATGGATAACTGCGGCGTGCTTAAAGCCCCGCTGTTACAAAGAACATTGGGTTTAGTTGCTCGCTAAACAGAAGAGTAGGATGTAAAGAATGATGCAAAGTGTTGATATCGCCATTGTTGGTGGGGGAATGGTAGGTTTAGCGTTAGCGGCCGCATTTAAAGACTCAGAACTTAGGATTGCAGTCATTGAAGCAAGTGCTCCCGATCCGCAACTGAATGAGTTACCAGATGTCAGAGTGTCAGCATTGAGCCGCTCAAGTGAGAATATTTTACGTAACCTCAATGCGTGGGAAGGGATTGTTTCTCGTCGTGCTGCGCCATACTCTGCAATGGAGGTTTGGGAACAAGACAGCTTTGCTCGAATCGAGTTTAATGCAAATGAATTCGCTCAGCCAGATCTAGGTCATATCGTTGAGAACCGGGTGATCCAACTTGCTCTGCTTGAGCAAGTTAAACGTTTGGACAATGTTTCCTTATTCATGCCAGCAAAGTGCAGCACGATCGCTGTTGGAGAAAGTGAAGCTTGGTTAACTCTTGATAATGGTCAGGCGTTAACGGCAAAGCTGGTGGTTGGTGCGGATGGAGCAAACTCATGGCTTCGTCAGCAGCAAGGTATTCCTTTAACGCACTGGGACTATGGCCATAGTGCTTTGGTGGCGAACATACGCACCCATGATCATCACGCTAAGGTTGCTCGTCAGGTGTTTACGCCTCAGGGACCATTGGCTTTCTTACCGATGTCACAAGACAACATGAGTTCGATTGTATGGTCGACGGAGCCAGGACGAGCTGAGCGTTTAGTGGCGATGTCTGAAGCTGAGTTTAATAAAGTTCTAACGGCTGAGTTTGATGCTCGTCTGGGACTGTGCGAAGTCGTTGGTGATCGTTATGCTTTTCCATTAAAAATGCGTTATGCACGCGATTTTGTTATGGAACGAGTTGCTCTCGTGGGTGATGCTGCGCATACCATTCATCCACTTGCTGGACAGGGAGTGAATTTAGGTCTGCTGGATGCTGCAAGCTTAGCTCAAGAAGTATTGGCATTGTGGCAGCAAGGAGAAGACATTGGTGCGAAACGCAACTTGCGAGCTTATGAGCGTTGGCGCAAAGCCGAAGCGGCCAAAATGATTGCGGCAATGCAAGGCTTTCGAGATCTATTTGAAGGCGGGAATCCTGCGAAAAAACTCATCCGAGGGCTTGGAATGACACTGGCAGGTCAATTACCAGGTGCTAAAGATGAGATCATGAAGCGCGCATTGGGATTAAAAGGACGTTTACCTGATCTGGCAAAATACCCAGTGACTACTGTCGAAGTGTAGAAAGCAAAAAGGTTGGCAAACGCCAACCTTTTTTAATTCTTGCTTAAGCATATGCACAGCGTAGTTTCATTATTTCCTGATTGATTTCTTTTACCGCTTGAAAATGCCGTTGCTCTGCTCTTTCTGGCAAAATGAGTTTACCGTTATCAAACTCAAATCGACCAACGCCATATATATAAATTCTTCCCTTAAATAGCCTACTTACGTGTTTAGCAATCATACTTGGAGTATAGCGCTTAAACAGTCTCATATATTTTTCCTTATTGTTGGCAAGCACCGCGAATTATACGAAAGCCCCTCATTAATTTGTGTGATTGTGTTAGGGGATTGTGCATTTTTAACTGACTTTCTAGGATATCTGTGCTGTCGTAAGCATATTTTTGTATAAATATCCGGTTCAGTGTGATTTTTACCTCATTTCTTTTTTCGAGCTGGAACTGCGTTCTTTTTTATCTATTAGCTATTAAGCCTTAAGATTATGACAATATAAAGAATAGTTTATTTTCTTAACAACGTGCTAATTTGCTGTAAATATATTGAAAACAAAAAAAAGCCCGCAGACATTGGCGGGCGAATAGTCACAGATGCATTACACAAAAAGTGGATGTCCTGAAACAATCAGTGGATTCACTTTTTCGTTGGAGAAGGTTCAACACGCCTAGACTATGGCATTACCGTTCATAGTGGCTGTGTTTACTAAAACAACTTCAAATTGTTTGAACTTTAACCAACGATATGAGCATAGTCTAAAAAAATAGCCGTGACTACTTATGCTGATAAATTGAATAATAATTTACCTTATAACATCGCATACTGCGAAGTAGATCTCCAATCTCTGTAATAAAGTAAACGATTACATTGTGCTTACCGACATATAGCTGCAAAGTGAGGGCTGCATAATTTGATGAGCGCATCCCGATGAAGTGCAATACCTGCCATTGGAGAGCCGCTACTTATAGTAACGATCTCTTCTAGTAGGATTTGACTGTCGAAAATAATAGGCATTGGTGTTGAGAGCAGTAAAGGCGTGACCGTTCCAATTTGATAGCCGGTAATGTCGGAAACTTGGGATAAATCGACACAAGTCATGCGTCGACATTCTAAGAAGGCTCGGACTTTTTTAGGGTCAACCGATTGATCGCCCGGTGCACAGGCAAGTGCGTAGTTATTTCCCATGTCTCGCAACAGAATAGATTTGACCATCTGTGCGGGGCGAACCCCGCGTTGTTGTGCCGCATCTTCAATAGTGATAGCGGGCGAGCGGTGGGACAGCAGGCGGTAGTCCACCTGCTTCTCATCAAGATATTGTGTTAACTTGGTCGTCAACATTTTATTCATCTTCAAGTGAGTAGGGCAGCGCTTCGATAGACCACATAAGCTGTGGTTGGTTTTTTATCCGCAATTGTGTATCGGTCTCAAGGTTATTGGGTAGCACGATAAGACCAACGGCGTGATTATCGGAGAACTGATAGTGGCTTAACAATGTACCTGCACTACGCCAGTTGTCGCCGACTGCTCGTTCCAGCTCGATAGGGCTTTCTGACTCTTGCTCTAAGGCACCTTTTACGATGAACATCGCGCGTTTATTCATTCCGCGATATTTCGCACGCGCTACGGTCTCTTGCCCAGTGTAACAACCTTTGTTAAAGCTGATTCCATTGAGTGCTTGCAGATTGATAGCTTGAGGAATGTGTTCATTTTGTTGTTCGGCTTCTAATATCGGAAGTGCAGATTGGATATCAAAGCGTCGCCACAGGGATTCATCATGTTTTACCAGCGTATCGTCTTCTAATAAAGAAGCGACTTGTGCGCTGTCGATTAAGAGCAACCAACGTTGAGGATCAACTTTAACAGCAGTTCCTCCATGGATCGGTCGAACATCACCACGTTGATCACTATGAGCGTCAACCCACTGGGTAGCATTATCGCCGATAAGACCAAAAGCAATATCGCTGCTTTCATTGATCTCTACTTTAGAAAAAATAGCGTACTTTTTAAGTTCTGTGAGTTCTGTTGCTATTGCTGATTTTGGCTGAAACATGGCATAACCATGATTGTGATGAAATAGGCGGAAAACACTCCAAACTTTGCCCTTAGCATCGCAATGAGCGCCAAAGGTCGAGGCTTCTTCCTTCAGTTGTATTACATCACAGGTTACTTGGCCCTGTAAGTAAGATTTTTTGTCATCCCCCGTCATCACAATCGCTCCCCACGATTTTAAGTGGGTTAGGGTTAACGCTGGGATGTCATCTTTTTCTGAAATAGTTAATGGTGAAAAAAGGGTTTGCCAATCCATTTTTGGTTACCTTATCGCTTTCTAATCCCCTTATGTTACTGGTTAAAGCTAAGGATAAACAACCACAACTTGTTACGGGAAAAGTGTTAGCTTGCTCCGGAGTGTGATTGAGATACTAGTTGTCACTAGAATTGGCTGTTACACTCGGCGCAAATAACCGATAAGGTGAGGAATTGTAATGTATACCGCTGAAGAAAAAGCACGTGTTAAGTGGGCATGCCGCCGTGGTATGTTGGAACTTGACGTTGTCATTATGCCTTTTTTTGAAGAGTGTTTTGAACAGCTCACTGAAGCCGAGCAACGTGATTTTGTTTCTTTATTAGAGTGCGATGACCCGGATTTGTTTACTTGGGTTATGGGGCATGGACGAAGTGAAAATCTCAGTCACGCTGCAATGGTAGATAAAATTGTCGCCCATAATCTCAGCAAGGTGCGTTAAGCTTTTTGCATCCTATTCTTTTCAAAATCTTATGGTCAATTTTACGATGCTGATGTTGGCCATTCATTTTATTGTCGTATCAAATCTTCCTTTATCCGCTTCCTGTTTCGTATTGTTATTCATCCTAAGGCACGCTTTTAGTCATTTGGCTTGGCTAGCTTTACCTTTGATTGGCCCTATTGACGTAAAAGACGAAGAGTTTTCAATATCAGAAAACACAAAGCGAGTCGTCAAAGTAAATTTTACTTATGTGAATTGGTTTATCCGATTGACGTTTGATGATGGCAGTCGAGGATTATTGTGGCGAGATAGTGTGAGTGAAGCTAAGTATCGACAATTAATTGTGATATTAAAAAAGGGGCAATAGCCCCTTTTGTTATTTATTTGGCTCTAAAATGGTCGGCCCGCTGTCTTCCGCCAGCTCTGGATAGTCCAGCGTATAATGTAAGCCGCGGCTTTCTTTACGCTGCATAGCACAGCGAACCATGAGCTCGGCGACTTGCAATAAGTTACGCAGTTCCAGAAGGTTGTTTGAAACACGGAAGTTGCTGTAGTACTCATGTGTTTCTTGCTGAAGCAATTGAATACGACGTAGTGCACGCTCTAGGCGTTTATCCGTCCGCACAATCCCCATGTAATCCCACATAAACAGACGTAGTTCATGCCAGTTGTGTTGGATCACCACCTCTTCATCGCTACACAGTACTTGGCTTTCATCCCAGGCTGGCAATGAAGGCGGCATTTCTACATCATTAAGGTGTTTAATAATGTCATTGGCCGCAGACCAAGCATAAACCACACATTCAAGTAAGGAGTTTGATGCCATCCGGTTCGCACCATGTAAGCCCGTATAGCTGACTTCACCAATCGCGTACAATTGTTTGACGTCCGTTTGCCCGTGTTGATCAACCATGACACCACCGCAGGTGTAGTGTGCTGCTGGTACAACTGGGATCGGCTCTTTGGTCATATCGATACCGAGATCTTGCAAGCGCATGTAGATGGTTGGGAAGTGTTTCTCAATGAAATCCGCAGGTTTATGGCTGATGTCGAGGTACATGCAATCTGCACCCAGACGTTTCATTTCAAAGTCTATTGCGCGTGCTACCACATCGCGTGGTGCGAGTTCTGCTCGCTCATCAAAGTCAGGCATAAAACGAGAGCCATCAGGACGTCGCAAGTATGCGCCTTCACCACGTAACGCTTCAGTCAGTAGGAAGTTTCGTGCTTCTGGGTGGTACAGGCAGGTAGGATGAAACTGGTTAAACTCTAAGTTGGCAACGCGGCATCCTGCACGCCAAGCCATTGCTATACCATCACCGGAGGAAACATCAGGGTTTGATGTGTACTGATAAACCTTAGAGGCACCGCCAGTGGCTAGGACCACGAACTTAGCACGAACTGTCTCGACATGTTCTTCATTGCGATTCCAAATATAAGCACCAATGAGCTTATTTTTATCGCCGCCGACTTTATCTTCAGTGATCAGATCTAAAGCGTTATGTCGTTCTAAAATCGTAATATTTGGGTGGTTGTGTACGTTATCTTGCAGCGAGGTTTGCATTGCCATGCCCGTGGCATCTGCAGCATGGAGTATGCGGCGATGGCTATGGCCCCCTTCGCGAGTTAGGTGATAACGAGGCGCTTCGTCACTGTCGTCATCTTCACGATCAAATGGCACCCCACCATCGATCAGCCACTGAACACACTCTTTTGCATTTTCTGCAATAAACTCGACGGTCTCTTGTTCGCAGATGCCAGCACCGGCAATCAAGGTATCTTCAACATGAGATTCAATGCTGTCTGACTCGTCGAATACGGCGGCAATACCGCCTTGAGCGTAGTATGTCGCGCCTTCACTACGAGGGCCCTTACTAAGTACGATGACTTTGCTATGTTTGGCTACACGCAATGCTAGAGACAGGCCTGCGGCACCACTACCTATCACTAACACATCACAAAGATGTTCTCGGTTTGCGTTCATAAAACTTTTAAAATCCTGAGTTAGTGTAGAGTTATCCAACTCTTTTGCGAACAATCATTGCTTAATGATACCACTGCATCACAAGCATTTCTTTGTAAATACCATTGCTTTTCGTCACTTTGATCCCCAGAATTTGAGCATCGAAAGTAACGGACACATCGCTTGGCCGACATAATTGACAAAGTTTAAAGAAACTTTGAACTTTCTTTTTATTCTTGGGTCACAATAGTGCTCAAGTAAGCGGTGGTGTCAATACTACATTTTGCATAATTAATGCTCATATCTGAGAGGATAGGGGTTAATAACGATAGGAGTATACGCTCGAATGAACGAGCAGCTGACCGATCAGGTGTTAATTGAGCGAGTTCAGAGTGGAGATAAGCAAGCGTTTAACCTGTTAGTTTTGCGTTACCAAAACAAGGTATGCAATCTAATTTCACGCTACATCAATAATCCTGGTGATGTACCTGATGTAGCACAGGAAGCTTTTATTAAAGCGTATAGAGCGATACCAAGCTTTCGAGGTGAGAGTGCGTTCTATACTTGGTTATATCGAATTGCTGTAAATACTGCGAAAAACCACATTGTTGCCCAAGGTCGACGACCTCCAGCACAAGATGTGGATACTGAAGAAGCTGAATATTACGAAACTGGCAGTGCGTTAAAAGAAATTTCGAACCCTGAGAACTTAACGTTGTCAAAAGAATTGAAACAAGTAGTTTTCAGTGCCATTGAGGCACTACCAGATGATTTAAAAACCGCAATGACGTTGCGCGAGTTAGATGGCTTAAGCTATGAGGAAATTGCAGCGGTCATGGATTGCCCTGTAGGAACGGTACGTTCGCGTATCTTCCGAGCTCGTGAAGCGGTTGAGAAAAAGATTCAACCTCTATTGCAACGATGAACCAGTAACTAAAATGGTGAGAGATAATGGCTGACAAAGAAAAACTTTCAGCACTCATGGATGGGGAGTTGGTTGATAAAGCTCTAATTAGTGATTTAGAGCGTGACCAAGAAAGCCTGCAAGCTTGGAAAAATTACCATTTAATTGGTGATGTCATGCGAGGTGAAGCTCCTGAAAAACCGGAGTGGAATATAGCTGAAAGTGTTGCTTTAGCATTAGAAGCTGAGCCCGCTCATAGTGCTCTAGAAACACACCGTAGTGCTCAGGTTACGGAGCTTGCTCAAGAAGCTCAACCGACACCTGCGCAAGCTCGTCGTCAACTTCCTGCTTGGTTAACTCAATTTGGTCAGGTTGCTGTGGCTGCGTGTGTATCATTGGCTGTTATTTTAGGTGTGCAGCAATATGGTGGTAGCGATCCTTCCCAGCCTGAAGCTGACCAACTGCCTGTTTTGCAGACTATTCCATTTTCTGGCAGCGCAGAGCCTGTGAGCTTGACGCGTGACTCTGTGGAAAAGCAAGTTAATGAAGTGAATGTTCAAGAGCAGCGACGTCGTATTAACGCAATGCTGCAAGATTATGAACTTCAGCTTAGACTTAACAGCGAGAGTAATGATCATATTGATCAGCCTGAAGCGGTAATTGAATGAGAAAAATTCTGATCAGTGTGCTGACACTGCTCAGTTTGAATGTAAACACAGCCTTTGCAGATGACAAACCTGCGGAGGCTTTGTTACATCAAATGAACGAAGCCAGTCAGCACTTAAATTTCGAACTGTCTTATATCTTAATCAAGAAGAACAGTATCGAACCGTTGCTGTATCGCCACGCCCGTCCTAAGGAGAGCGACCAGCAGCTTGCGCACCTTGTTTATCTCAGTGGCCCGATGAGAGAAGTGATCCGTCGAGGCAAGGAGATCAGCTATATTGAAACCGGTGCAGAACCTTTCACCATCGAATCTGGCAACATGGTTGCGCCAACCATTCCTTTATTGAACTCGAATGTTGAACAGCTCAGCCGTTACTATGATTTTGTTCAGGTAGGACGTGCTCGCGAAGCGGGAACAGCATGTCAGGTATTACGCGTGGTTCCAAAAGATGGCTTGCGATATTCCTATGTCTTGTGGGTCGATGAAAAGAGCAAACTACCGCTACGCGCAGATCTCGTTGACCGTGATGGTGAGATATTAGAGCAATATCGCACGATTTCTTACAGCGTGAATGATCGTATTGCGGATATCTTGAGTGGCTTAAATGACGCCAAATTACCTGAGGTTCTCTCTTTGCCAAAAGGCAATCTGCGTGAAACGTTTTGGAGTGTAGGGTGGATCCCGGATGGATTTGAACCCAAAGAGCTCAATCGTTATCGCATGTCCGTCACAGAGCGAATGGTTGAAAGCCAGATGTACAGTGATGGTTTGTTTAACTTTTCCGTCTATGTTTCCAACAGCGATAATCATTCACTGAAAGGTCAATTGGTTCGCCAAGGCCGCAGAACACTTCATAGTTACGTGAAGGGGAATGCAGAAATCTCGGTGATTGGAGATATTCCTCCTGCAACGGCAAAACGTATTGCACAATCTGTCACATTTAAGCCGGTACCAGCTCAATGATGACCGCACTTGCAACTGTCGCTGCGGTGAGCTCTCACCCTGATGGTTATCAAGTAGAGCTCAACTGTGAGCAGCAAACCAGCTGCTCTAGTTGCGCTTCTCAGAAAAGCTGTGGAACAGGAATTGTTTCAAAAGCGGTTGGAAGTAAGCAGTTACACTGGCAGCTAAAAACTCGCAAAGCGGTACGAGAAGGGCAGGTTGTTGAGATTGGCTTACCTGAGAAGAGCTTGCTGTTTTCAGCCGCGCTGGTGTATTTAGTACCGTTATTTGCGCTAATTATCGGAACTTTGATTGGACAGTGGTGGCTAGCACCATTATTAAGTGCTGGTGAAGGCGTCGTTATTTTAAATGCTCTCCTGTTTACCGCTGGTGGAATCGTGCTTGCTAAGCGACTGGCAAGGAAACAGGAACATGAGTCCTCACAAAATGTCGTGTTACTTAGAGTTCTGGGCGAACCAATTAGCTAGTGCGAAGCGGCTAGAAATTGGGTAGAATCTGCCAACTTGATTGAAATGCCGTCACAAGACGGCTTTTCTTGTCCCCATTTATAAGAGTTTAGTCACACCAAATCATGAAGCACATTCGTAATTTTTCGATTATCGCCCACATCGACCATGGTAAGTCGACCCTATCAGACCGTTTAATCCAAGTATGTGGTGGATTAAGCGACCGTGAAATGGCCGCACAGGTTCTGGACTCCATGGATCTAGAGCGCGAGCGTGGTATCACCATCAAATCACAGAGTGTGACGCTAAACTACACCGCTAAAGATGGTGAAACTTATCAGCTGAACTTCATCGATACTCCGGGACACGTTGACTTCGCATATGAAGTATCTCGTTCTCTAGCCGCATGTGAAGGTGCGCTATTGGTTGTTGATGCAGGTCAGGGTGTAGAGGCTCAAACTCTTGCTAACTGTTACACTGCGATCGAAATGGATCTAGAGGTTGTGCCAATCCTCAACAAGATTGACCTTCCTGCTGCAGACCCTGAGCGTGTCGCGGAAGAGATCGAAGAAATCGTTGGTATTGATGCGATGGAAGCTACGCGCTGTAGTGCGAAGACGGGCATCGGTGTTGATGATGTACTTGAGAATATCGTTTCTGCTATTCCGGCACCAGAAGGTGATCCTGAAGCTCCACTACAAGCACTGATTATTGACTCGTGGTTTGATAACTACCTCGGTGTCGTTTCTCTGGTTCGTATTAAGAACGGCGAACTGAAGAAGAACGACAAGATCAAAGTGATGAGCACTGGCCAAGTATGGGGGGTGGACCGTCTTGGTATCTTCACACCTAAACAGGTCGATACAGATATCTTGCGCACAGGTGAAGTAGGCTGGGTTGTCTGTGGTATCAAAGATATCTTAGGCGCGCCAGTGGGTGATACGCTAACGCTAGCTAAACACGGTTGTGACTCTCCATTACCAGGCTTTAAGAAAGTAAAACCTCAGGTATACGCGGGCCTATTCCCAGTATCCTCTGATGACTATGAAAACTTCCGTGACGCGCTAGGCAAGCTTAGCCTGAATGATGCGTCTCTTTTCTATGAGCCAGAAAACTCAGCAGCACTTGGTTTTGGTTTCCGTTGTGGCTTCCTTGGTATGCTGCACATGGAAATTATCCAAGAGCGTCTAGAGCGTGAATATGATCTCGATCTGATCACAACAGCGCCAACCGTAGTGTACGAAGTTGAAGAGACCAACGGTAATCTTCTATATGTCGATAGCCCGGCTAAGCTACCTGCTGTTAACGATATCGAAGAAATCCGTGAGCCTATCGCTCGCTGTAATATCCTTGTCCCTTCAGAGTACTTAGGTAACGTAATTACTCTGTGTGTTGAGAAGCGTGGCGTTCAGGTAGATATGGTTTACCACGGTAACCAAGTTGCTGTGACGTACGATATTCCAATGGCAGAAGTGGTATTGGATTTCTTTGACCGCTTGAAGTCGACATCTCGTGGCTACGCCTCGTTGGATTACAACTTCCAACGCTTTGAAGCGTCTAACATGGTTCGTGTTGATGTGCTTCTAAACGGTGACACTGTTGATGCACTGGCAATGATCACTCATAAAGATCAATCTCAGACTCGTGGTCGTCAGCTGGTTGAGAAGATGAAAGAGTTCATTCCTCGCCAGATGTTTGATATTGCGATTCAAGCGGCAATTGGTAACCACATCATCGCCCGTTCAACCGTTAAGCAGCTACGTAAGAACGTAATTGCGAAATGTTACGGTGGTGACGTGAGCCGTAAGAAGAAACTTCTGAAGAAACAGAAAGAAGGTAAGAAACGTATGAAGCAGATCGGTAACGTCGAACTGCCTCAAGAAGCGTTCCTAGCGATTCTTCATGTTGGTAAAGACTAGAGTTGAACTATCTGTCACTCTTGTCTGTCATAAGACGGTAGATATTAAAGTAAGTGAAAGGGTTTCGGCTCTTTCACTTTCGTGTTTTTAAGATAAGGGAAGTCAATGGCGAATACATTCTCACTTATTCTAGTCATCGTTACGTTGGTAACGGGGATAGTCTGGACATTAGAGAAGCTGGTATGGGCAAAGAAAAGAGCAGCGAAAGTTGCTGACGTTGAAGCACAAACAAATGGCCTAGACGCGGCAATGGCTGAAAAAGTCAAAGCTCAGCCATGGTGGGTTGAAAATAGTGTTTCCATTTTCCCTGTTATTGCTTTTGTCCTAGTGTTGCGTTCGTTTATTTATGAACCATTTCAAATCCCTTCTGGCTCTATGATGCCAACCCTTCTGGTGGGGGATTTTATTCTGGTTGAAAAGTATGCTTACGGCCTGAAAGATCCGGTGTGGCGTAAACAACTGGTAGAAACTGGTAAGCCAGAGCGTGGTGATATTGTGGTATTCAAATACCCACCACAACCAAATATCGACTACATCAAGCGTGTGGTTGGTTTACCGGGAGACCTTATCCGTTATAACAGCAATAAAGAGCTGTGTATTCAACAAGCTGGGATGTCGGTTTGTGAGCCTGTGAAGCTATCTAACGTTCAAGAAAGTGCGTTTAATGATCGCGGGATCCCGCTGGTGCAACTGGAAGAAAAACTCGGTCCGGTGGAGCACAATATTTTAGTCAATCCGCTCGTACGTAATCCGGTGGAGCAATATTATCCACGTGGTGGTAATAGCGAATGGGTTGTACCACAAGGTCAGTATTTTGTGATGGGTGATAACCGTGATAACAGTGCTGACAGTCGCTACTGGGGTTTTGTTCCAGAAGCTAACCTAGTCGGTAAAGCCGTGGCGATTTGGATCAGCTTTGAATTTGAGCGTGATTCAGACAGCGCGCTACCGTCTTGGATTCCTACTGGTGTGCGTTTTAACCGCATTGGTGGTATTAACTAACTTCTCTGGATGCTTGGAGTTGCAGGTTGCAGCTCCAACTCTTTAGAGAATTAAAAATTAACGAGAGAGTATGAATTCTCCAATATCGAAACTAGAAAAAAAGCTTGGCTACCAATTTGCTGATGCTGAGCTTATCAATTTGGCACTGACTCACCGCAGTGCGAATGGAAAACATAATGAACGTCTTGAGTTTCTGGGCGATTCAATTTTAAGTTTTGTCATTGCTGACGATCTTTATCATCGTTTCCCGAAAGTCAATGAGGGTGACATGAGCCGTATGCGCGCGACTTTGGTTCGCGGCAATACATTGGCAGAGCTTGGACGAGAGTTTGAGCTAGGAGATCACTTAAAATTAGGTCCAGGTGAGTTGAAAAGTGGCGGTTTCCGCCGTGATTCCATTCTGGCTGATGCTGTGGAAGCGATCATTGGTGCTATCTATCTTGATAGCGACATTGAAGTGGTTCGCGGCATTATCCTTAACTGGTACAAAACTCGCCTAGAGGCTATCAAGCCAGGCGTGTCACAAAAAGATCCAAAGACTCGTTTGCAAGAATTCTTGCAAGGACGTCGTAAGCCATTACCGGTCTATACTGTGACTAATATTAAAGGTGAAGCACACAATCAGGAATTTACTGTATCGTGTGAGGTTGCAGGTATTGGACAGCCTGTTATAGGTAAAGGCACCAGCCGCCGCAAGGCAGAGCAAGCGGCTGCTGAAACGGCACTAGAGCAGTTAACAAATGGCTGATAACGAATTTGATATCGATGCATTTTTTGCATCAAACGGTGAGGTAAGCTCACCTGAAAACCAGCACTGTGGCTTTATCGCCATTGTTGGGCGCCCAAATGTGGGTAAATCAACGCTACTGAACAAGATTTTAGGTCAGAAGATCTCGATCACTTCACGTAAGCCACAAACTACACGCCACCGTATTATGGGGGTGGATACTGACGGGGATTACCAAGCAATTTACGTTGATACACCGGGACTTCATATTGAAGAAAAACGTGCAATCAACCGCTTGATGAACCGTGCTGCGAACTCATCATTGAGTGATGTAAACCTTGTTTTCTTCTTAGTTGATGGTACCCATTGGACTAACGATGATGAGATGGTGCTGACTAAGCTTCAAAAAGCGAACTTCCCTGTTGTTTTGTGTGTAAACAAAGTGGACAACGTGCAAGATCGCAACGAAGTGATGCTGCACATGATGGAGATGTCGAAGAAGATGGAGTTTGTTGATGTCGTGCCTATTTCGGCGAAACATGGCAAAAATATCGACGTTTTACGCAAGCATGTTCGTGACCATCTTCCTAAGGCGATTCACCATTTCCCTGAAGAGTATGTGACCGACCGTTCTCAGCGGTTCATGGCTTCTGAGATCGTACGTGAAAAACTGATGCGTTTTACTGGTGAAGAGCTGCCTTATTCAGTTACGGTTGAAATTGAACGCTTCGACTACAACCCAGAAACGGATGGTTTCCATATCAATGCCTTAATTTTGGTTGAACGCAGTGGCCAGAAGAAAATGGTGATTGGTAAAGGCGGCGAAAAGATCAAGACCATTGGTCGAGAAGCTCGTTTAGATATGGAAGAATTATTCGGTCGTAAGGTTTACTTAGAGACTTGGGTCAAAGTGAAATCGGGTTGGGCAGATGACGAACGTGCATTGCGCTCTCTGGGTTACATTGACGATCTATAAGTTAGCGAAAGCGATCCCATTTCGCTCCGAGCAATATGAGAAAGAGGAGCCAGTAGGCTCCTTTTTTTGATCACCCTTGACAGGATTTTTGAGTTTAATTTATGTCTTCAGAAGGATTACAGCGCTGTTTTGTCTTGCATCGTCGCCCTTACAGCGAGTCGAGCCTGATCCTTGATGTTTTTAGTGAAGAATATGGTCGTCTCACATTAATGTCGAAAGGGGCACGAAGTAAGCGTTCGAATCTGAAAGGAGCATTACAACCTTTTACGCCCTTATTACTTAAGTGGTCAGGGCAAGGTTCAATGAAGACATTACGCCAAGCTGAGCCGATAAGCCTTGGTTTACCCTTATTTGGCATCAACTTGTACTCTGCTATGTACGTCAATGAGTTAATTGGGCGTGTCTTGGTAGCAGAAGTCCCCATGCCTGCGCTATTTCATGATTATCTCCACGCATTAACTGAACTTGCTCAGTGTGATAACCCAGAGCCAGCACTACGGCGTTTCGAATTGGCATTACTTTCAGCCATGGGGTATGGCGTAGATTTTCTGCACTGTGCTGGTAGTGGTGAACCTGTCGAACCTGATATGACTTACCGTTATCGTGAGCAAAAGGGGTTTATTGCTTCGGTACGTCGAGATAACTTAACTTTTTATGGTAATGAGCTCATTGCCATCAGTGAGCGCCGTTTTACAACAAAAGAGCAGTTAAAAGCGGCAAAACGCTTTACACGTATGGCATTAAAGCCGTATCTTGGCGGCAAACCACTAAAAAGCCGGGAACTCTTTCTATCCCAGACAAGCATTCCCAACGCAAGGAGTATTGGAAAATGAGCTCAATTTATCTAGGTGTGAACATCGATCATATTGCGACGCTGCGTAATGCGCGTGGTACTAAATATCCTGATCCTGTACATGCGGCTGAAATTGCTGAACGTGCAGGTGCTGATGGGATCACGATTCATTTACGTGAAGATCGTCGTCATATTCTGGACCGTGATGTGCGCATTTTACGAGAAACGCTTCAAACGCGAATGAATTTGGAAATGGCCGTGACGGATGAAATGGTTGAGATTGCACTCAATACTAAGCCTGAATATGTGTGTTTAGTTCCTGAGAAGCGTGAGGAACTAACAACAGAAGGTGGCCTTGATGTTGTTGGTCAGCTTGAGAAAGTGAAAGCGGCAACACAAAAGCTGACTGATGCGGGGATTAAAGTTTCTCTATTTATTGATGCGGATCGTGAGCAAATCGATGCAGCTAAAGCTTGTGGTGCACCATTTATTGAGCTTCACACAGGTCATTACGCAGATGCCGAAACAGAAGAAGATCAGCAAGATGAACTCAAAAAAATCGCTGCTGGCGCAAGTTATGCGGCGGATCAAGGGATCACGGTAAACGCAGGTCATGGCTTGACTTATCACAATGTAGCAGCGATTGCGGCTATTCCAGAGATCTTTGAACTGAACATTGGCCACTCTATTATCGGTCGTGCTGTATTCGATGGCCTAGCAAAAGCCGTGACGGACATGAAAGCGATCATGGAAGCGGCGCGTAAATAAGTATGGCGATTGTAGGTTTAGGGACGGACATTGCTGAAATTGAACGCGTAGAGAAAGCGCTCAATCGCTCTGGAGAGGCGTTTGCAGAACGCATTCTTGCTCAACCTGAATTGGAGAGCTTTCGAGCGCTCAAACAACAGTCTCGTTATCTGGCTAAGCGCTTTGCAGCCAAAGAGGCGGCATCTAAAGCTTTAGGGACGGGGATTGCTCATGGTGTGAGCTTTCATGACTTCATTATTTCCAATGATGAACATGGTAAGCCACTTCTGACGCTTTCAGGTAAAGCGCTTGAGTTATCACAGCAAATGCAAATATCCAGCATTCACCTATCCATCTCAGATGAACGTCGCTATGCAGTAGCGACGGTCATCTTTGAAAAATAAGCGGCTATGAGCCGCTTATTTTTTAGATTTCTTGTGCCATGATGGCAAAACTACGATCAGCGGCTTCCAAGGTCGCGTCGATTTCTTTACTGCCGTGAGCTAAAGAGGTAAAACTTGCCTCAAAGGCTGAAGGCGCAAGGTATACACCGTGATCAAGCATCAGGTGGAAGAAGCGCTTAAAGCGCTCAACATCGCATTTCGTCACGTCTTCGTAGCACGTAATACGTTCTTGATCAGTAAAGAAGAAACCGAACATACCACCCACTTGATTTACCAGTAATGGGATGCCGTGTTTATCTGCGAGTTCTTTGAAGCCATCGGCAAGTTGTTTGGTTTTAGCGGCGAGGCGTTTTTCGTTACCTTCTTCTTTCAACAGATTCAGACACGCGTAACCTGCAGCCATTGCAACAGGGTTGCCTGAGAGCGTCCCAGCTTGGTATACCGGACCTGTTGGAGCAATGTACTGCATCACTTCTTTACGGCCGCCAAATGCGCCTACAGGCATGCCGCCACCGATCACTTTACCAAGCGTAGTGAGATCAGGCTTGATGTTGTAGTGACCTTGAGCGCAGCCTAATGCTACGCGGAATCCAGTCATGACTTCATCAAAAATCAAAAGTGCGCCTTCTTGATCACAGATTTCACGCAGACCTTCGTGGAAGCCTTCTACTGGTGGGATACAGTTCATGTTGCCCGCAACAGGCTCAACGATGATACAAGCAATTTCCCCTTTATTAGCGGCAAACAATTCACGCACTGAGTCAAGATCGTTAAATGTTGCAGTTAACGTGTACTTAGCAAAGTCGGCTGGTACGCCAGGAGAGCTTGGTTGACCCAGTGTGAGTGCACCGGAGCCTGCTTTTACTAAAAGACTATCGGCGTGTCCGTGGTAACAGCCCTCAAACTTGATGATTTTGTCGCGGCCTGTATAACCACGAGCCAATCGGATTGCGCTCATTGTTGCTTCTGTGCCCGAGCTCACCATACGAACCTGTTCCATGGAAGGGACTAATTCAGAAACCAGTTCCGCCATTACAATTTCCATTTCGGTCGGCGCACCAAAACTTAACCCACGTTGAGCAGCATCAATCACCGCTTCACGAATAACCGCGTGGTTGTGACCAAGGATCATTGGGCCCCAAGAGCCAACATAATCAATGTACGCTTTACCATCAGCATCGAAAACCAATGGGCCATCAGCTCGTTCAATAAAAATTGGCGAACCACCCACACCATTGAAAGCACGCACTGGAGAATTAACACCACCCGGAATGGTCTGCTGCGCTTTTTGATAGAGTTCTGCTGATTTGGTCATTGAAATATCCTCTTTTGATTGCTCGGACCAAGTTGGCGGGCATTGTACCTGTCACAGCCGTTGCGAGAAACGTTTTGCACCACATTCTGGTCACTTTCCTCGCAATTGTTGGCAAATTAACAGAAAAGTTGGTCTATTTTGCTTAAGAAGATGGTGAATACTTGAACGCTTCGGTCAGGTATTAGATAATCAGTCGGTATATTTAAAAAGAGATCCCCTGCGGTGGATGAAATCATCCTCCAACAGACAGGTAGACACCAGTGAGAGAGGTCGTAGTGAGCGAAGTAAATATCCCATTAACTTTTTCAGACGCTGCAGCAAGTCGTGTGAAAATGCTGATTGCAGAGGAAGAGAATCCTGAGCTAAAGCTACGTGTATATATCACCGGTGGCGGTTGCAGTGGTTTTCAATACGGTTTTACCTTTGATGAAAACGTCAATGAAGGTGACATGACGATTGAAAATTGCGGCGTAACCTTAGTGGTTGACCCAATGAGTTTACAATACTTGATTGGTGGAGAAGTGGATTATACCGAAGGCCTAGAGGGCTCCCGCTTTTTTGTGAACAACCCAAATGCGACAACCACTTGTGGTTGTGGTGCATCCTTTAGCGTTTAAGCACTTTTGATGATTGATAAGCCGCGTGATGAACGCGGCTTTTTTATATCACGAAACCTTAAAATTGAGACATAGGTGAATTGCTAGATGGCAAGCATAAGCGTAGTTTATACAATGATCGCATAAATAATAATCAGGAAGCATAGACGCAGTATTTCTCACGGTCTTCGTTTGTGTGTACAAAGGAATGTTATGTCTAGATTGTCTATTTTTCAGCAGTTGGCGCTGCGGCCATACCTCATCTCTATCATCCTCATTACGTTCCTGTCACTTTGGTTAGGGTTTGGTTCCTTACAGGCGGAAGAAACGCCAGTTAAAGAAGCGGAACAAGAAATCCCCTTAGCCAAGGTGGCTTATCAAACTTTTGTCGCTGAGCCTACATTTAAGAAAATTGATCTCTATGGTCGGACGGCACCGGATAAGCTGGCCCGTTTAGGGGCAGAGTTTGCTGGAAAAATTCAGCAGTTAATGGTGGATAAAGGTCAGAGTGTTAAGCAAGGTCAAGTCATTGCCGTGATCGACAAAGGCGATCTACCGATGCAGCTTGAACGGGCTCAGGCGATGCTAAAAGTTCGTGAGAAAGAGTTTAAAGCCGCTCAGTCGCTGAAAAATAAAGGTTTGCAAGGAGAGGTCGCTTTTTCAACGGCGCAGGCGGCGTTGGTTGAAGCTAAAGCGATGGTTAGCAATGCGAAGCTGGCATTGCGTAATACCCAAATTAAAGCACCGTTTAATGGCATTGTGGATCACCTGTTCATCGAAACAGGAGATTTTGTTGGTGTTGGCGATCCTGTGGCGCGGTTAATTGATTTGAACAAAGTGGTGATTGAGGCGGATGTGAGTGAGCGACATATCCAGAACCTAGTACCGGCACAAGCCGCTCAAGTCAGGTTTATTGATGGAAAAACGGTGCAAGGGACCCTTCGTTATATTTCGCGAATTTCATCAGTATCAACCAATACGTTTCCTATCGAAATTGAAATCGATAACCCAGAACAACGCATTCCAGCAGGGATCAGTGCAGAAGTTGAACTCAACTTGCAAAGCAAACTTGCAGTCAAAGTTACCCCTGCGATGCTCGCGCTGGACGAGTCGGGTAACCTTGGCGTTAAAACACTTCAAAGCGACCAAGTGCATTTTGTGCCTATTCAACTGGTGAAAGCTGAGCAAGATGGAGTGTGGTTGACTGGGCTTGGTGAGCAAGTGGATATCATTACCACCGGACAAGGCTTTGTACGTGATGGTGATCGTGTCATCGCGATTAAGCAAGCCAACTAGGAGGGCGTATGTATTCAGTCATTGATGCGGCGTTATCGCGCACTCGTACAATGGTCACGCTACTTATCTTTATTTTGATTGCTGGTATTGGTACTTACATCACCATACCTAAAGAATCGAGTCCTGATATTACGATCCCCATTATTTATGTTTCTGTAGGGCACCAAGGGATCTCTCCAATTGATGCAGAGCGGCTGCTTGTTCGACCTATTGAACAAGAACTTCGCTCAATTGAAGGAGTGAAAGAGATGAAGGCTACGGCAGCAGAGGGGCACGCTTCTGTAATGCTGGAGTTTTCGGTTGGTGTGGATCTGGACAAGGCGATGGCGGATGTGCGAGAAGCGGTTGATCTTGCTAAGCCAAGGTTGCCTGCTGATAGCGATGAACCAACAGTGAATGAGGTGACTTTAGCTTCTGAAGAGCCTGCATTGTCGGTGGTACTGTATGGTACCGTGCCGGAACGCACCATCGTGCAGATTGCACGTCAGTTACGCGATAAGTTGGAAAGCTATCGTCAAATCCTGGAAGTTGATATTGCCGGGGATCGGGAAGACATTGTAGAAATCATTGTTGATCCATTATTGATGGAAAGCTATGGGCTGGATCAAGGTGATATCTACAATTTGATTGCGTTGAATAACCGAGTTGTGGCTGCTGGGTTTGTGGACACAGGGTATGGACGTTTCTCGGTAAAAGTACCGTCGGTATTTGATTCTTTGAAAGACGTACTTGAATTGCCAGTGAAGGTTGATGGCAAGCAAGTGATTACATTTGGAGATGTCGCCACGGTAAGACGGGCATTTCGAGATCCTGAGAGCTTTGCACGCTTAGATGGGAAATCAGCCGTTGTGCTTGATGTGAAAAAGCGTGCTGGTGAAAACAGTATAGAGACAGTTGAACTGATTAAGGCGTTGTTAGAGGAAGCGCAACAGCGTCCAGAATGGCCAAATAACTTGTTGATCAAATACACTTGGGATCAATCCAAAGACGTCAAGATGATGCTCAATGATCTGCAGAACAATATTCTGTCGGCCATTATTTTAGTGGTGATCGTTATTATTGCGATTCTTGGCTTGAGAACTGCGGCGTTGGTGGGTATTTCGATCCCAGGCTCTTTTCTTACGGGACTATTGGTTCTTTCGGTCTTTGGTTTAACGGTCAATATAGTGGTGCTGTTTTCGTTAATCATGGCGGTAGGTATGCTGGTGGACGGTGCCATTGTTGTCACCGAATTTGCGGACCGGCGAATGCAAGAGGGAACGCCTCGGCGCGACGCTTATCGTGATGCAGCAAAACGCATGGCTTGGCCTATTACCGCTTCTACCGCCACTACGTTAGCGGCATTTGCTCCGTTACTATTCTGGCCCGATATCACTGGCGAGTTTATGAAATACTTGCCACTGACCTTAATTGCAACTTTATCCGCTTCACTGTTAATGGCTTTGCTATTTGTTCCGGTATTGGGTGGGCTCATTGGGCGGCCGCAAAATGTGAGTGCGACCAACCGGACTATGATGGTTGCACTGCATAATGGTGATTTCTCCCAATCAACGGGGATCACAAAGCTCTATTACCATACGTTAGATATCGCCCTTCGCCATCCTTGGAAAATTTTGCTCAGTGCGATTTTGTTAGCCGCTGGGGTCGGAGGCACTTATTACAAAGCAGGTTTGGGGGCTGAGTTTTTCCCTGAAGTGGATCCGCCATTTTTTACTGTGAAAGTGCGCTCTTATGGTGATCTCTCTATCAACGAAAAAGATGTGATCATGCGAGAGATTGAACAAGTGATGCTTGGTCAAGATGAATTTGAAAGCGTTTATACCCGCACGGGTGGCAATGATGAAATTGGTCAAATCCAAATTACCCCAGTGGACTGGCAATATCGTCGCAAGGTGAAAGCGATCATTGAGGAGTTAAAGCAGAGCACGGATCAATTCGCAGGTGTCGAAATTGAGTACAAATTCCCAGATGCTGGACCTCCTGTTGAACACGATCTGGTGATAGAGATGTCAACTAGGCAATCACACGAGCAACTCGATATGGCTGCGAAGGTAGTGCGGCATTGGGCTGACAATAACCCTGCATTTGAAAACATCAGTGATAGTAGTAGTAAAGAAGGGATCGACTGGCAAATTGATATCCGCCGCGATGATGCTTCTCGATTTGCCGCTGATGCAACAACGGTTGGCAATACGGTCCAGTTCGTGACTAATGGGTTGAAAATCGGTGATTATTTACCGGATGATGCGACCGAAGAAGTGGATATTTTGGTCCGTTACCCAGAGGATAAGCGTGATATTGGTCGCTTTGATGAGCTACGAGTGAAAACAGCAGCAGGGATGGTCCCTATCACGAACTTTGCCCGCATTGTACCTGAACAAAAACAAGACATGATTCAGCGTGTCGATGGTCATCGAGTCATTAATATCATGGCAGACATACAAGAAGGGTATAACTTAGCGTTGGAATTACCGCGTATTGAGCAGGCGCTATCTGAGCTCGATTTACCTGCGGGTGTTGAGTTTAAAATTCGTGGTCAAAATGAAGAGCAGGAAAACTCACAGGCCTTTTTGATGAATGCATTTGTGGTAGCACTGGTGGTGATGGCGCTGATTTTGATCACTCAATTTAATAGCTTTTATCAGTCGTTTTTGATCTTAAGTGCGGTGTTGTTTTCTACGGTCGGCGTGTTTGCGGGTTTATTGATTTTCCAGAAACCATTTGGCGTCATCATGTCTGGTATTGGGGTAATATCTCTGGCGGGTATTGTGGTAAATAACAATATTGTCTTGATTGACACCTATAACCAGCTGTGCAAAAGAGGATTAGATAAGCGTGAGGCGATCCTGCGTACCGGCGTGCAGCGTTTAAGACCCGTTCTACTAACGACGGTGACAACGATCCTTGGGCTGCTGCCGATGGTACTCGAAATGAACATTGATCTGATCAATCAGAAGATTGAGTTTGGCGCTCCAAGTACACAATGGTGGTCTCAGTTAGCAACTGCAGTAGCGGGTGGACTTGCATTTGCGACATTGTTGACCTTAGTGCTGACCCCATGTTTGTTGATGTTAGGACGTCAGCATCAACTCGAAGCAGAGGATGAGAAAGCCAAAGTTATCGCAGAGTCTTAAATTGGTTTATTGAGTTTCTGGAGCAATGCTAATTTTCTTTCTAACGACTTCACACAAAAAAGCCCGCTTAATATCGCGGGCTTTTTTGTGTGAAGTGAATCTTTTAGCTAGTGAGAAGATGCTGAAGCTTATCCCTTAAAGACTCGATATGTGTGCGCTCAGGACCTTGCTCTTTACAGTGTTCAAGGATGTAGTCCAATGAACTCAATACGGTTCGCCAACGTGGCGTTTTAGGAAGTGTCTCGACCCGTAAGTATTTATCTAACGTTCGAGTTTGAAGCGTACTTCGATCAAGATACACGCGCCACAGTCCGCTTTGTTCAGCAAAAGCAAATTTACTTTGCCCAGTGACGCTTTCCCAGTAATTGAGAGCGCTGGTCATTGCATCAACCAAGACTTCACGCATGATGTCGTGTTTAGACTGGCTTTCTCCGGAAACCTTATCGGCAAGGCGGGTAAATTCTCCCCCTAGCTCTCTCAGTTGTTGTAATTTCGCTTTGTCTCCTTCAAAAGCAAAACTAGACAGTGCTTCAATAGCGGTTTCTAAATTATGGATGCGCGCAACATTAACCCCACCACCAACATTAAAGATGTACATTAATTTCAGGTCTGCGCCTTCAGGCAGTCTGAGTATATCGGCAGAGACATGTTGGCGCACATCTTCAACGTAAATATCGATGTTGCCGCAGTAGTGTTCTTGCTCGACATTGAGGAACTTGGGCGCAATGATTTCATCCGCTCGTGACCGTTTAAGCTGCTCAGGACTACGGCGGAATAGGCGCGATGCAGCCTCGTTAACAAATCGAATCTTATTGTCGTCTCGGATACAAACAATCGCTTCAGGGGCGGACTCGAGTTGCTCTAGCAGTCTGCCTTGCGTTTCAAGCAAGCTGGCTTCTACGATAGCGCGTTGTTTCAACTCGTTTTGCAGTTGTTGATTTTCAATACGTCGTAGTTCTGCCTTACTGGCTGTCAGGTGAGCGGTGATACGAGCGGCAAGTTCACGCTTATTAAACGGTTTTGTGAGGTAATCATTCGCCCCTGCTTCAAAACCACGAATGCGATCATCCGGCTGGTTTAGAGCCGTGAGCATGATAACTGGCAATTGAGAGTGATCGTATTTTTCACGTAAGGTCGTACAGACCTGATAGCCGCTGAGTCCGGGCATCATGATGTCTAACAGAAGCAGCTCAGGTTTCTCTTGTTCAATGATATCGAGCGCCTCATGACCATCTTTCGCAGTGCGAACGCGGTATCCTTCAAGACGCAAGAAACTGTCCAAAACTCTTAAATTGACTGGTTCATCATCTGCTACCAGCAATAATGGACCATCAGGATTTTCAGGTAGGCAATTCGTTTCTTGGATTTCGATATCACCAACATCGGGAGCTCGAAAGTGCGAGGCTTCACTGTGGCTTGCTTGAATGATTTGTTCTTCGCTCGCTAGAGGAAGGGTAAAGCTAAAGGTGGTTCCAACCATGGGTTGGCTACTGACATAAAGAGAGCCGTCCATCAGTTCAATCAGTTGTCGGCTAATTGAAAGTCCAAGCCCTGCGCCTTGACGGTAGCGGCTGGTATCATGACCCGCTTGGATTAATGGTTCAAAAATATGTTCGAGTTGCTCGGCTGGTATACCTTGGCCAGTATCAACCACTTGTACGCGGATCTTGTCATCAACAACGTTTGCTGAAATAACAATTTTTCCTTCGCTAGTGTATTTAATCGCGTTACCAACTAGGTTATACAGCACCTGCTCTAAGCGTTGCGGATCGGCAGAAACCCAAACGGTCTCGCTAGCAACTTGGTTGATAATACGTATAGGCTTGCTGCCAAGAAGGTGAGAAGAAAGTTCCAATACCAAGCGTGTGGCACTCGCAAGGTCAACGGCACTTGTTTGAATATCCAAGTTACCATAACGCATTTTATGGTAATCCAACAGGTCATCAACGAGCGTTGCGAGACGTTGGCCACTACTGATAATAATGTCGAGTTGATACTTATGATCTGCCGTGATTGGGCCATTTGCTCCAGAGACTAAAGCTTCAGCGATCCCAACCATGCCGTGTAATGGCGTTCTTAGCTCATGAGATGTGGTTGCAAGAAATTCGTCTTTGAGTTTGTTTGCTAATTGCAGCTCTTCATTTTGTTTCTGGATCAGCTTGAGGTTGCTTTCAAGCTCCACATTTTGCTCTTTAATTAGCTGCATTTTCTCACGAATAGAGCGTTGCATACGCTCAAAACTGACCGCTAGGCGGCCAATTTCATCTTTGCGATCGGTGTTGATCATATCCGCTTCAAGATCACCCGCGGAGACCTTTTCCGCCGCCCAAGTGAGTTTGAGAAGTGGGGAGGTAATGAAATTCGAGAGATAATGGGAGGCGATCACAACGATAACAATAGCGACCAACATTGCGAAAATGAAGAGGGTTTCAAGCTGATGCACGCGGGCAAATGCTTCTTTTTCTGGCACCTCAACAACTAAAGCCCAATTCTCACCCTTAAAGGAAATTGGACTGTACGCTGCAATCGTATCTTCACCAACGGTATTGGTATAAGTGCCAAAGGCGGTGGAGCCTTGGAGAGCCAGATTGATCACCTCTGCACTTTTGTCGATATCCGTTTGCTCATGGGCTAATGTTCTGGAGCGATGATCACTTCCGACCAACAAGGTGCGCATTTGCGATGTTTGGTTACTGTCTGCGATCAGTTTAGTGATGGCGTTATTTGGCAAACGGAACATTGCGTAACTGTGTAGGTAGCCTTGTTGAATGATTGGGGCACCAAGCCAAGCAACCATTTTGCCTTGTTCTGGAGAGAAGTCTGAAATCACCACTGGCGTGTAGTCTTCATTACTTCTGCGTTTCTCTGCAACTTGAACTTTGAGCTTTTGGAAAGTTTTACCTAAGTTGGCATCTTTATATTTACCATTAAGCAGGTTAGTACCGTAGTTATCGTATTTATAAATGGAGTAGGTCACGTTGCCGTCACGGTCAACTAGCAAGATGTCGTCAAAATCAGAGCGCTTTAATAGCTCTAAATAGGCCCAATGATAACGTTTGTGCAGCAGACGATACCGCTCTGAGGCATTGTACTCTGTTGATTGGGGCAAAATTGACGTTTTAATTTTATCGCCAGAGCCGGGAATATAACGTTTTTGTGCGTATTGACGAGCTTCTTCAATGGTAAGTCCTAAGTTCCTGAACGCATTGACTAAGCCATAAAAATGCCCACCACTTGCGGTTGCAAGCTCAGAGCGCACAAATCCCATTACCTCTGACTCTTTTGAAAATAGATAGTCAACGACTTGTTGTTTTTTGCTATCGCGAACCGAAACAAGGTGGGAGGTACTTTGTTCTTGCAGATCTTTACTGTGTGACTGCAAAAAGAACAGAGCAATGACAGTCAGTGGGGTTATGCTCAAAACTAAAAACGCCAGCATTAGGGTGTTCTGCAAACGTTTAAATCTTTGTTTTCTATACAACTTGAACATGATTCAGTCTAACTTTCCGTGAGAAACGACGTTAAAACGCGTCAAAATAAAATGGAGTAATCCTAAAGTGACAAAATTAACGAGTTTTTTTACTTTGACAAGTAAGTAGACGGTAAAGCGTGTGAAGTAGCGCAAACTTTTTGTGTGATTTGGTAAATTTGCCCAATAATCGAAGCATTATCGGGCAAGAGGTCTATTTTTGAGCGTGGTAGATAGCGAACTTGTTGGTCTTATTTAACGTCGCACAATTACCAAACGCTTGATTGATGATAGGTGGGTATTTGAGGAAGCTATTTGCCACAATAAATAACTGGCCAGCGGCACTTTGATGTTTCGGTGCATTGGCAAGTAGTGACTCGGTGGCGCTGTAGCTGGTATCAAGCCCTGAATGAAAAGGAGGATTACTGATGATAAATTGGTAATCATCTGCACAATCTGAATAAACGTCTGATGCAAAGACTCGGCCTGACAGACCATTAGCAGCTAAGGTCGCTTGGCTTGAAGCCACGGCAAGGGCGCTGATATCACACATCTCAAGCTCTATTGATGGATTTAACGTTGCCATCACTGCTCCGATAACGCCTGCACCACAACCAAAATCAAGCACTTTTCCATTGAGTTTTGGCAAGGTATCTAATAGGAGTTTACTGCCCACATCAAATTCACCATGGCTAAAGACGCCTGGTAAGCTATGAATGTGCAGAGTGTTGTCTTGGTATTGAACTTGGTAGTGTTTAAACCACTCTTCTAAATGAAAGGGTGCTGGCTCATTGGTGCACTGCCCCCAATAAAATGAACAGCGTCTGGCTGAGTCGTATTTATTGATAGGGCCGTACTGAGCAAACATTTTCTCGACGCTTTTTACGCCAGAACGGTTTTCACCCACGACGACAATTTCCGTATTCTGGCCTAATTTTGCCATTAGCATGGCCAATAGATATTCTGCTTCTGCTTTTGCTTTAGGCCAATAAAGCAAAACCATATCTGCTTGAGCGTCACCATCAAACGCCGCACCGAAATGGCAATTCAACTGAGAGTAAGCACTAACTTGACGGTAGTAACCGTAATTGGTGGTGAAAATGCTGACAGACTCACAGTGTTTCGTTAGCTCAAGCGGGAAGAGATCTTCCGCTTCACCAGCGACTAACACATGTTTGCCTTCAAAATAAGCAAGTTGGCGTTCAGTAATTTGACTGGGGGCGATATAGGCAGACATAGCATGCTCAGTAAATACAAAAGAGGGAGGATTCTCTCACAATCCTCCCTTTGCTTGAAGTGCTTAGTCTATGGTGTCATCAACTGCGATCTTGTTGGTCGAGAAAACCTTTGAACTCTTCTTCGTAAATATTAAATAAAACCATAGTAATGGCAAAGATCAACGGGCCGTATATTAAGCCGATTAATCCGAACAATTGAATACCACCGAGCAGTGAGAAGAAAATCATCAGCGTATTCATTCCCGCACTGCCTTGCATCAAGAGTGGACGCAGTAGGTTATCGATTGAGCCTACAACTGCGATACTCCACACAGCTAAGAAGATTGCCCACGTTGTATCGCCGGTGAGTAATAGATAGATGGTCGCAGGAATCCAGATTAAAGCGGTTCCAACCACAGGAATGAAGGAAGCAAATCCCATCATAGTTCCCCAGAACAGACCAGGGAAGCCTGCTAGCCACATACCGATACCACCCGCAAGGCCTTGTGCGATGGCAGTAAGAAACGAGCCCATAACGGCTGACTTGGAGACTTGTTCAATTTCAGATAAGAGCTTGTCTTCTTGGCTGCGTGAGAGCGGTAAGATATGTCGGATCGCGCTGATGATTTTGTCGTGATCTCTCAATAAGAAGAACAAGACAAACAACATCAAGAAGAAATTCATCAGAAAGCTGGTGGCATCGCCAAGGATCTTTGCACTGATGCCAACAATATTCGAGCCAAATGAGGTGGCCAGTTGCGCCACTTTCTGTGCAATCTCTTGAGGGTCAATTTCATCAAAAGGCAGGTAGGTATTCACCAAAGATAACCCTTTCACCACCCAAGGGTGTTCAAAGACGGTTTGGATACCACCATGAGTGACCCATTGATACATATTTTGTGAGAACAGTGACCCTTGTTGAACGATGGCCGCAAAGACAAACAGGAGCGGGATGACAATAATAAAGGTCAGTACCACACAAGACAAAAATGCGACGATATTGGGATGATTAGGCAGTTTACGCTCTAGCCATTCATGTATCGGAAACATGAGTAGTGAAATAATAAACGCCATAATAATGGAGTTGACGTACGGCTCAACGAGCAGGTAACAAGCGAGAGCTGCGGCTAAAAGCGCAACAACAATAACCCAGTGACTGGATGTGATTTTGACTTTGTTTGACACGTTTTTTTCCAACTGAACAAAGATATAGCCGTATAATGGCTTTAAAATTGAGCGTTATCAATGGAGAATTATTGATATGGGATGCTGTGACAATGACAAAGGTTGTGCTTCCAAGCAAGGTGGTCGACGTAAAGTTCCTTGGTTTAGTTTGCTTCTGATTGCATTCATTCTGCTTGTTGTCTTTTATTGGCAGTAATTGCTTGTTGATAAAAATGCCGCTCACTTACAGGAGCGGTATTTTTTTGATGAGTTGCATTATCTCATGTAATCACTTCCTAATCGCAAAGCCCCCACATTTAACTCTTCTCTCTATAGTATGAACTTTGTGATTACAACGTGCTCTAGGTAAGAACTGCTATTCTTGATATGTAACGCAACAATAAGCGTTCTGGCTAACAATCAATAAGGATAGCAATACATGCCTAAGAAATTGTGGGCACTGACTTTCGCAGTGGGACTTATGCTATTTGGTTCGTCAGCTCATGCTGTGGATTGGTCTGTCTCCGGTTTTGGTACTTTGGGTTATACCTATGAGAATGAAGCAGATTTAGGGTATCGGCGCGATATCACCCGAAGTGCTGATATCGAGGACAATGGCATATTCAACAATGACTCCAATGTCGGCGTTCAACTGGATCTTACCTTCGACCATCATTGGTCCATCACTTCGCAATGGCTACTGGATAACAGTATCGATTACGACTTAGATGAAATGACGGAGCTCGCGTTTGTTCGTTACGAGCCCAATGAAAACTGGGACTTTCGAGCCGGTAGAGTGGGAGTCAGTGCTTATGCTGCCGCAGATAGCCGTCATATCGACTATGCCCATTTATGGGTTAGACCACCTCAAGAATTGTATGGTGGCATTGTGTTTAACTCGCTTGATGGGGTTGGTTTTACCTACTATTCCAATAATGCCAATCTGAATTGGTCGGCAAGTGCTGAATATGGACGCATTACCCAGATGGGTGAGGTTCCAGAGCTTCAGGAAAAGTATCGAGCTAAGCTCAAAGATGTCCTCTCTCTTTCATTTGAAGTTGAGCAAGATAAGTGGCGCTGGCAATTATCCTATGCCCACGTAGGCTCTCTTTCTGTCAACAATGGTCCTTCCTTACAATCACTACAAAATCAAATTGCTCAAATTGCCAATAGCAACATCCCGTTATTAAGTGAAGATGCCGCTTCCCTTTACGATGCTTTAGTTCTTGATGATGAAGAGGTGACGTATTTACAAGCCGCTGTCACTTATTTTGATAGTGAATGGACTGCACAATCCGAGCTATTTCGAATTACGACTGATAAAAACTCGATACCGCAAGGCTATGGTGGATACGTTCTGTTGGGTAAGGCTTTTGAACGACTAACCCCTTATATGATGTACGGGGTATTTCATGTTGATCAAGCGCCGTATCAAAAAGCACTTGATTGGTCCTTGTTTAATCCTGCGCTAGTACCTTTACAAGAAGGGGCGATTGCAGGCATTAACTCTGTACGTATCGAACAATCAACATACAGTCTTGGTTTACGTTGGGATGTTGCATCACAGGTTGCTGTGAAAGCGCAGCTTGATTATGTCGAGATAGAATCATTTGGCTATGGGTTGTGGGCGACGCCAGCATCTAGGCAAGGGGAAGAGCGAGATGCTCTGGTGCTAACGTTGAACATGAACTTCATTTTTTAAGGGGGAGGTATGAAGTATTTTTATCTGCTCCTGTTGTTAGTTCCCAGCTTTGTTGCAGCAGACATCTACGTTGTAGTGAATGCAAATAGTGCCGTAGGGAAATTGGAATTGGAAGACGTAACAGATCTCTATTTAGGGAGGAAAAAAGTGCTGGGGACTTTATATGTCAATCAAGTGCTCGATCGACATGGCGAAGGGCGACAGCGTTTTTTCTACCGAGTGGCAAAGATGGAAGAAAGCCAAGTTAATGCTTATTGGGCAAAACTAAAATTTTCTGGGCGGATGCGTGCGCCGGAGAATATCCATTCAAATGAAGAGTTGCTGATTAAGCTGCAGGAAAACCCCCAAGCCATCGGTTACATGTTGGAACCGCCTTCTTTAGATTCAGGTGTAAAGGTAGTGCTAAAAATCGATGAATAGACCTTGGACAAGCTCTCTTTCCCACAAATTGCTAAAAGCCGTGACCGTTCTGGCTTGTATGTACTTGGCGATCATTTTGATGATTATGGTGCCAAGCGGTTTTGTACAAGCTGATAAAAATCATAAAGAGTTAGAACGTAAATTAGCCCTCTCTTTGTCCAGTTCTGCCGCCATTGCTGTTTATGTCCAAAATGAACAAATAGCGGCCGAGGTGATGGAAGCGCTGTTAATGCATGAAGAAATTGATGCAGTTCGTATTGAAGGAGAAAGTGAAGTTCTGTTTTTTGCAGGCTTTCCGGTTGATGAAGAACCAAATTTTTGGTCGCATGCTAACCAATACCATTTGTATTCGCCTATTGATGGAGAGGTGATTGGTTATTTGAAGATACACAATGATCATCGGGTCTTGCGTCAAAAAGCGCTGACAGGAGTATTTGAACGACTCATCGCCGTTGTTGTGATGTTTTTAATCACCTTGATTGGTTTGGTGATCGTATTCAATAAGATCGTGGGGCGACCATTGACGAAGTTGTCCAAGTCCGTCTATGAAACGACACCAGAGCAAGCGGAAATGATCCCAATAGACCGAGACAATGAAAACACAGAGCTTGGGGTGGTAGTGCACAGCATTAACACGTTTATTCAAAGCTCTCGTCAAGCGATAGAGAGAGAAAGGGAGTTACGAACTCAAATTGAACGTTGGGAGCAACACTATCGAAACCTTGCAGAACAAGACACGCTGACCGGATTAAAAAACCGTTTAGGGTGCGAGAAATTCTTAGAGCACGCATACTCTTCCGAGCAGAGTATCGCTTTGTTCCTGATTGACTTAGATGGCTTCAAAGCCGTTAATGATCAGTTTGGTCATGCGGCGGGAGATGCAGTACTAGCGGATATTGCCAAGCGATTTTCTTGTATCATTGATGGGGTGAGTGTGCCTGGTGTTATCGGACGAATGGGTGGTGATGAATTTGTGGTGTATCTGATTTTATCTAAGGTAGAACGACCACTATTGGAGTCGGTTGCAACGGAGTTAGTTAAGGCGGCGAACTTACCTTGTCGTTATCAAGAGCATAAGATAAAGGTCGGGTGCAGCTTAGGGATTACCATTCATGAGCGCGGCCTGATGGAATTAGAAAAGCTGATCCATCAGGCAGATTTAGCCATGTATTCAGTGAAACAAGCAAATAAAAACAACTTTCGTTTTTTCAGCGAAAGAATGAGTAACAAGGGAAGTGAATGCTCCCCTTAATAAAATATCCTACTTAGCTTAAATAAGGCTTAGCACTCGCCGTTACCTTTTCCATCTCATCTTGAAGCTCAAACAGTTCTGGCTCAATCTCTTCGATCGATGCGTTGGAGCGAAGTGCTTTTTCTAATGTTTCACAAACTTTCTTAAGTCTTGGCACGCCGCAATAAGAGCAACTGCCATGCAGTTTATGGATATGGTGGGTCAGCTGTTCCATATCAGGGTCATCGTGTTCTAAGGCCACTTCGACGACTTGACTTACTTCGGGGATATAGTCAATCAGCATCTGTAGCATATCGCGTGCTAAGTCTTCTTTGTTTGCCGACTGCTTCAATGCCGCTTGCCAATCAATGATGATATTGCTGTGCTCAACGCTGGCTATATGAGCCTGCACGATAGGATCGGGTTGTGAGACCAGATCGATTTTTTCGAACTCATTTGATGCGGTATAAGGGTTCCAGTGCATCAACACTTGTTGTAGTACGTGCTCTTCTATCGGCTTGGTGAGGTAGTCGTCCATCCCAGCTTGAAGCAGTCTGTCTCGTTCACCAGTCATGGCGTGGGCTGTGACGGCGATAACAGGAGTTTGCGCATTAAGCTCAGTCTGTTTGATTTTGCCACAAGCGGTTACTCCGTCCATGTGTGGCATCTGAATGTCCATGAGAATAATATCGAAACGCTGCACTTTAGCTTGTTCTACGGCATCGAGGCCGTTGGTGCAGGTAATCACACGCTCAACACGCTCTTGGAGCAATGCACTGATCAGTTTTAAGTTTGCTGGGTTATCGTCGACGGCCATGACGGTCAGTGGGAGCGTATCTCGTTTTTCTACTGTGCATTCAGCGTCTTCGATCTCCGGTAAAATCTCATGGTTAGCCACCAGAGTTTGCAACAGTTTGCGTCGAGAAAGAGGTTTAGTGATGCAATGAATTTGATATTTCTGGATCAGGTGGTCGGATAATGCCAGCGCGGTACTTGGTGTACCAACAACCACTTGTGCGGCGCTTTCAAGTGCTTTTTCAACCCATTGTTCGACCAACTCAAATTCATTCGATTTATTTGGAGCAAGGTTGAGCAGAACATAGTCATAGCTTTCCAATTCTTCTGGCATTGAAGAGCGGTAAGTGACGTTCAATCCTTCTTGCAGTAACAACTGCTGGGTTACCGATGCAGCTTGCATGTTCGGCTCTATCAGAAGTAGTGTTCGCTGGTTGAGAATTTGTGCTTCGATTGGATCGCTTACTGGCATGATTGTCGAATGTAGGCGAAGAGTGAACCAGAAAGTGGAACCTTGGTGCAGACGGCTGGTTAGGCTGATTTCACCGCCCATTTGTCCAACGAGTTTTTGGGTAATAACCAAACCAAGTCCCGTACCACCATAACGTCGAGAAATACTGGCATCAGCTTGACTAAATGCTTGGAATAATTGAGCTTGCTGGCGCTCTGATATACCAATGCCCGTATCGCGAACCATAAATTGCAGTTCCACGATGTCTTCTTTTTGTGAGCGAAGCTCGACACTGATGTCGATATTGCCTTTTTCGGTAAATTTAATGGAGTTACCGACTAAATTGGTCAGTACTTGTTGAATGCGAAGCGGATCGCCCACCAAGCCAGTTGGGATTTTGGAGTCAACTTTCAGAGTCAGTTCCAATCCTTTCTCATGAGCGCTGGTGGCTTGTAGGCTCACGACTTCTTCTAACGATTCTTGGAACTCAAACGGAATATTTTCTAAGGCCAATTTACCAGCTTCGAGTTTCGAGAAGTCGAGAATGTCATTGATGATGCTAAGCAGGTTATTGGCTGATTTTTCAATGGTTTGTAAGTAATCAGTCTGGTTGTTGGTTAATTTGGTTTTGAGCATTTGACGCGTAAAGCCAATTACCCCGTTTAATGGCGTGCGCAGCTCGTGAGACATATTGGCTAAGAATTCGGATTTCACTCGCGCTGCTTCTTGCGCACGTTTCTTAGCAATGTCGAGTTCCACGTTCTGTATCTCAAGCTGCTCTAACGTTTCACGCAAGTCAGACGTTGCTTGATCGATACTGTGCTGCATTTCTACGTGGTATTCCGACAGCGATACCGCCATGGCATTGATGCCGTTTTTGAGCGCATCGAGTTCACCATGCATCTTGCCTTCGATTCTAACATCGAGGTGACCACGACGAATGCGGTCCACCATATTTTTCATATGTGAAATCGGTCGAGTAACGTCATGCATCAGGCGAAAAGCGAAGAAGGCTGATAAGCCTAAACCACTAAGCAGAACAAGAAAGGCGGAGAATACCTCTTGGTATTGTTGTAGTCGTAGCGAAGACAAATCCACTTCGACGGAGATGTAACCTAGTGCGGCATTGTTATTTTGCCCTTGCTGATTGGTAACAATTCCAGACTCTGCCAAAACAGGGGCTTTTAATATTAGGGTGTTGTCTCGCAACTGGGAGTCAATATGTAACGGGATTGGCTGATCACTTGGAAAAGTGAGTGACTCAAAATTGGGGTGAAAGTTCGAGGTAACAAACAGTTCGTGATTGTTATCGAATACCGCAATACTGCGTATAAATTGAGAATTCTTACGATGAGCATAGCTGATAATGCGTCGAACCGACTCGCGACTGTTATTTTTCAAACCATCTTCACTGGCAATGGCAAGAGGCTCAATGATACTCAACCCAGAATTAATGACTTGCTTTTCCAAATCGTGATAGCGGTTAAATGAGAAAAAAGCACTCAATAACAAGCCGATAATCAGAGTTGGAGCTAGGGTAAGAGTAATAACGCGGGCGCGTAAGCCATATCTGGTCATTATTGTCTAAACATCACGGTATGGATATGGGAAAATAACTTCAAAAAGAAGCCGTCGAAACGATAAGCATAATCAACTCACTCGGCTCATACAATGATTCAAGCGTCAAAAGGTGACGCTTAGGCAGCAATTGATCGCAATTATTATAGGCATTTAGCATGGCGCGTTTTTTCCAACCAAAGAAGAAAACTCAACTCAATACCAAACACCAATCGATGCAGGTAGAAAAACTCGACCATCATGGCGCTGGTATCGCTTATCAAAATAAAAAGCCAGTCTTTATCGAGGGGGCTTTACCTGGAGAACTGGTTTTGGTGCAGCTGACCGAAAGTAAAAGTAAGTTTTCTCGGGCGAAACTGATCAAAATTCAACAGAGTAGCGCTGAGCGGGTGGAGCCATTTTGTCCGCATTACCATGAGTGTGGAGGTTGTGACTTACAGCATTTAGCGATCGAACAACAAAGAGAGCACAAGCAACAAACGCTAAGCCAGTTGATGCGAAAATTTGCTGGGCAATCGGCTCAGTTGGAAAATCCTATTTTTACTGGTGATAAGGGCTATCGCCGCCGAGCTCGAATCAGTGTGATGCTAGATAAGAAAAGCAAAACGCTGAAATTTGGTTTCCGTAAAAAGCAAAGCAAAGATATTGTCGATGTAACCAGTTGTCCGGTGCTTGAACCTGAATTGAATCAACTGATGCTGCCAATTTATGATGTTTTGAAGACATTTTCTCATCAGGAGTACCTTGGTCATGTTGAACTGGTTAAAGCCGACAATACTCGTGTGGTTGTGTTACGTCACTCTCGACCTCTTCAACAAAAAGATCATGATGCGTTGCTTGCTTTAGCTCAGTCAGAACAGGCTTCGTTATATTTGATGCCAAGCAACGATGAGCTCAACCGTGAGTGCGGTGAGCCGCCACACTATTGTGAATCTGGAGTTACGATTCCATTTGAGCCAAATAACTTCATCCAAGTGAATCAGAGCGTTAATGAAAAAATGGTCCAACAAGCTCTGACTTGGCTTGCGTTAGATGAGCATGATCGCGTGTTAGATTTGTTCTGTGGTTTAGGCAACTTCAGTTTACCGATGGCAAAACAAGTGCAGCAAGTTGTCGGTATTGAAGGGGTGGATGCAATGGTTGAAAAAGCTAAAGCGAATGCGGTTTTCAATAATCTAACCAATGCCACGTTTTACCAAGCAAATTTGGAACAAGATATGTCTGCTCAGTCATGGGCGAAAGAAAAATTTGATAAAGTACTGCTCGATCCAGCTAGAGCTGGTGCTGATGGTATAGTAGCGCAGTTATCCGAATTGGGTACGACAAAAGTCGTTTATGTTTCTTGTAATCCTGCTACTTTAGCCAGAGATAGTCAGAGCTTGCTGGCACAGGGTTTTAAACTGACTAAACTGGGTATGTTAGACATGTTTCCGCATACCAGCCATTTAGAATCGATGGCATTATTTGAAAAACTCACGAACTAACAGAGACGTTGGTTAGTCATAATAAACAGAATAAAAACTAGGACGAAATATAATGGTTGCGGTAAGAAGCGCACACTTAAATCAAGACGAACAGTTTGAACTGGAAAAGTGGATTGCCAGTTTGAACCAAGAACCTAAGACAGCAAATCGGCTAACTGAGGTTTATCGTCAGTGCGAAACCATTCTTAAAGATCACGAACAAGCGCAATTGCTGTTATGGCGTGGTCGGGAAATGATTGAAATCCTGATCACTCTGTCAATGGATAAAGCCACTTTAGTGGCAGCGCAGCTTTTCCCATTAGTTTCTGCCGGGGCATTTGAGCGTGAAGCGCTTGAAGAAGCTTACAGTAAAGAAATCATTAAGTTGATCGATGGCGTCGACGAGATGGCCGCAATTGGTCAACTGAATGTCACTCTTGAAGGTGGTGCTGCCTCTTCTCAGGTTGATAACGTTCGCCGCATGTTGCTTGCGATGGTGGATGATTTTCGCTGCGTTGTTATTAAGCTTGCGGAGCGAATCAGTAACCTGATTGAAGTGAAAAAAGCGCCGGATGAAATTCGCCGGGCGGCGGCAAAAGAGTGTGCCAATATTTATGCGCCACTGGCAAACCGCCTTGGTATTGGTCAGCTTAAATGGGAAATTGAAGATTACGCCTTTCGTTATCAACAACCCGAAACTTACAAACAGATCGCAAAGCAGCTATCTGAACGCCGTATTGTCCGTGAACAGTACATCAAAGATTTTGTTGATGATCTAACGCAAGAGATGACGGTGTGTGGCATTAATGCAGAAGTCAGCGGCCGTCCAAAGCACATCTACAGTATCTGGCGCAAAATGCAGAAGAAGAGTCTGGCTTTTGATGAATTATTTGACGTACGAGCTGTGCGTATCATTGCCGACAAACTTCAAGACTGTTACGCCGCACTCGGCGTAGTTCATACCAAATACAAACACCTACCAAGCGAGTTTGATGATTACGTCGCCAATCCAAAACCAAACGGCTACCAATCTATCCATACAGTGATTCTTGGGCCTGAAGGCAAAACCATCGAGATCCAGATTCGCACCAAAGATATGCATGAAGACTCGGAGCTGGGCGTTGCTGCACACTGGAAATATAAAGAAGGTGCAAGCAGTCGCAGCGGTTATGATGAGAAGATCACGTGGCTACGTAAACTACTCGATTGGCAAGAGGAGATGTCCGACTCTGGAGAGATGTTGGATGAGCTGCGTAGTCAAGTATTCGATGATCGCGTGTATGCCTTTACCCCTCGTGGCGACGTCGTTGATTTGCCAATGGGGGCGACCCCTCTTGATTTCGCTTATCATATCCACTCAGAAGTCGGCCATCGTTGTATTGGGGCCAAGGTTGCAGGACGTATCGTCCCGTTTACGCACAAACTGCAGATGGGTGATCAGGTTGAAATCATCACTCAGAAAGAGCCCAATCCATCTCGTGACTGGCTGAACCCATCACTGGGTTTTGTACATTCAGGACGCGCACGAGCAAAAATTAATGCCTGGTTCCGTAAGCAAAGCCGTGAGAAGAACCTTGAGGCAGGCCGTGAGATCCTAGAACAAGAGTTGGTGAAAATTGGGGCGACGTTAAAAGATGCAGAACAGTACGCACTGAAACGCTTTAACGTTAATAGCGCCGATGAATTGTATGTTGGTATTGGTAGTGGTGACTTGCGCATCAACCAGATCATCAACCACATCAACGCCTTGGTAAACAAACCAACGGCGGAAGAGGAAGATCAGCAAGCGCTAGAAAAACTGCAAGAAGCAGAAAACAGAGCGCCAGCGCAAAGTCGTCCGAAGAAAGATGCGGTCGTGGTAGAAGGGGTCGATAACCTCATGACGCACCTAGCGCGTTGCTGCCAACCGATCCCGGGTGATGAAATCAGTGGTTACATCACTCAAGGACGAGGAATTTCCGTTCACCGTAGCGATTGCGAACAGCTTGAAGAGCTACGCCTTCACGCACCAGAGCGGATCATTGATACGGTTTGGGGCAGTGGTTTCGTCGGCTCGTACATTTTGACTGTACGTATCGAGGCGATGGAACGAGGTGGTTTAGTGAAAGACATTACGACGCTATTTGCCAATGAAAAAATCAAAGTCACCAGTATGAAGAGTCGCGTTGACTACCGTAGTCAAATGTCGATCATGGATTTTGATTTGGAAGTGACCAACCTTGAAGTGTTCTCTCGTGTGTCAAAGCGTGTTGAGCAGATCAAGGATGTGATGTCAGTAAAACGCCTCGGCTAATTTTTACGTCGTATTTGGCTCTCTAACTACGGTAACTGCACTATACTAGCTCCATCACATAGGCAAGCTATGCTCAGGAGCCTCGTAAGTTTGTTGTCTTGTTAGAAAAACCAACTACTTAGTAAAAACGGTCAGAGAATAAATTAAAGGTGAGTGGTTATGCTGCTCACCTTTTTTCTTTAAATAAAAGGTTTAAAGGAACATAAGATTATGAGTCATCCAATTGAACAGTTAGAACAAATCATGGCGAAGCTGCGAGATCCAGAAAGCGGCTGCCCTTGGGACCAAAAGCAGACGTTTGACACCATTGTTCCGCATACTATTGAGGAAACCTATGAAGTGGTGGATGCCATCCAAAACAGGGACTGGCTAAACTTAAAAGAAGAGCTTGGTGATTTGCTATTTCAGGTGATCTTCTATAGTCAGCTGGCGAAAGAACAAGGGCTGTTTGAGTTTTCTGAAGTTGTTGAAACAGTTAATGAAAAGCTGACTCGACGCCATCCTCATGTTTTTTCAGATACCAAGTTTGAGAATGAAGAGCAAATAACGGCGAATTGGGAAAAAGAAAAGGAAAAAGAGAAAGCTCAAGCAGGAAAAGAACAGCAAAGTATTCTAGACTCAATACCAAATTCTCTTCCGGCACTTTCACGTGCTACAAAAATTCAGAAACAATGCGCCAAATTTGGTTTTGATTGGGATTCTATCGGACCCGTTGTTGCGAAGGTTCAGGAAGAGATAGAAGAAGTAATGGATGAAGCTCTACAAGTTGAACTTGATGAAGAACGAGTGGAATCGGAAGTCGGGGATTTATTGTTTGCGACGGTTAATTTGTCTCGCCACTTAGGGAAAGATCCGGAAGTTGCGTTGAGTAAGGCAAACCTAAAATTCTCACGTCGGTTTAAGCAAGTTGAGTCTATCGTTGCTGAGCAACAAAAGCAGCTGACAGATTATAACTTATCAGAACTGGACGCGATGTGGGATGAGGTAAAGAGGCAAGAAAAGCGGTAAGTGGTAAAGGATAACTGGTGTGAATGAGTTTGAGACAGTATTGACTCAAACCGTTTTTTCGAATGGAACAATGCTTTAACGCAGTTTGATTTGAAGCAAAAAATAAAAAATTGCAGTGTGATAGATTTCACGTTGTGGCGGTTAGGTGCTTCTGGTATATTCACATCCCGTCCAGAAGAAATCTATTTCCCTCATTCAACCAATTTCAGGTTAAACATGACGACAAATTACATTTTTGTTACTGGCGGGGTTGTATCCTCTCTAGGTAAAGGTATTGCAGCAGCATCTCTTGCAGCTATTCTAGAAGCTCGTGGTCTTAAAGTGACCATGATGAAGCTTGACCCTTACATCAACGTTGATCCAGGCACAATGAGCCCAACTCAACACGGTGAAGTGTTCGTTACGGAAGATGGCGCAGAGACTGACCTTGACCTTGGTCACTACGAGCGTTTCATTCGCACCAAGATGACTAAGCGTAACAACTTCACTGCAGGTCGTGTTTATGCAGACGTTCTACGTAAAGAGCGTCGTGGCGATTACCTAGGTGCAACCATTCAGGTTATCCCTCACATCACCAACGCTATCAAAGATCGCGTAATTGCAGGCTCTGAAGGCCATGATGTCGCTATCGTTGAAGTCGGTGGTACGGTAGGTGATATCGAATCACTGCCATTTATGGAAGCGATTCGTCAGCTTGCTGTAGAACTAGGCCGTGAACGCGCAATGTTCATGCACCTAACGCTAGTTCCTTACCTAGCTGCTGCAGGTGAAGTGAAAACTAAGCCAACTCAGCACTCTGTTAAAGAGCTGCTATCTATCGGTATCCAACCAGATATTCTTGTTTGCCGCTCTGATCGTATGATCCCAGCGAACGAGCGTAAGAAGATTGCGCTATTCTGTAACGTTCCTGAGAAAGCGGTAATCTCAATGAAGGACGTAGATTCAATCTACAAGATCCCTCAACTTGTTAAGTCTCAAGGTTTAGACGACCTAGTTTGTGCTCGCTTTGGTATCAATGCACCAGAAGCTGATCTGTCTGAATGGGAACAGGTTATCTACGAAGAAGCGAACCCAACTGGCGAAGTAACTATCGGTATGGTCGGTAAATACATCGAACTACCAGATGCTTACAAGTCAGTAAACGAAGCACTTAAACACGCAGGCTTGAAAAACCGTCTAAACGTCACAATTAAATACGTAGACTCTCAAGATGTTGAGACGAAAGGCGTAGAAGTACTTGAAGGTCTGGACGCAATCCTAGTACCTGGCGGTTTCGGTGACCGTGGTATCGAAGGTAAGATTCGCGCAGCACAATACGCTCGTGAAAACAAAGTACCTTATCTAGGTATCTGTCTAGGCATGCAAGTAGCACTGATCGAATACGCGCGTAACGTAGCGGGTATGGAAGGTGCACATTCAACAGAATTTAACAAAGAGACGAAGTACCCTGTGGTAGGTTTGATCACGGAATGGGTAGACGGCGAAGGTAAAGTTGAAGAACGTACTGAAACGTCTGACCTAGGTGGTACGATGCGTCTTGGTTCACAGCTATGTCACCTAGAGAAAGGGACCAAAGCTCGTGAACTATACGGTAGCGCGACAGTTCATGAACGTCACCGTCACCGTTACGAAGTAAACAATGTACTTCGTCCGAAAATTGAAAAAGCAGGTCTGAAAGTATCAGGTTTATCTGCAGATAAGAAACTAGTGGAAATGATTGAGAACCCAGCTCACCCATGGTTTGTAGCGGCTCAGTTCCACCCAGAATTCACCTCGACGCCTCGCGATGGTCACCCACTATTCGCAGGTTTCGTTAAAGCAGCGGGTCAAAATGCTCGCGGCGAATTCGAGAAGTAAAAGGATACGGGCAGCGGCGAAGGTTGTGCTGCTGCCCTTTAAAATTAACATTTATATTTGAACGAGAGGAAACATTAATGTCTAAGATCGTTAAAGTTCTAGGTCGTGAAATCATCGACTCACGTGGTAACCCAACTGTAGAAGCTGAAGTACACCTAGAAGGCGGTTTCGTAGGTATGGCGGCAGCTCCGTCTGGCGCATCTACTGGTTCTCGCGAAGCTCTTGAGCTACGTGACGGTGACAAAGCACGTTTCCTAGGTAAAGGTGTTCTTAAAGCTGTTGAAGCTGTAAACGGCGCAATCGCTGAAGCTCTAGTTGGTAAAGACGCTAAAGACCAAGCTGCAATCGACGCAGTAATGATTGACCTAGACGGTACTGAAAACAAATCTAACTTCGGTGCGAACGCTATCCTAGCTGTTTCTCTAGCAAACGCTAAAGCTGCAGCAGCAGCTAAAGGCATGCCTCTATACGAGCACATTGCTGAGCTAAACGGTACAGCTGGTCAGTTCTCTATGCCTCTACCAATGATGAACATCATCAACGGTGGTGAGCACGCAGACAACAACGTTGACATCCAAGAGTTCATGATCCAACCAGTTGGTGCTAAGACTCTTAAAGAAGGTCTACGTATCGGTGCAGAAGTATTCCACAACCTAGCTAAAGTTCTTAAGTCTAAAGGCTACAGCACTGCAGTTGGTGACGAAGGTGGTTTCGCTCCTAACCTTAAGTCTAACGCTGAAGCTCTAGAAGTTATCGCAGAAGCTGTTGCAGCTGCTGGTTACGAACTAGGTAAAGACGTTACTCTAGCTATGGACTGTGCTGCATCTGAGTTCTTCGACAAAGAAGCTGGCATCTACAACATGAAAGGCGAAGGTAAAACTTTCTCTTCTGAAGAGTTCAACCACTACCTAGCTGAGCTAGCTAACCAATTCCCAATCGTTTCTATCGAAGACGGTCTAGACGAGTCTGATTGGGATGGCTTCAAGCACCAAACTGAACTACTAGGTGACAAGCTTCAACTAGTAGGTGACGATCTATTCGTTACTAACACTAAGATCCTTGCTGAAGGTATCGAGAAAGGCGTAGCTAACTCTATCCTTATCAAGTTCAACCAAATCGGTTCTCTAACTGAGACTCTAGCTGCAATCAAGATGGCTAAAGACGCAGGTTACACAGCAGTAATCTCTCACCGTTCTGGCGAAACTGAAGATGCAACTATCGCTGATCTAGCGGTAGGTACAGCTGCAGGTCAAATCAAGACTGGTTCTATGAGCCGTTCTGACCGTGTTGCTAAGTACAACCAACTTATCCGTATCGAGGAAGCTCTAGGTGAGCGCGCTCCTTTCAACGGTCTTAAAGAAGTTAAAGGTCAAGCTTAATTCTTAACTGAATGAGTTTAGCTATATAGCTTTCTGAAAACGCCCCACTTTGGTGGGGCGTTTTTTTATGCCTTAAGAAACAAGAACAACGGCTTAAGAGGGGAGATGTTATTGAGTTAGGTTCTTTATTGCTTGAATCCTACGTTTTTCCATCTCTTCACGAATTGCCGCACCTTTAAATCCATCTTTGATGATATCTTTGACTTCAACGCTCAATGCCGCTTGGTAAGATTGTTTAAAAATTTCTTTTTGCGGGTATGGATTGGATTCACAACCAAGTCTTCCGGCGTGGTCAGCCTGACAGCAGAGTAAAATATTTTCGAGCCGGTCTGGTTTGCGCCAGACATCGAATGAGTTGAGAACTTTCAACTTTGTAGCTGGCTTTAGTTCCGCTGCACGATGTATGTTGGAGTGCTGTTCACAGACTATTAAAGCGAGATCGCGAAACTCGTTAGGAACTTTGACTCGCTGACATAATTCTTGAATAAGTTTGATGCCCGTGTAGCAATGGCGCTTGTGGCTTGGCCATTCATTTTCCGGTGTAACCCCTTTGCCTAAATCGTGCACTTGTGAAGCAAATCGGACAGGAAGCGAAGTTGAGAGTTGTGCTGCTTGCTTTGCCACCATTAATGTGTGGACACCAGTATCAATCTCAGGGTGCCATTGCACTGGCTGAGGTACACCAAATAAACGATCGAGCTCAGGCAATACAATTTTTAGCGCCCCGCATTCTCTCAGTACAGACAAAAACACTTGCGGATCCTGAGTCGAAAGCGATTTATACCATTCTTGCCACACACGCTCAGGGGTAAGAAATTGGAGTTCACCACTTTGTGCGATTTGCTTCATTAGCGCTATCGTTTCTGGAGCGATCGTAAAGCCCAAATGAGAGAGCTTTGCTGCGAAGCGCGCTACGCGTAGTACTCGGAGTGGGTCTTCAGTGAAAGCATCAGAAACATGGCGTAAGATACGATTTTGGAGATCGGCTTTACCACCATATGGGTCAATTAAGTCACCATTTTTATCTTGAGCGATAGCATTGATGGTTAAATCCCGCCGCAGCAAGTCTTCTTCTAGGGTGACATCGGAAGCAAAGTGGCACTCAAACCCCGTATAGCCCGAGCCGGTCTTGCGTTCTGTTCGAGCTAGCGCGTGCTCTTCTTTGGTTATTGGGTGGAGGAATACTGGAAAATCTTTACCTACAGGTGTAAAGCCAGCTTCCAACATCTGCTTTGGTGAGCTGCCAACCACCACCCAATCTTTGTCATAGACAGCAATATTAAGTAACAGGTCGCGCACTGCGCCACCAACTAGGTATACTTGCACCTTTCTACCTCGAAACGAATTATTCGCCATTGGCGTTGTCTTAAGCCAATGGTACTTTTCCTGATAATAAAATTATAGAGACGAGAGTATGTATAAGGAATTTTTTGGCTTTGTGGAACAACCTTTTTCGATTGTTCCTAGCTCTCGCTATTTGTATTTAAGCCAAAGACACCAAGAAGCTATTAACCATTTAAATAGCGGCTTAGGTGAAGGTGGTGGTTTTGCCATGCTGTCTGGTGAAGTCGGCACTGGCAAAACTACGGTTGCCCGGGCGATGTTGAAGTCACTGGATGCTCAGACGCAAGCGGGCTTCATTCTTAATCCAACATTTTCCTCGCTAGAATTGTTGCAAGCGATCTGTGATGAATTTGAGATTGAATACGTTGAATCAGCGAGTTTAAAACAGCTGAGCCAAGCCATCTATCAATTTTTGTTGGCTAACCACGCCAACGGAATGCAGACACTCTTAGTCATTGATGAAGCTCAGCACCTTGCGGCTGACGTTCTAGAGCAACTTCGTTTACTGACCAATTTAGAAACTGACAGCCGCAAACTATTAAAGGTGTTGTTGATTGGTCAGCCTGAGCTGCAACAAAAATTGCAGATGCCGCAGCTACGTCAGCTCGCACAGCGTATTACAGGCCGATATCACTTGTTACCGCTAACACTAGAAGAATCGGCGAAGTATATTCAATTTCGTCTTGATACGGCGGGTGGCGATGTTCATCTGTTTGATGCTAAAAGTTTAAAATGTATTGCTGCGCATACACACGGTATTCCACGTTTAATCAATTTAGCATGCGATGCGGCATTACGTGGCGCATACCAAAATGGGGAGAAGAAACCTTCCTACGCAACGGTTCAATATGCTTGTTCAGAGGTGATGTCATTTCAAGGGGCGGTATACCAACCTGCTACTAGACAAAACGTTCGTTTTCCAACAGTCAACCTAGCATTACCTGTATCGTTATTAATTGGTTTGGGACTTGCTTGGGGAGCCTATGTTATGGCACCTGCGATTGCAGAACCGTACATTGATGCTCAGTTAACCAGTAAGTACCCACAAGTGGAATCGATAGAGTATCGTAAAGAAGTGTTTCCTGATGTTGTTAATGTGCTTTTAGCACGTTCAGGCGCGTTAGATGCGGAAATTCGTGAGCTCTATAAGGTGTGGGGGTATCAAGCCTCTCCGTTTGATAGTACCTGTAGTGAGAGTGAAAGTAGCCTATTTCGCTGTGAGGCTCGTCATGGTGCCATCCAAGATATTCAGAATTTAGGCTTGCCCGTTGTATTAACATTGAATGTTGATAACAACCGAAGTTATGCCGTTTTGTACAAGTTTGATGGTGATAAAATGCAGCTTCTTGCAGATGGACAGCGGGTTGAGTTGGAGAGTCGCTGGCTCAGAAAGATATGGAATGGTGAATACCATTTCATTTGGCAAAGAAGCTGGGATCAGATGTTAAAAAGTGGCATGAAAGGTGAGTCAGTTCGGTTACTCGATCTGCGTTTATCGCAATTGTTGGGTGAGTCGGAAACGGGGACGGATGAATTTGGCATTGGGTTGAAGCGTAAAGTTGAGTTATTTCAGAAATGGCAAGGCTTAGAAACTGATGGTATTGCTGGAAAGCGCACCTTGGAGAAGCTTGAGCTGATGACACAACAAAATGCACCATCATTAAGCCTTGAAGAGGAATCACGCTCATGAGTCGAGTATTACAAGCGTTAGAGTCTTCAGAACAGCAGCATAGCCGAACCTCTTTTGTATCACGTACTCCTTTGGCGCAAAGTGAAACTGCGGCGACAAAAACGTCGCCAGTAATTTATCTTGCTTGTTTGCTAGTACCAGTGGCTATAGCTGCTGGGGTTAGTGTTTATCAAACCTATCAAAGTAAATTGGTGCAATGGCAAGAACATAGCCAACCAAAGCCAGTTACGGTTGAAGTGGAAGCATCATATAGTGTTCAAGATTACCCAGAGTTTGGCCGTTTAGCATTGAATCATTATCAACCGATGCCACGTGTTGAGCTAAGCCCGCAACGAGCGGAAGAGGTATTGACTCAAGTTACACCTGCTCATGTCGAAGAAGCAGCTGTGCCAGTCGAAGTGAAGGGAGACAATGCTTTAGCTGGGTTAGATTTAAGTGCACTGCCTCCGGAGCTTGCATTGCGAGTTGAAAATGCGCTGGGAGACTCTAACACGTCACGCTCCTCGTCGGCGACACGACGTCAAGATTCCATTATTGAATTAGCTCAGCAGGCGGATAAATGGCATGGAAAGCTGCCAGCGTTAAATTTTCAGACCCATGTTTACTCAAGCAATGAGAAAAAACGTTGGGTTAAAATTAATGGTACTGAGTACAGTCAGGGTGATTGGATCGGAGACATTCAGTTAGTGGTGATCGAGCAGCAATCATGTGTTATTCAGCTCGGAGAGCAGCGACTTCGTGTGCCAGCCCTATATGATTGGAAAGGATAAAAAAGAAAAAGGTCACGATGAACGTGACCTTTTTCTTTTTAAGCCCAGCCTGATGGAGAGCGTTTTCTACGTGGAATGATATGTGGCAAAAGTAAGCCAAATAGCAAGCCACCACCAGCAACGCCGCCGCCATACATAAAGTATTTCAGTAGTAGATCATCTTTTTGCGTATCAAGCTTCGCGCGTAAGTTACGAACTTCTTCTTGTGATGCTGTTAACTGTTTGCTGATATCACTGTAATTCTGTTCAAGCTCAGAGATTTGCTTATTACGAATATCTAGAGAGTCAACCAATCCTGCTTTTTCGTTATCAGCATTGGATTGTGCATTCGCCAGTTTTCCTTTCACTTCTGCCAACTCTTTTTCCAGGCGCGGCAGGCGAAGTGCCATACTTTCTTGGCGTGTAATAAAGCGGCTTTCAACCCAACCTTTACGACCTTTTCCATCAATAACTTGGCTGTAACCTGTTTCTTTATTTGAAGAGACAAGCTGAACCTTTTCGCCAGCATTGATGCTGCCAACAATACGATATTGATTACTTGGGCCAGTGTGCATGTAGGTAAAGAGTTGATCTGCAATATAGCGATTTTGCGCCAATGCGGCAGGGGCAGCCAACATTGAAACTAAAACCATGCATAACAGTTTTTTCACGATAAATCCTTTAACAATCTTTGAGTAATTTGAATGCTAATGCGTGAAGCAAATAGTAAGAAGTTTCAGACGTCTGTGCAACAAAGAAGGGAGGCAAAGCCTCCCTTTCTGTGCATTTGAGTCAATAATGACAGTTCGCTTACAGATTATTGACTGAATAACTTAAGCGAAAGAAGCCTGAATTGCGTAAAAGAATACGACGGCTAGCAGCGCACCCGCTGGCAGTGTGACAATCCAAGAAGCAACGATGTTACGTACAACACCTAGGTTAAGTGCGGCAATACCACGCGCAAAACCCACACCAAGAACCGCACCAACGAGAGTTTGTGTGGTTGAGATTGGCAGGCCAGTGCCTGAAGCCAATACCACTGTTGATGCTGTTGCTAGCTGCGCAGCAAAACCACGACTAGGAGTCAGTTCAGTGATACCTGTACCTACCGTCGCCATAACTTTATGACCTAGGGTTGCAAGACCAACCACGATACCAAAACCACCGAGTGGTAGAATCCACCATGCAATGGTGCTTTTCGCTGTGATCTCACCCATATGTTCTACAGTCGATACAACTGCCGAAAGAGGACCAATCGCGTTTGCTACATCGTTTGAACCGTGCGCAAATGCCATTGCACATGCAGTGATAACCATCAATACGCTGAAGATGCTTTCTACGCCAGCAAAACCATGGTCTTCTTCACGGCTAGCGAATTTCTTCTGGATGTATAAGTAACCACCAACCATCACAATACCCGATACAATCGCCGCCCACATCCACGCTTCGGAGCCACTCAAGTGAAGCCCAACGTGTTTCAAGCCTTTCTTAATTGTAACCAGTGCAATCACCATGGTAGTGATGAACATGTACACAGGCACAAAGCGTTTTGCGTTGATAAGTGGTTTTTCTGTATCAAAGATCAGGCGCTGTGCACTAACAAAGATAACGTATGCAAAGAAACCAGAGATAACCGGTGTAACAATCCAACTACCTACAATACCTTGTACTGAGCCCCAGTCGACCGCTTCTGTACCCACTGACACACAAGCAAAACCAATGATTGCACCAATGATTGAGTGTGTGGTTGAGACAGGCCAGCCCATGTATGAAGCAAGCAGTAGCCAAGTACCAGCCGCCAGCAATGCTGACATCATACCGTAGACAAGAATGTCTGGTTGGCTAGCAAACAGAGATGTTTCGATTACACCTTTACGGATAGTGTCGGTTACTTCACCGCCTGCCAAGTATGCACCCGCAAATTCAAAAATCATCGCAACGATGATGGCTTGTTTTACGGTTAACGCTTTAGAACCTACTGACGTACCCATCGCATTGGCAACGTCGTTCGCGCCAATACCGATTGCCATCAGAAAACCGAAAGCTGCTGCAATAAGAATCAGGACAGTGCCGTAGTTCGCAAGGATATCCATCGTAATACCTAGTTGTTGATAACAAGCGGAGCAAATTAGGCACGACAAAACCCCTTCGGCGCGTCAGTATTTATCGCCTATTCGAGGGAGTGCTAAAAAATGCTCTTCGTTATTTGGTTAACTTATTATTTATGAGCGAGACAACATTAGCTCAAGACGCGCGCCTACACGTTGCGCTTGATCAGCAATGCCACCTACCCATTCTAAAATTTTATAAAGGAACATTACATCGATAGGATTCATATCGTTTTCGATCGCCATTAACTGTTGGCGAAGTTCGATCTGCATCGCATCGGTGTCATCTTCGATTACATCCAGTTGATGGATCATTTCAGCCACGAGTGTTACCTCACGACCTTTAAATCCAGTTTCCAATAACTCGTCGAGCTCATTGATGACTTTTTGCGCTTGATTGGCTGCGTCAAGACAACGCTTCACATACGCAATAAAGTTTTCTTGAAGTGGCTCAGGGATGACTAATTGACGGCCGTAGACGCGACCAGCAATGTCTTTTGCTAGGTTGGCTAGTTTGTCTTGTTGTGTCAGAAGTTCCAGCATGTCGCTGCGATCAACTGGCATAAACAAACCGCGAGGAAGCTTAAGGCGGATTTCACGTTTGAGTACGTCTGCTTCTTTCTCTAGGTGAGAAATTTGAGCACGAATTTCAGATGCTTTTTCCCAATCACCCTTTGAACTGACTTCAAAGAAGTTGATGAGGTGTGAGCAACATTCATTCACACATACAACGTGACGCTGCAAAGGCTTAATAGGGGACTTTGCAAATAACCCCATGATTGTATTTACTGGCATGGTCATTCAACCTAATTAATATAACCTAAAAATAACATACACTATTCGTGGTGAAATGTTGAACGATGGCTATAAAGGCGCGCATGGTAACGCATTAAATCGCTCATTAAAACTGTTTTAGATCATCATTGGCGCGATATTTCTCTCTTGCCGAGTGAGAAATTAGGCAATATCCTGTTTCTATCTGCTTTGAAAGGTAAAACTATGGAAACCGAGATAGAACTGAAGTTTTTTGTTTCTCCTGATTTTTCAGAGACTTTGCTGAAAAAAATCGCGGAAACGAAAGTGCTTCAGCACAGTTGTCGCGAGTTAGGTAACACATACTTCGATACGCCGGATAATTGGTTACGTCAACACGATACTGGCTTACGTATTCGCCGTTATGATGACGTTTATGTCCAAACAGTAAAAACTGCTGGACGTGTGGTTGCGGGATTGCATCAACGCCCTGAATACAATGCGGAACATTCCAGTAATGAGCCGGATTTGTCATTACACCCAGGTGACATCTGGCCATCAGGTCGAGATATCAATTCACTTCAGTCTCAGTTGGTTCCGCTTTTTTCTACGAACTTTACCAGAGAACAATGGCTCATTGGTATGCCCGATGGTAGTCAGGTTGAAGTGGCTTTCGACCAAGGTGCTGTAGAAGCCGGTGAGCTTCGTGACCCTATATGTGAAGTTGAACTTGAGCTGAAATCGGGTCAAACGGATGCGTTATTTACCTTGGCTCGTCTCCTTTGTGAAGACGGAGGAATGAGGCTCGGTAACCAAAGTAAGGCGGCGAAAGGTTATCGCCTTGCTCTGGGTTACGAGGGTGATGAGGTCAGAGAGTTACCCTTAGTGGATACGGGCAAGCATGATACAGTTGAGTATTGTTTGATTAACTCACTTGAGCATGCGTTGTCTCATTGGCACTACCATGAACAAATTTACTCAGAGCGTGATTCAATTGAAGCGCTGCATGAAATCAAAAATGCCATCAGTTTTATTCGCCAAACGCTAACTATTTATGGTGGCATTGTCCCTCGTCGTGCGAGTGCGATCTTACGCCAAGAGTTGAAATGGTTGGAGCAGGAGCTGGAATGGCTAAAAGAGTACGACTACCTTGAAGACTTGCTCGAAGATAAAGGCCATGCATTGCGTAAGCTGGATGCGCGTAAGTTCCTCGTTGCTGAGCTGACAGAAATTCAACAGCAGCTGCCTACACGTGAAGAGATACTTATCTTATTAAACTCTGCACGTTATACCGGGCTTTTGCTCGATCTTAGTCGCTGGATATTAACCAGAGGTTGGCAGCCATTTTTAGACGACAAGGCACGTCAGAAAATGGCATTAAATATTGAGCATTTTTCAGTACGACAGCTGGACCGAACATGGGCAGAACTGATCGAGGCTTTCCCACCAGAGAAAATCTTATCCAGTCAGGAATACATCGATCAGCAATACCGCTTGATGCGTAATCTGTACACAGGAGTAGGGTTTGCTAGCCTGTATGATGCAGAAGAAAGGCAGAGTTTTCGCCTACCTTGGGCTGACTTGATGCAAGGGATTGACGATTTGCTGATGTTGAGACCGTTGCAACGGTTGGTTGAAAAACTTAGTGGAGAAGAGCGTGAGCAATTAGAACGCTGGATTTCGCGCCAAGAAGTTTCAATCTTACATGCCATGGAACAAACACGCATAATTAGCATCGAAGCTCAGCCATATTGGCAAGAATAGAAATAAAAGCGGGAGTTTAGCTCCCGCTTTTTTTATTGCTCTCTTGGTTATGCTCAATACGCTCTAATCTCTGTAATATCTCTTGTTGCTGTTGAACCAATTCATGCAGCAGACGTTCTTTATTTTCTGAGCGACGAGCCTGACGACGCGTTGGAGAGGTAATAAAAGACGTGATAAGGCCCGAAATCATACCGAAGATCCCGACGCCACAAATGATCAAAGCGGAAGCTAAGATTTTCCCCCCATTCGTCACCGGATAATGGTCACCATAACCAACGGTTGAAATCGTGACTAACGCCCACCACAACGCATCACCACCACTTTGAATGTTGGCGTTTGCCGCTTTGCCCTCGATCATCAACATCATGCTAGAGCCCACAGTCAGGAGTACAACTAAGAGCAATAAAATCGAAGCGAGTGTGGTTTCTCGGCGGTTATCAAGTAGCTGGTGAATCACATAGTGACCGGAGCGGAGTACTAAGATCACTCGCAGGATATGAAATAGGCGAGCAAAGCGAAGCGGCTCGATCATTGGCAGGCTGGCGAGAAAATCAATCCAATGGCGTTTAAGGAATTGCACGCGATCTGTTGAGCGGATCAAATCTACGCTCAATTGTAGGAGAAAAATACTACAGATAATAAAGTCTAAGCCGATAAGAACTTGTCGCGTTTGCGGCTGTAATGGTGCGAAAAGTAACGTAGATACCACAAATAGTGCCACAAAAGACAAGATTAGTGACAGCAAGCTCATCGGCTTGGTCTCAACTTTGGTAGTATTTTTATTCATACGAGGCTCGAAATAAATCATAACCCAAGAAATTGAGGGTTAGTAGGTAGCTACAGTCCACTATATAAGACTTAATGGAGAACTGACAATGACAACGATGGCATTTAAGCCATGGGAGCGGTTGATAACGGACATTCGGCTGGTTCCAAAAATGGTGATATTGATGGTGTTCAGTACCGTGCTGATCATTGCCAAACAGCTTTGGGATGCGAGTACTTTTTATAATGCATTGCTGGTAGCAACACAGGATGAGGTGGTAGCACAGCAACATTATGAGGCTTACTTGGTCAATGTTGTTTGGCAAACGGCGCTGTTGATCATTGCTTTCGTTGTGCTCCTTCTTTTTGCTGCGCGCATTATGCTGCGCCAAACCCAATATCTGAATGATTCGATCAAACAAATGGCCAGCCGTGATCTTTCTAATCCGATCGGAATGGACTGCAAAGATGAATATGGTGATGTCGCGCGCGAGCTTGAGAAAACACGTCTTCAGCTACAAGAGATGATCAAACTTCAAGTGGATTCTTCTCAAGAGCTGGCGACCTTAACGGAAGTGATGACATTGAGCATGTCGGAAACAAAAGAATCAGCTCAAGAAGAATTTCATGAAATTGATCAGTTAGCTACGGCGATGAGTGAGATGAGCTCAACCGTTCAAACCGTTGCTGATCACGCGCAAAATGCCTCGTCGCTTACCGAAAGTGCCTCGAATCAAGCGCAAACAGGGCAAAGTTTTGTCAATGGCACCGTTGCGAAAATTACTGAGCTATCACAAGACATTTCTGCTTCAGCTCAAGCGGTGAATCAAGTGGAGGATAGCGTTGAATCCATCGGCAGCGTTATTGGTACTATTCAAGGGATCTCTGAACAAACCAATCTACTAGCGCTGAACGCTGCAATCGAAGCAGCACGTGCAGGTGAAGCGGGCCGCGGTTTTGCCGTGGTAGCGGATGAAGTTCGTAACTTGGCTCAGCGCACTCAAGAAGCAACCGTTGAAATTCAAGAGATGATCACTCAGTTACAGTCGAATGCGAATACGGCTGTTGAGCTGATGGAAAAAAGTGTCGTGGAAGCGGCGGAAGGCGTTGAATTAGTGACCAATGCCGGTAATGAGCTTGATGGTATTGTTGGGCAAGTGAATCAAATCAATGACATGAACTTCCAGATTGCCACGGCAGCAGGGCAGCAAAGTAGTGTTGCTGGTGAGATGAATCAAAACCTGACAAATGTTCGTGAGTTGGTTGAGGCTTCGGTAACGGTAGTCAGTGAGTTATTGGAAACCTCTGAAATCATGCAGCAGAACGCCGAAGAGCTGGATAAAAAGATCACCTCTTTTAAAATCTAGTTTGTCATTAAGTATGAATAAACGCCCACAGCTCAACTGTGGGCGTTTTTTATTGGCTTAACTCTGGTATAACTAAGGGATTCCCTTTCAAAGGCTTATTGATACAAGGAAGATACATGCAACTGCCTGCCAGCCTCGTTAGTATTTCTCAATCTGTACTCGATTCTTTCTCACAATCACCGCATGTCGAACGCTGGTCACCCGCTTGTTTGGCAGAGCTCAATTATGTTGTTGGCATAAGTAAGTTTGTCTCTGAAAACTTGCTTAAAGATGAACACTTACAACAACACTTGCCAGGCATGTTGGATGAAAACAGGCGTTGTGAGCAGTATCGAAGTCGACTATCGGCACTGCTGGCCGAGTGTCATGATGAAATGCAAGGACACCGCATTTTACGCCAGTTCCGCAGTCGAGAAATGACGTACATTGCTTGGCGAGATTTCACGGCAAGCTGGTCTTTAGAAGAGAGCTTGGAGCATTTGTCTGAGTTGGCTGAAGCAATGATCTTCGAAACCTACCAATGGCAGTATCAAGAATGTTGTGAGTTATGGGGAACACCTTGCAACGCGGAAGGTGAGGCGCAGCCAATGTTGATCATTGGTATGGGTAAGCTTGGCGGTGGGGAGCTCAACTTTTCTTCGGATATTGATCTGATCTTTACGTATCCAGAAAACGGAGAAACCCAAGGGGCTCGTCGTAGCATTGCCAATGCTCAATTTTTTACCCGTCTTGGTCAACGAATTATTAAAGCGTTGGATCAGCAAACCTTTGACGGTTTCTGTTATCGAGTCGACATGCGTTTACGCCCATTTGGAGAAAGTGGCCCGTTGGTCATGAGTTATGCCGCTCTAGAGGATTACTATCAGGAACAAGGGCGAGACTGGGAACGTTACGCCATGATTAAAGCGCGCGTTATGGGGCGTGAGATGTATAGCCAGTATCAAGAGTTACGTCAGATGCTGCGTCCTTTTGTATTTCGTCGTTATATTGATTTCAGCGCCATCGAATCATTGCGCCGTATGAAGTCAATGATCAGCAGTGAAGTACGTCGTCGTGGTTTGAGTAATAACATCAAACTTGGGGCTGGTGGCATTCGGGAAGTTGAGTTTATTGCGCAAGTATTCCAATTGATCCGAGGTGGACGAGAACCTAGCCTGAGGCAACGTGGCTTATTAGTAACACTATCGGCCATAAAAGAGCTAGAACAGTTAACCCCCCAAGAAGTTGATCAGTTGCATGCTGCCTATGTGTTTTTACGTCGACTAGAAAACTTATTGCAAGCGATGGCTGACAAACAAACCCAAACCTTACCCGAGAGTGAATTGGAGCAATTACAGCTGGCCACGGCCATGGGTTATAGCGAATGGGCACAACTGATTGAGCATGTGCAGGCGCACATGGGCAATGTTCATCAAGTATTCACTCATTTGATTGGCGATGATGAAGAGGAAGTCACCGAGGTTGCCAAGCACTTCCACGAATTATGGGATATGGCACATAAGCGCGATGTGATTGAACATATTTTACAGCATGATCTTAGCGTAGAAGCTGTGACACAAAAAGCCGACACCATCATTCAGTTCAAACAAGACTTAGCGAAGAAAACCTTAGGTCCGCGCGGGCGAGAGGTATTAAATCGTTTGATGCCAAAAGTGTTCTCGGCCATTTTTGCTCATAAGGATGCGCAGTTTGGGTTATCACGTGTTCTGCATCTATTGCATCGTATCGTCACACGGACCACTTACTTGGAGCTGCTTGATGAGCACAATGCTGCACTGACGCAGTTAGTACGTCTATGTACTGCAAGCCCGATGATTTCAGAGCAGCTAGGGCGCTATCCTATTCTTCTTGATGAGCTGATTGATCCGCAGCAGCTGTATAACCCTGTACCATTAGATTCGTATCGAGTCGAGTTACGTGATTATCTTGCTCGAATTCCGGAAGATGATATGGAGCAGCAAATGGAAGCGCTGCGTCAGTTTAAGCAAATCTGCATTTTGCGTATTGCTGCCGCTGATATTGCCGGCGTTCTACCTGTGATGAAAGTGAGTGATCACTTAACTTATCTTGCGGAAGCTATTGTTGAAGCTGTTGTTGGCCAAGCATGGCAACAGATGACAGAAAAATATGGAGAGCCAACCCACGTAATGGATCGCGAAGGCAATGGGTTTGCTGTCATTGGCTACGGAAAAGTTGGAGGCTGGGAGTTAGGCTATAACTCCGATCTCGACATCGTGTTTATGCACGATTGCCCCGTCAATGTTTATACCAATGGCAAGAAGGAAATTGACGGCCGTCAGTTTTATTTACGTCTTGCTCAACGGATCATCCATATTTTCTCTACGCGAACAGCTTCGGGAATTCTGTATGAGGTCGACACGCGGTTAAGGCCATCTGGTGCATCTGGATTATTGGTTAGCCCAACGGACGCGTTTGATGAGTATCAACGCCAAGATGCATGGACATGGGAGCATCAAGCTTTAGTTAGAGCAAGAATGATCTACGGTGATGCCCCATTGTTCGAGGCTTTCCATCAAACTCGTCATAACATTTTAACGCTTGAGCGTGATCATCAAGAGTTGAAAAAGAGTGTGGTCGATATGCGCGAGAAAATGCGCGATCATCTTGGTGGAAAAAAAGCAGGGCGTTTTATGTTGAAACAAGATCCTGGTGGGATCACCGACATTGAATTCCTCGCCCAGTATTTGGTTCTGAATTACAGTCACACAAAGCCCAAGCTAACACGTTGGTCAGACAACGTACGCATATTTGAGTCCTTAATCGCTCAAGATGTGATGGAGGAAGACCAAGCAATGGCGATCACGCATGCCTACACAACTATGCGAGATCAAATACATCACCGTAATCTACTCAATTTAGAAGCTGATGTGGCGGAAGATAAGCTTCAGACCGAACGAGATCTCGTCATCAAGGTTTGGAAGCAATGGCTGGATTAGTCACAGACAAGAGTACAGAGACGAAAAGGGCTGTGTTAAACTCTCGCCAGAAATAGAAATTGGAGACATACAATGAAACCAATCCTACCTGACTACAGTGATTCAGGCGTATTAATTATTGGTGACGTAATGCTGGATCGTTACTGGTATGGCCCGACTGGCCGTATATCACCAGAAGCTCCAGTCCCTGTAGTGAAAGTAGAGAACAATGAAGAGCGTCCAGGTGGAGCTGCAAACGTGGCCATGAATATCGCTTCATTAGGTGGACATGCTCACATTGTTGGTTTAACAGGGATTGATGAACCTGCGAAAGTGCTTAATGAAACACTTTCTGCTTTGAAAATTAAATGTGACTTTGTATCGCTACCCAATTACCCAACTATTACCAAATTGCGAGTATTGAGCCGTGGGCAGCAATTGATCCGTTTGGACTTTGAAGACAAATTTGAAAATACTGATGCTGAACTCATTCTTAACCGCATGACGCAAGCACTGCCAACTGTGAGATCTGTTGTTCTGTCTGATTATGCTAAGGGCGCTCTTGAGCACGTTCAGCAGTATATCCAGAAAGCACGTGCAGCCAACGTACCTGTGTTTATCGATCCGAAAGGGGCTGATTTTGAGCGTTATCGCGGTGCAACATTATTGACACCAAATATGGCAGAGTTCGAACTCGTCGTTGGTAAAGTCAAAAATGAGCAAGAATTGGTAGAAAAGGGTTTAGCGCTGATTGAAGAGTTTGATTTCGAAGCGCTACTTGTGACCCGCAGTGAACATGGTATGACTTTGCTTCGCCGCGGTGAAGAGCCTTTCCATTTACCGACATTAGCAAAAGAAGTTTACGATGTGACGGGCGCCGGTGACACCGTGATCTCTGTGTTAGCCGCTTCTGTAGCTGCCGGTAAACCGTTAGACGAAGCTTGTGCTCTGGCTAATGCGGCTGCGGGCGTGGTTGTTGGTAAACTCGGTACGTCAACGGTATCGACTATCGAATTGGCTGAAGCGGTTCATGGTAGCCAAGATACCGATTTTGGTGTTATCGCTGAAACTGCACTAATTGAAGCGGTTAGAAAAGCACAAGCACGTGGTGAGAAAGTAGTCATGACCAATGGCTGCTTTGACATTTTGCATGCTGGCCACGTTTCTTACTTAAATCATGCCGCAGAGCTAGGTGACCGACTGATCGTTGCAGTTAACACTGATGAATCAGTGAAGCGCCTGAAAGGTCCTGGTCGTCCGGTTAATCCTACGGATCGTCGTATGGCGGTATTAGCAGGATTGGGTGCCGTGGATTGGGTTGTGCCATTTGGAGAAGATACGCCACAACGCCTCATTTCTGAAGTCCTGCCTGACATGCTTGTGAAAGGCGGTGATTATAAACCTGAAGAGATTGCTGGTGGTAAAGAAGTCATCGCTAATGGTGGCGAAGTAAAAGTTCTTAACTTTGAAGATGGCTGTTCTACGACAGAAATCATTGACGCAATTAAAGGTGGCCGAGGCTAACTTTATTTAAGCTCAAATTGAAATGCTCGTCAGATGACGAGCATTTTTGTTTAACACAAACGTTAGATATAAAAAATGGAGCCATTTGGCTCCATTTTTTTAGATAGAGTAAATTACTCTTCTAGATCACCACAGAAACGGTAACCTTCACCATGAATCGTTGCAATGATTTCTGGAGTGCCAGAAACCGATTCAAAGTGTTTACGGATGCGACGAATTGTTACGTCTACCGTACGGTCATGTGGTTTAAGTTCACGGCCAGTCATTTTCTTTAGAAGATCGGCGCGAGTTTGAATTTTGCCTGGGTTTTCACAGAAGTGCAGCAATGCACGAAACTCAGAGCGTGGTAGCTTGTAGCTGTCGCCAGCAGGGCTAACCAATGAACGGCTGTTGATATCTAATACCCAACCGTTGAATTCGTATTTTTCTACCGAGCGCTTCTCTTCTTGAGTTGCGTTCGCGTTCATTGAACGACTTAGCAGGTTACGTGCACGAATCGTCAATTCACGTGGGTTAAATGGCTTAGTAATGTAGTCATCTGCGCCGATTTCTAGGCCCAGAATTTTATCGACTTCGTTGTCGCGACCAGTTAAGAACATTAAAGCAACATTCGCTTGTTCACGTAATTCGCGAGCAAGCAGTAGACCATTTTTACCCGGTAGGTTGATGTCCATAATCACCAAATTAACTTGGTTTTCAGACAGCACGTGGTGCATCTCTTCACCGTCACTGGCCTCAAAAACAGCGTATCCCTCTGCTTCAAAAATACTCTTAAGAGTGTTACGAGTTACTTGCTCATCTTCTACGATAAGAATGTGCGGGGTTTGCATTGGCGGTACCTAAACTTGTGAAAAAATTGTGCTAATAGAATAAATTCTAGGCAAAAACATAACATACAGGTAATGTGATGTTGATAATAAACCAAAGCCTATAAAAATACACTGTCTTTGATCGCCCGCCTTCCGTGGTATGCGCCTTCTATTTAGGTTGAACTCCTTTCCCTAACTTACTCTACTAGGCTTTGAAGCGGATTCTATAATGTTAACAGCATGCTAACAACGCTGAAATGTTAATTCCATGCACTTTGTTGATTTATATCAAGAGTTCATATGTAACAAATAATAATAGTATTGGGTAAATATAAAACAACGGATTATAGGATGATAGACGCACAATTATGGCAGGCATACTGTGACCCTTACTTCCGGTTTGAGAGGTCGGTTAAGTTTGCTGAATTTGCGATTATCACCGCTTGGAACCCAAACAGTAAATGGCGGTCAGAAAAAGAAAATTGTTTAAATAATCGGCTGTTACTTCAAGATATCAACCATAATCAATATATCGAGGTAGTGGTGGGAGATGAACAGTTCTCTTGGTCTGAAGCCAGTTTTGCTGTGGAAATGAGCCGTGCTGAGGCCATTTGTTTAGCAAGACGATACCAGCAAAATGCAATTTATTATGTTCAAAGAGAAGCGCTATGGTTGCTGTCTTGTTTATCGGACCGCACTGAATTAGAGCTTGGAAGCTGGAAGCAGCGTTTGAGATAAGGAACTTGAGTTATCACGGAGGAAAAATGAACGATATAACACCAGATATTTGCGATAAGTTTGAAGATGAAGTGACACTCGTTGATCTGCCGTTACAAAGTTTTGGTCAGCGAAGTGCTTTTTGGGGAGAAATCGTTACCGTTCGTTGTTATCACGACAACTCGAAAGTGCGAGAAGTGCTTAGCCAAGAAGGCAAAGGGAAAGTGCTGGTTATCGACGGGCATGGCTCCTGCCAAAAAGCACTACTCGGTGATCAGTTAGCTATTCTAGCGATTGATAATCATTGGGAAGGAATCATCGTATACGGTGTTGTGAGAGATGTTGCCGCAATGTCACAGATGGATTTAGGCATAAAAGCATTAGGAACAAGTCCGTTTAAAACTGAAAAGCGTGGTGCCGGTGATATCAATGTTACTTTGACCATTCACAACGAAATGATCCAACCTGGTGACTACATCTACGCGGATTGGAATGGTGTGCTTATGTCCAAAGAGTTATTGGATTGGAGCTAAAAGCGAAAGCCTAAACCAACCTCAACCCCTTGCTGCCACGTTTGATAATCAAGCGTGGCATGCAAATCTAAATTGTCAGTCAGTTGCATCCTACTAGAGAGCTCCGCAGAAATGGCTGTCTCTTTTTGTTCTTCAAGGCTTGTGTCTGCGTAGGTATGCAAAGTGCTTTTCACGGAAATTTTGGGTGAGACTTGATAGCTCACGCCACTGATCAACCCGTTATTCATACTTTCAGTATTGTTAACGCGGGCCCCGACATACAAATCAATTTTATTAAAAACATTGTATGAGTAACCGCCATCAATCGACCAACTGTCGAAGCCGTGATGATCTTGCTCGCTGGATAGAAACAGTTGATGTGGCGATTTCAGCTTGTGAGCCGGTAAGGTGGGTAATTCTGTCGCCAAAACAGAATTAGTTAAGAGTGCTGCTACGAAGCCAAGTATTATTTTCATATGCACTCCTTGTTATTTTGATTCTCTCCACTGCAAGACTAATTAAAGCATAAAACTTACAGACTAGAAGTAAGTTTTATATAGCAATTCGTTATTATGATATGTGCTAATGGTTTCATTTGTGACTGCAATATTGAAGGGCGGAATTTTGCATACGAATGAGAAATGCACTGAGCGAGGGTAAAAAAAGCAAAGTTTTCGTTGACTCTGTGTCCGGAAATAAGGTACACGTATTGGTAAGCAAACACACAAATGTACGCATAAATTGATGTTTTCAAGCAGCCTAACAGTAACGACCACAACCATTATTATTACCGACATGACATGCGTTGGGGCAGGCTGCTAAGCGAAAGAAATTCAAAAAAAGGCCTGTATCCAACAAGATACAGGCCTTTTTTTATGCCAAATTAATACTATCTGGAGGAAGGGATGCGAGTTTTAAAATTTGGAGGCTCCTCGTTAGCGGATGCAGATCGCTTGTTAAGAGCAGCGGACATTATCGCCAACAATGCACAACAAGAAGAAGTCGCTGTTGTATTGTCGGCACCAGGGAAAACGACCAATAAATTGGTTGCTGTCATTGAATCAGCACTAAAAAATGGTGAAGCAGAATTACAAATTGCAGAGTTGGAAGACTCATTTCGCGACTTATTCCAAGATATTAAAGCGGCAGTACCTACCATTGATGGTGCAGCCTATGACAATCAAGTCAAAACCTCTCTTTCTCAACTGCGCCAGTTTGTTCATGGCATTAACCTATTAGGGATGTGTCCAGACAACGTCAATGCACGCATCATCAGTAAAGGTGAGCGCGTATCGATTCAATTAATGAAAGCGGTGCTAGAGGCGAAAGGCCAGCCAGCAAGCCTGATCGACCCAGTTGAGTACCTATTTGCCCGTGGCGAGCCTCTTGAAGCCATGGTTGATGTAGAAGTTTCTACACAGAATTTCCGTCACAAACCACTCCCACAAGGCCACGTGAATATTATGCCTGGTTTTACTGCTGGTGATGAAAATGGTCAGTTAGTAACGCTTGGCCGTAACGGCTCTGATTACTCGGCAGCAGTCTTGGCTGCTTGTTTAAGAGCAGATTGCTGTGAAATTTGGACGGATGTTGATGGTGTATACAACTGTGATCCTCGTTTAGTTGATGATGCGCGCCTGTTGAAGTCTCTCAGTTATCAAGAAGCGATGGAGTTGTCTTACTTCGGAGCTTCAGTGCTTCACCCTAAAACCATTGCTCCAATCGCCCAGTTCCATATTCCATGCCTGATCAAAAACAGCTTTAATCCTCAAGGTGCAGGTACATTAATCGGTCAAGATACTGGTGAAGATAACCTTGCGATCAAAGGCATTACGACACTCAGCGACCTGACTATGGTCAACGTTTCAGGCCCAGGTATGAAAGGCATGGTTGGGATGGCGAGCCGAGTGTTTGGTGCGATGTCATCTGCTGGGGTGTCAATTGTACTGATCACGCAATCTTCTTCTGAGTACAGCATCAGCTTCTGTATCGAGTCGCAAGATAAAGCTCTCGCCGAGCAAGCGCTATCAGATGCATTTGAGCTGGAACTGAAAGACGGCTTACTTGAACCTGTGGATTTCACGGATGATGTGGCTATCGTGACGCTGGTTGGTGATGGTATGCGAACTTCTCGCGGCGTCGCATCACAATTTTTCTCTTCTCTAGCAGAAGTGAACGTCAATATCGTTGCTATTGCTCAAGGGTCATCTGAGCGTGCTATCTCTGCAGTTATTCCAGAAGATAAAATTTCTGAAGCCATCAAAGCATGTCATGAAAACCTATTTAACTCGAAGCATTTCCTTGATGTATTTGTTGTCGGTGTTGGTGGTGTTGGTGGTGAGTTGGTGGATCAAATTCAACGCCAACAAACGAAATTGGCTGAAAAAGGCATCATCTTACGCGTATGCGGTCTAGCAAACAGTAAAGGCTTGTTATTGGATAGTGCAGGGCTTCCGCTTGAGCACTGGCGTGATCGTATGAATGATGCGACAGAAGAGTTCAGCTTATCTCGTCTTATCTCTCTGGTTCAGCGCAATCACATTATTAACCCTGTACTGGTGGACTGTACTTCTAGTGAAGGAATTGCCAACCAATATGCTGATTTCTTAGCGGCTGGTTTCCATGTTGTTACGCCTAACAAGAAAGCCAATACAGCAAGCATGTCTTATTACCATCAGCTTCGTGATGTTGCACGTAGCTCACGTCGTAAATTGATGTATGAAACCACGGTGGGCGCTGGCCTTCCTGTAATTGAAAACCTGCAAAACCTTATCTCTGCCGGAGATGAGTTAGAGAAATTTAACGGTATTTTGTCTGGCTCGCTTTCTTATATCTTTGGCAAGTTAGATGAAGGCATGACTTTGAGTGAGGCGACGAATATCGCCAAAGAAAATGGCTTTACCGAACCTGATCCACGTGATGATCTGTCCGGTATGGATGTTGCGCGTAAGCTACTGATCCTTGCTCGTGAAGCTGGCATGAACTTAGAGCTTGAAGACGTTGAAGTGGATCAGGCATTGCCGCCAGGTTTTGATGACTCAGGTAGCATTGAAGAGTTTATGACTCGCCTACCAGAAGCGGATGCTTACTTTAAACAGCAAGTTGAAGAAGCGGCGAAACAAGGCAAAGTTCTACGCTACGTTGGTGAAATCTTAGATGGTAAGTGCAAAGTACGCATCGCTGCAGTTGATGAAAATGACCCAATGTACAAGATCAAAGATGGTGAAAATGCGCTGGCATTCTACAGTCGTTACTATCAGCCTATTCCTTTGGTATTACGTGGTTACGGTGCTGGTACAGAAGTAACGGCTGCAGGTGTATTTGCGGATGTCATGCGTACACTCGGTTGGAAGTTAGGAGTTTAATTTGATGGACAGTGAGATGAATGTTGTCGTTTACGCTCCAGCTTCAATTGGTAATGTTAGCGTAGGTTTTGATGTGTTGGGGGCGGCTGTGTCCCCAATTGACGGCACCTTATTGGGTGATCGCGTTATGGTTCGCTCAGGGGCGGAACCATTTTCTCTTAAAACGGCAGGGAGCTTTGTCGATAAACTGCCACAAAACCCTAAAGAGAATATTGTGTACGATTGCTGGCGAGTGTTTGCTCGCGAGCTAGATAAAAAAGGCGTTGATCTCAAGGCTGTTGAATTAACACTTGAGAAGAATATGCCGATTGGCTCAGGCCTTGGTTCCAGTGCGTGCTCCATTGTTGCTGCCTTAGATGCACTTAACCGTTTCCATAATGAACCACTCTCTGAAATGGAGTTGTTGGCGCTTATGGGGGAAATGGAAGGGCAAATTTCAGGGGGAGTTCACTATGATAATGTTGCCCCTTGTTACCTTGGCGGTTTGCAGTTAATGCTGGAAGAGCTGGGGATCATCAGCCAAGAAGTGCCTTGTTTCGATGAATGGTATTGGGTTATGGCGTATCCGGGAATTAAAGTGTCAACGGCAGAAGCTCGCTCGATACTACCCTCTCAATATCGACGCCAAGATGTGATTGCTCATGGTCGTCATTTGGCCGGCTTTATTCATGCGTGCCATTCCGGTCAACCAGAGTTGGCGGCCAAAATGATCAAAGACGTGATCGCAGAACCATATCGTGAGAAACTGCTTCCTGGTTTTGCCAATGCACGTCAATACGCAGCATCTGCTGGAGCATTAGCAACCGGTATTTCTGGCAGTGGTCCGACACTGTTCAGTATTTGCAAAGAGAAAGATGTCGCCGAGCGTGTCGCGCGCTGGTTAGAACAAAATTATGTACAAAATGAAGAAGGATTCGTCCATGTTTGTCGTTTAGATAAACAAGGTTCGAAAATGACAGGAAGTGAGCTATGAAGCTTTACAATATAAAAGAAAATGATGAACAAGTTTCCTTTGGCCAAGCTGTACGCCAAGGGCTAGGCCGTAATCAAGGTCTATTTTTCCCATCGGAATTACCAAAATTTGAAGACGTTGATGCGCTACTGGCAGAAGATTTTGTCTCTCGTAGCACCAAGATCCTATCAGCACTGATTGGTGATGAACTGGCAGAAGAGCAAGTTAACGCCATGGTTGATGCTGCATTCCAATTCCCAGCACCAATCAACCAAGTCAAAGGTGGCGTTTACGCACTAGAGCTTTTCCATGGTCCAACCCTTGCGTTTAAAGACTTTGGCGGCCGCTTCATGGCGCAATCTCTTGCTGCTGTTTCTAACGGTGGCAAGATCACCATTCTGACTGCGACTTCTGGCGATACTGGCGCAGCCGTTGCGCACGCTTTCTACGGTATGGAAGACATTAATGTGGTGATCCTTTACCCGAAAGGTAAGATCAGCCCACTGCAAGAAAAGCTATTCTGTACGCTTGGTAAGAACATTCACACCGTAGCGATCGATGGCGACTTCGATGCTTGTCAGGCACTTGTTAAGCAAGCCTTTGATGATGCTGCACTGCGCGAAGAGATCGGTCTTAACTCTGCAAACTCAATTAACATTAGCCGTTTGATGGCGCAAATCTGTTACTACTTTGAAGCTGCTGCGCAAATGAGCAAGCAAGAGCGTGAAAACCTAGTGGTGTCAGTACCAAGCGGTAACTTTGGTAACCTAACTGCAGGTCTGTTGGCAAAATCGCTCGGTCTACCTATCAAGCGCTTCATTGCTGCGACTAACGCTAATGATACTGTGCCACGCTACCTCGAAACAGGTAAGTGGGAGCCAAAACCAACGGTTGCAACAACATCGAATGCAATGGATGTGAGCCAGCCAAATAACTGGCCTCGTATTGAAGAGCTATGCCGTGTCAAAGAGTGGGGCTTAGAGACGCTAGGTAAAGGTGCGGTTTCTGATGAGCAAAGTGCACAATCAGTGAAAGACCTATACTCACTCGGCTACCTATGCGAGCCGCACGGTGCCATTGCTTACCGTGTACTGGAAGAGCAGCTCCAAGAAGGCGAAACTGGTCTGTTCCTATGTACTGCGCACCCAGCGAAGTTTAAAGAAGTGGTGGATGAAATCTTGGAATCAGACATCGAGCTTCCTGCACCGTTAGCGAAACATGCTGCGATGGAATTGCTGTCTGAAGATCTCGCTAATGATTTCGACTTACTAAAAGAAGTGCTTCGTCGAGTACAGAAATAATCTATAAAGATTGAAGATTAAAAAAGGTCACCTAGGTGACCTTTTTGTTTTCTGGGGGCTATTTATTCAATGCAAATGTCGGTAATGATAAGTGCCAGCGAATTGCCCCTAAACGGATCAGCAATGTCGAAAGAATGCCAGCTAAGAATGCATTTTGACTGTGGTAGCCCATTGCAAGTGCGGTTGTATGAAAAATACCGCCAATAATACATGCTGTTGCGTAGACTTCACTTCTCAATACCATCGGCACTTCGCGAGCGAGCACATCACGAATGATCCCGCCACCACATCCAGTGATAACACCCATGATGATGGCAACCAAGGCTGAATCTTGGTAACGCATTGCTTTCTCGACCCCAATACCGACGAAAACAGCTAATCCAATCGCATCGCAAACGGGCAATATCCACCAAGCAAGTCGTTTTGGGCGTCGAACAATTAACATAGTGAGTAAGCAGGTGATCAAAATGACCCAGAGATAGTTTGTATCTTTAATCCAGAATACAGGAGTGGCACCAAGTGACATATCACGAATGGTTCCGCCTCCTATTGCGGTAACGCTCCCCAATACTGCGACACCGAATGGGTCCATTTTTAAACGACCTGCGAGTAAAACGCCGGAGACAGCAAAAACGGCCGTACCGAATAAATCGATAATATAAAGCAGCATGGAATCCATGTTACTGATTTCTCTTGATTGACTTGTTAACTAACCACTGATGCCGGATTGTACGGTATCTCAAACGAAAACGTTACCGTTTTTGGCGAATGCTTTCAAAATGTTCACAAACCTCTTTGATGGCCTTTAATGTTCGAGGTGTTGGGCGGTTTAGCCAGTCAGAATTGAGACTCCAAATATGCTGATTTTTTATTGCATCGAGTTGTTTATCCCATTTTTGCCACATATTGCCATTTCTGATTGCGTGCTCAGAAGTGAAAATGACCTCGGGGTTTGCTAATAAGACTTGCTCTTGTCCAACTTGTGGGTAGGGAATTGCGCTAGATTCAAAGACGTTCACGCCGCCACAAAATGAAAACACCTCACTCGGCCATTTGCCTTGAGCTAGAGTAATGATGGGACTTTCACTCAATTGATAGAAATAGCGAACTGGCTTTGTGGTCCTGTATTGTTGGGACATCTGATTAAGTTGCTGGCGAAACTCAAAGGCTTTTTGTTGGGCAATTTCTGGCTGTTCAGCGTATTGGCCAAGTTGCTCAATGCTGCGAGCGATGCCTTCTAGCGAGCCTGTCTGCGAGTAATAGATGTTGAGTCCGAATTGTTTTAGTTTCGAGAGTTCTTTTTCTGGATTCCCCGCAGGCCAAGCTATGACTAGATCTGGTTGCAGCGCAATAATTCGCTCAATTTTTATACCTTGATAGTTAGCCACTTTTTCAAGGTGTTTTGCTTGCTCGGGGTAATCACTGTGCTCACTGACGGCGATTAATTTATCGCCTAATCCTGCCGCATATGCGAGCTCAGTCGCGTGGGGTGCAAGGCTTATTACTCGTTGGGCGGGTTTGGCAAAAACGGAAGTCGCCAACAGTAGGCAACACAGAGGGATAATGCGAAACATCTAAATTCCTTGATAAATAAAGCCCATGATTAAGCTTTGAAGAACTATCCATGCAAACATGCGCCACGCTAATAGCTTTTGAACCTGCGCAATATGCAGCGCAGCAGGCGCAATCCTCCCCCCAAGTTTGGCTCGTACGGCTTTATACCCATCGTACATTGCCGGACCGCCAAGGGACAATTCGAGTTTGGCTCCCACGGAAATCAATAACCATGAAGGGCCCGGCAGAGGCCATGTAGCGGCTTGCTGTTTTAAGAGCTGAAATACTTCTTTGGTACGTTGGCCAATTGCGATCATCAGAGCAAATAATCGAAGTGGAATTAAATCCAGTATGGCAACAGCTCTTACGACAGGAAGGCCGAATGGAAGGAATGCTTTTCGTGATGGAGACCAAGCACGAGCCAACTCAACATTCATGCGGTAGAGAAACGCCCCAATTCCACCGGCAATGCCATACCAAAACAATACGCATATTACATTGCGGCCATAAGACATAATCAGTGTTTCAGCACCAGCTTTGCCCAAACCAAGCAGAGACAGTGGCTGTGTCGAGCGGTTTATCAGTGGCGTGATAAGCTGCTTCGCATGTTGCTTATCTTCTTTTGCAAGCGCTTGAATAAACTGGTTGGTGAATTTGTCGGTATTGCGCCAATCGATAGCCAAAAGCAATAACGCTAATTCAAATAAATGCGGTTCCCAAACTAAGGGCTTGAGAGCAATGAGTACTATCCACATCGGGATGATCATTAATAACCAAGCTAAAGTGCCGGAAATCATACTCTGTGAGTAATGATGATTGGTATTAACTTTGTTTGCTAACTGCTCTGCAAACTTATGCCATAGGATGGCTGGGTGCGCTTCCCGTGGGAAAGGGAGAATTAAATGAATGAACAGCGCGCCCCATAAGACGAGGAGCGCGCCATTGGCGTAGAGTTGATTGAATAGTTCTTCCATGATTCTGCGTGTTTTTGATTACTTAAGCAGTTCAACCATTTTAATGACCATCTCAGATGAACTCTTCGCGGCTAATGGTAAGAATTCATCGAAGCTCATACCGGCTTCTTTATCAGCTACGTCAGAGATAGCACGTACCACAACAAATGGGACTTTGAATTGGTGACAAGTCTGAGCAATCGCTGATGCTTCCATCTCGACTGCAACGACAGAAGGGAAGTTTTTACGAATGAACGCTTGGCGTTCTGCGCTCGCAATGAATGCATCACCCGTACAAATTAGGCCACGTACTGCGTGCGTATCTTCCATTTGTGCCAGTGCTTTTTCTGCAACATCCATCAGCTTTTCATCTGCGACGAATGCGGCTGGTTGCTGCGCCATTTGACCAATTTCATAGCCAAATTCAGTGACATCAGCATCGTGGTGGCGAACTTCGGTTGAGATGACAACATCACCCACGTTTAGGCTAGCATCAAAGCCGCCTGCTGAACCGGTGTTGATCACGACGTCAGGTTGGTACTCATCCAACAAAATGGTTGTACCTACTGCGGCTGCGACTTTACCAATACCTGATTGAAGTAACACAATCTCAACACCGTTGATCTGACCTGAGAAGTAAGTACAACCCGCTTTGCTAACTTCTTTACGGTTTTCAATTGCTTGTTTAAGAATGGAAACTTCTTGCTCCATTGCACCAATGATGCCGATTTTCATAGAGAATCCTGTTTATTCAAATAGGTAGGTTTGATGTGGCTAAGTGTATCAGAAAAGGGCAACAACGGAATGGTTGCTTGCCAAAATAGCTATTGCCTAACCTTTATACATCCCCTATAATTCGCGCTCCTCGTGTCGGCTGAATCAGAGATTGGCTGGCACAATGTTAAACCTACTCTTATTAGGAGAGAATTATGTCTCTGAATGCAGAAACTAAAGCAGCAATCGTTGCAGAATACGCTCAAGGTGAAGGCGATACTGGTTCACCAGAAGTTCAAGTAGCTCTACTTACAGCTTCTATCAACCACCTACAAGGTCACTTTAAAGCACACAAAGGCGATCACCACAGCCGTCGTGGTCTGCTACGTATGGTTTCTCGCCGTCGTAAGCTTCTTGACTACTTGAAAGGTAAAAACCTTTCTCGTTACCAAGACCTAATCAAACGTCTAGGTCTACGTCGCTAATTAGCGACTGCATAGCAGTTTGTCAGAAAAGGGGCTTTATGCCCCTTTTTTGTTGCCCGTTACTTATTTTGATTGCTATAGCTTAGCCAAATCACTTTTATACCGTTATACTACGCACGGCAAAAATCCCTACTAGGGATTTTCTACATAATGACTCAGTGCATTACAGTCAACCACGTCGACCAAAAGGTCGCGACTATTCAAAATGAACTCCATATAATCCCAGTTCATTTTTACTAGTCGCGATTTGTAATGCCTTGAGTATCAATCAATACTCTCTGAGCAAATCTTTTGATGCGCTCGGAAACAAGGAATAACAATGTTCGAAAAACCAGTTGTTAAAACGTTCCAGTACGGTAACCACACAGTTACTCTAGAAACTGGCGTTATCGCACGTCAAGCTACGGCTGCAGTTATGGTTACTATGGACGATACAGCAGTATTCGTTTCTGTAGTTGGTAAAAAAGAAGCGGTTGAAGGTCAAGACTTCTTCCCTCTAACGGTTAACTACCAAGAGCGTACTTACGCTGCAGGTAAAATTCCTGGTGGCTTCTTCAAGCGTGAAGGTCGTCCTTCTGAAGGTGAAACACTGACTGCTCGTCTAATCGACCGTCCAATCCGTCCACTTTTCCCAGATGCATTCAAAAACGAAGTACAAGTTATCGCAACGGTAGTATCTGTGAACCCAGATGTTCAACCTGATATCGTAACGATGATTGGTACTTCAGCAGCGCTTGCTATCTCTGGTATTCCGTTCAACGGTCCTATCGGTGCTGCACGTGTTGGTCACATCGACGGTCAACTAGTACTTAACCCAAGCAACACAGAACTAGAAACGTCTAAGCTAGACCTAGTGGTTGCTGGTACTGAATCTGCAGTACTAATGGTTGAGTCAGAAGCTGATAACCTAACTGAAGAAGAGATGCTATCAGCAGTTGTTTACGGTCACGACCAACAACAAGCTGTTATCAAAGCAATCAACGAATTCAAAGCTGAAGTTGCTACTCCAGCTTGGGATTGGGTGGCTCCTGAAGAGAACACAGCACTTAACACTAAGATCGCTGAACTTGCAGAAGCTAAGCTTGTAGAAGCTTACCAAATCACTGAGAAGATGGCTCGTTACGACCGTATTCATGAGATCGCTGCGGAAGTTAACGAAGTGCTGCTTGCTGAAGATCCAGAAGCAAACACAAAAGAAATCCACACTATCTTCCACGATCTAGAGAAGACAGTTGTACGTCGCAGCATCATCGCGGGTAACCCACGTATCGACGGTCGTGAAAAAGACATGGTTCGTGCGCTTGACGTACGTACTGGTGTTCTTCCACGTACTCACGGTTCTTCACTATTTACTCGTGGTGAAACTCAGGCGCTAGTAACTGCGACTCTAGGTACGCAGCGTGACGCTCAAATCATCGACGAACTAACGGGTGAGCGTAAAGATCACTTCCTACTACACTACAACTTCCCTCCATACTGTGTAGGTGAAACTGGTTTTGTAGGTTCTCCTAAGCGTCGCGAAATCGGTCACGGTAAACTGGCTAAACGCGGTATCGCAGCAGTAATGCCTTCTGTTGATGAGTTCCCATACACAGTACGTGTTGTATCGGAAATCACTGAATCTAACGGTTCATCTTCAATGGCTTCTGTATGTGGTACTTCTCTTGCTCTTATGGATGCAGGCGTGCCAATCAAGTCTTCTGTTGCGGGTATCGCAATGGGTCTTGTTAAAGAAGGCGACGATTTCGTTGTTCTTTCTGACATCCTTGGTGACGAAGACCACCTAGGTGATATGGACTTTAAAGTAGCGGGTACTAACACGGGTATCACTGCACTTCAAATGGACATCAAGATCGAAGGTATCACTAAAGAGATCATGCAAATTGCGCTTAACCAAGCTCAAGGTGCACGTAAGCACATCCTATCTGTAATGGATGAAGCTATCTCTGGTGCTCGTGAAGACATCTCTGAATTCGCTCCTCGCATTCACACAATGAAGATCAGCGCAGAGAAGATCAAAGATGTTATCGGTAAAGGTGGTGCAGTTATCCGTGCTCTAACGGAAGAGACGGGTACAACTATCGAAATCGAAGACGACGGTACTATCAAGATTGCAGCAACTGAAGGCGCTGCAGCGAAAGAAGCTATCCGCCGCATCGAAGAGATCACTGCTGAAGTTGAAGTAGGTCGTATCTACACTGGTAAAGTTGCACGTCTAGCGGACTTTGGTGCATTCGTAACGGTTCTTCCTGGTAAAGATGGTCTAGTACATATCTCTCAAATTGCTGACAAGCGCGTTGAGAAAGTGTCAGATTACCTAACTGAAGGCCAAGAAGTTCAAGTTAAAGTTCTTGAGATCGACCGTCAAGGCCGTGTACGTCTGAGCATGAAAGAAGCAGTAGAAAAGCCTGCAGAACCAGCTCAAGATGATGCAGCACCTGCCGCAGAATAATCGCACAAGCTATAGCTTTTAGGCTTTATTCGCCTATTAAGCTAAAAGCATGCTATAAAGGGAGCAATACGCTCCCTTTTTTAATGCGGATTAATAGTCATCGTTATGGCTAACAGGAGTTTTTATTTGTGAAATGGTTTCAAACCGCTACGTTGACACTTTCTCTACTCATCACTGCAGGCTGTGCATCCACTTTCGATAAAGAAGAACAATGGCTGTATCCTCCAATGGCAGTGCCTTTACAGGCAAGTGTGCAACAAGAAGTGCAGATTGCGCGTTTAAGTCAGCTATTGCGTCGTGCTGATCTTCCGAATGATATTCGTGCGAAGATGCTTTATGAGCGTGGTAATTATTACGACAGCGTAGGTTTACGTGATTTAGCGAGACTGGATTACAATCAGTCACTGTCGCTCAACCCAGCACAACCTGATCTGTTTAACTTGCTTGGTGTTTACTTCACCCAAGTCGGGGAATTTGATGCTGCTTATGAGGCGTTTGATTCGACATTAGAGTTGGACCCTAGTAACTCTTACGCAGCACGAAATCGAGCCATTGCACTGTATTATGGTGACCGTATTGAATTGGCGCTGGAAGATATCCAACGTCATTATGATGAAGACCCAAGTGATCCGTTTCGGGCACTTTGGATGTACATCATCAGATCGGAACAAGATGTAGAAGTTGCACACCATGAGCTCTTGACCAGTTATCAAGCACGTGACGAACAATGGGGTTGGGTTCTTGTGGCTTTAACGTTAGGTGAAGTGAGCGAAGACAAAGCTTTTAAAGCCATTTTGCAAGGTACTCGAGACAATACCTTGTTAGCGCAACGCCTGACAGAAGCTTACTTTTATTTGGCTAAACGTTATCAAAAACAGGGCGACTATGCAGGTGCTGTTTCGTTATACAAATTAGCCATTTCGTTTAACGTTTTTGATTATGTAGAACATCGTTATTCGTTTTTAGAATTGAGCCGCATTTACAATCAAGTTAAGGCTGAGCGATTAGCAAAAGCTAAGCAAAAAGAAGAACAGCCCAACTAAGTTAATGATAAAAACCGCTTTGAATAAGCGGTTTTTTATTGCCTTTTCGTCAGGGAATATTAAAATAGTTAGCCTTGCTAACTAAATGAGCAAAACATAATGGCATTGGAAAAAAGCTTAATTGATTTGGAACGCTTCTGTGCCAAGGCATGGCGTGTTTATGCAAAGGAAGACCCGCTTTCAAGTTTGAGCTTTAATGAGTTTGACTACTTACGAGTGATCCAGCAATTCCCTGAAGGCGTTCGAATTACCGATTTGGCTGAGGAGCTTCAAGTGACGAAGCCTTCGGCTTCAAATATGGTGGTTCGTTTAGAGAAAAAAGGCTTGGTGAAGCGCATTGCTTGTAGTGAAGATGCTCGTTCAAAGCGTGTACTACTGACTAAAGAAGTCATAAAAGAAATGTCGCTGGAACAAGTGGTCTACAAAGACATTTCTCACCAGCTAATGCATAAACTTGATCAACAAGAAGCCCAACAGTTGAAAGCGCTACTGGATAAAGCGCTCGGAAACTAAATATATTACTTATTTATTTATTTATTTAGTTAGCCTTGCTAACTATTGGTGACAGTCATGCAAAACTCTATTTACAAACAGTTTTGGAAATACACAATTCCGACCGTTGCAGCCATGCTGGTGAACGGCTTATACCAAGTCGTAGATGGCATTTTTATTGGTCGTTATGTTGGTGCTGATGGATTAGCGGGGATCAACGTGGCGTGGCCGATCATCGGCTCAATTCTCGGCATCGGTATGATGGTGGGTGTCGGTACTGGTGCCTTGGCGTCGATAAAGCAGGGGGAACAAGATACCGAAGGGGCGAAACGCATCCTCTCGACGGGACTACTTTTGTTAGTCGCCTTGATGCCATTAGTCGCGACGACCTTGTTTTTCTTTGCGGATGACTTTATCCGTTGGCAGGGCGCAGAAGGTCGTGTGTATGAGTTAGGTTTGCAGTATCTGCATATTCTTATTGTGGCATGTGTATTCTCATTAGGTTCGATTGCTGTCCCTTTTTTGTTACGCAATGATGACAGTCCGAACTTGGCAACCTTGCTGATGGTCGTTGGTGCGGTGATTAACATCGTGTTGGATTACCTCTTTATTGCTTGGCTTGATTGGGAACTTACTGGAGCGGCGATCGCAACGGCATTAGCACAGATGGTGGTGACTGTCCTTGGTGTGAGCTATTTCTTTAGCGCTAAAGCCAAGATGCGCTTATCAAGATATGATTTAAAGATGCAGTTCAATGTTGTGCCTAAAATTATGATGATTGGTACATCGAGCTTCTTTATGTATGCCTATGGCTCAATGATGGTCGCACTACACAACAGCTTATTTGCGCAATATGGCAGTGTATTGCTAATTGGTGCCTATGCCATTTTGGGCTACATCGTTACAGTTTATTACCTTATCGCAGAAGGCATTGCGAATGGCATGCAGCCTTTGGTGAGCTATAACCATGGTGCTCGTAACCGAGAAAATATTCGTAAACTACTGAATATTGCAATGGGGACCGCGGTATTAGGTGGGGTTGCGTTTGTACTTTTGATGAACGCTTTTCCGTATCAGTTTGTATCAGTATTCAACCATTCAGATCAGCAGCTGATTGAAAGTACTGTCGTGGGGATTCGCCTGCACATGTTTGCTTTATTCCTCGATGGATTTCTGGTTGTTGCGGCGGCGTATTACCAATCGGTAAACAAGGGCAGTAAAGCAATGTTTGTGACGATTGGGAATATGGTCATTCAGCTACCATTCTTATTTATTCTGCCGAGGCTATGGGGTATTACGGGGATTTGGATTGCGTTCCCGCTATCAAATATTGCGTTGAGCTTGGTCGTAATGAGTATGCTGTGGCGTGATATTAAGAAGTTACACGATGAAAGCCCTGCTGAGCCAAGCATTCAAGCGTCTTAATTGATAAATAGAAACAAAAAGCGAGGCTAATGCCTCGCTTTTTTACTTTGAAATCAGTGAGAAGTGCTTAGATGTTTTTCACTTCTAGACCGGCAAGTTGGTGCCAATAGCCGTTACATTGGCGATCTTGGATCTTTCCTGGGTTAGTCCCTTTCTCATTTGAGCGGAAATGATCCAGCTCAGAGAAGGTGCTGATGCCCAATGGGCTTAAACGAACCACATCAACCAATCCTTCCATGCTTGGAAGATCATTAATGAGGTTATAGCAGTACCCCGACTGGGTTTGAATGCCATTGAGGTTAAAGACTTCCTGACCCTCTTGACTGCTGACCTGAATACCGGTTTGGTATTTAATACAACAGGTTTCGCAATCGTCTTTCGCTCGGTTTTCAGCGCGAGCAGTAAAACATCGGGCAGAATAGGCGAGTGGTAGATAACCATGGCTGAATACTTCAACTTCAAACTTATTGCGGATCCCGAGCTCATCGCATTGAGTTAAAACGTTGCTTAACCATTCACGTGACAGCTCTACTGGCATGCACCAGCGAACCATTCCTTGTTTAAGAAATAAGTTCAAGGTGTGTGCGTTGTAAGTATTTACCGCAGGACCAACAACGAATGGGACTTTATGTTCAGAAGCTAATTGAACGGCTGATACATCGTTTGCTTCGATGGCAAAGTCGCCGTTGTCGATGTATTTCTTCATGACGTTCACTTCGCTGGGGGCTTCTAATAAAGCCATGGTCGATAGCACGACCTGTTTGCCAGACGCGGACAGTTCTTTTGCAATTTCAAACCAGTGCGCAGGCTTCATCTCACGACGCTTTGAACAAACAGTCTCACCGAGATAGATGATGTCTGCTGAGCTCGATTTTGCTTGTTCGTAAAATGCCTCTACATCTTGTTTTGGCCAAAAGTAAAGCAGTGGGCCAAGTGCGTATTTCATTGAATTATCCATCTTAACCTCTACTGCCATTTACGATGGTAAGCACCAAGAGTGGTTTGCGTGCCTTCAGATACGTTTGCTAATGCGGCGTCCCAAGTTGCTTCCACTTGGTAAGCTTCTGGATTTGCTTGATAGCGATCTATCGCTGCGCGCCATGTACGCGTGACTTGCTCTACGTAAGCCGGACTGCGCTGGCGACCTTCGATTTTTACTGAAGCAACGTTTGCTGCAAACAGTTCTGGTAACATCGAAAGAGTGTTTAAGCTGGTTGGCTCTTCCAGTGCATGGTAGCGTTTTTTCTCACCTTCAATTTCGGCTTCGAAACGGCCTTTGCATAACGTTGGGTAGCCCGCGTTTTCACCAGCACTGTAACGGTCAATTAAAATGTTATTCAAACGTGATTCTAAGCCATCAGCCGTTTCTTGCCAGCGTACATATTTTGCAGGGGAACAAGCGCCAACAGTATTGGGTGACTCGCCAGTCATATATGATGAAAGATAGCAACGACCTTCCGACATAATACACAAACTACCAAAAGCAAACACCTCCAGCTCAACATCACTGGTGATGTTACGCGACAGCTGTTTGACTTGATGGATTGATAAAACCCGAGGCAATACGACGCGCTTTACATTGAAGTTCTGTTGGTAGAAGTCGATGGCAGCTACATTGGTCGCGGAAGCTTGTACGGAAAGGTGCAGCTCAAGATCAGGGTATTTATTGGCAGCATAATCTAATACTGCAATGTCCGCGATAATCAGGGCATCCACACCAATGTCGGCAGCGCGATCAACCGCTTCAGTCCAGCGATTGAACCCGTTTGGATGGGCAAAAGTGTTGAGGGCTACATGAATTTTTTTATGTTTATCATGAACATATTGCACTGCCTTATCTAACTTCTTGCCAGTGAAGTTTAGACCAGCAAAATGACGTGCATTGGTGTCATCTTTAAAGCCGATATAAACCGCATCGGCACCACAGTCGATTGCAGTCTTTAGCGCAGGTAGGTTACCTGCTGGGCATAGGAGTTCCATCGCTCATTACCAATTATTATTGCTGTTAGTTCAAGTAAGGACAGTACGTACAAGCTGGCACTGCTTATTTGAATTGCAGGTGTTTGCTTAGAAAATTGTTCCGTATTTTATGAAGAAATATGAATGGCAGAATTGATGTAAGGCAGGTTTGTGTGAGTTAACTCGAAATTACCCTCAAGGGGTTAGTTTTTGTGGCGTCGGTTTTGAATGAATAATTCTTCCACTTCTTGTTTTGGTTGAGGACGATAGAAATGAAAGCCTTGAATAGAATGACATTGAAGGTTTGAAAGCAGCGTTGCCTGTTGAGGAGTTTCAACCCCTTCAGCAACCACGGTTAGGTTTAGAGATTTACCTAAGTTGATGATGTTTTCGATGACGGTCACCTGTTTAGGCAGTGTATCGATATCGGTAATGAAGGCGCGATCTATTTTGAGTTCATCGATAGGGAAGCGAGCCAGATAAGACAACGAGGAATAACCAGTACCAAAGTCATCGATGGAAAGAGAGAAGCCAAGTTTCTTAATCGCGTTAAGCATTTGTAGCGTATGCTCACTGTCACTCATTACGGCACTTTCAGTCAGTTCAAATGTAATGCAGGCTGGGTCAAGTTCGGTACTGCGCAGTAACTTCTCCATGTAATCGATGAGCTTAGGATTACCAAATTGTTCCGGAGATAAATTGATGGCGACGCGACCTGGTAAGATCCCTTGTAGCTTCCAGCGTTTGACGGTAGAAAATACTTCGCGCATGACAACGCGGCCTAAATGCTCAATTAAACCTGCACGTTCAGCAACCGGGATAAATGCGCCCGGACTGATGTAACCTTCCACTGGATGTTTCCAGCGGATCAGGGCTTCCGCTCCGTTAATACTGAAATCACGAGCGTTGACCTTAGGTTGGTACCAGACTTCCAATCCATTTTGCTGCAACGCTTTTTGCAGTTCGATCTCCAACCATAAACGCATGCGCGCTTCTTTGTTCATTTGGTCGTTAAATTTGATCAGGCGGTTACGCCCACGATCTTTGGCCTCATACATGGCAGTATCTGCATTTTGTAGCAAAATACGTGCATCGTTACCATCTCCCGGATAAGCCACACTACCAATGGAACAAGCCAAGCGTTTACTAAAGTGGTGAAGATCAAAAGGTTGATTTATAAGAGAAATGATTCGATCTGCCATCATTTCTGCCATGCGGTTATTGTCTGGCTCTGGCAAAATGAGGCCGAATTCATCGCCTCCTAAATGACCAAGTACGGCTTGCTGTGGCAGAAGGCGCTTTAAGCGAGATGAAACTTCTTTAATGACTTTGTCACCAATGTGGTGACCGAGTGAGTCATTGATGTTTTTGAAGTTATCAATGTCTAGGTAAAGCATGATCAACGGCGTTTCGTTGTGGATCAATTGCTCCAGTCGTTTGGTGAAACCAAAACGGTTGTATAACCCTGTTAGTGAGTCTAAATGGCTGTCATCCTGTTTGTATCCTGATAAGTGCTTTGGTGTCTCTTCCGCGTCTTGGATCAGCACTATCTGAGAAGTACTACCCAGAATAATGGTTGCATCAGCACTCAGCTGAACTCTGCGCTCAAAGCCGCATCGTGGCCCGGTTAAACAGACTAACGGTGCCTCTGCCAGCAATAAACTTAACTTCGCGTTAAAACTCGTTTTGGATTTTTCGTCAATAAAAAGCGTACTGAGTTCTTCACCTAAAAGGTCTGAAACACTTTCCAACCCAAGCAAGCGTGATGCAGATTGGTTTGCAGAAATAATGCAGTCGTCTTCGACTAATAATAAGCCGTCTGGTAATAGAGAGGTAAGGGTAGAAAACTTGCTTTCCGCTTCATCAAGAGAACGAACTAAAAGTTGTTTTTCTGAGGTATCGATGGCGTGAAAAATGACTTGTTTAATACCGTGTTCGCTTTCGATTGGCGCGAGACAGAAGTGTAAGCTGGTTTCAAGATCGAGCTCACTTAATGTGATTTCCGCTTCGAGCTGTTCACCTTTAAAGGCGCGCTCATAATACGGCTTTAGATGAGTATAAAAATGCTGGCCGAATATCTGGACGTCATTCATCCCGATAAGTTCTTTAGAGGAAAGTCCCGCGATATCACAATAGCGTTCGTTCACCATTGCATAGTTGTGCTGGTTATCTAAAACAGCGAAAAAAAACGGGCTGTTAGCCGTTAATTTTGCAAACCAATGCTGTAACTGTTGCGAAGGCATTAATATTTTACCGGGTCTCCAAAGAGCTCATACATTCATAGGGCTGATAGTAGAGAACTACTATAACTGTGATTGCCAAGTTAGAAAAGGATATCGGGCATCAGACGGTTTTATTGATGCATAACAGGAATTGCAGCACATACATCCTTTATGATGGGCCATTCTTTTTACAAAGTAACGGATAACACGCGTGATTAACAAGATTCGCACTCAATTAGTTCAAAATGCGGCATCAATTTTGCGATCTCCAGTCCACTTATTACCGCAATCTGTACAAAAAAAAGCCTTATTAGAAGGACTTAAAAGCATTTTCAAAGAAGCTTTAGAGGATGGGGATTTTGAATTCCTTGAAGGAAAATGGCTTAAGGTTGAAGTTAAAGATATGCAGTTATGTTGGTATATCAGCTACGAAGGTGAAAAGTTAGTTGTTGCAGATACTCCAATGCAAGAAGACGTATGCTTTGCTGGGAATTTGAATGATTTAGTGTTGATCGCTGGCCGCAAAGAAGACCCTGACACCTTGTTCTTCCAACGACGCTTGTCTATTGAGGGAGATACAGAGCTTGGTCTTGAAGTCAAAAATTTGATGGACAGTGTCGATCTTGATCTATTGCCGAAACCTTTACAGGTTCTTTTAAATGAATTAGCAGACTTCGTTCATAAAGGGTTACAATCACCAGTAACACAAAACGAGGTTGTAAATGCTTATACGAACTGAAGCGCCAGCTGATATTCTGGCCGTCGATCGCTTGCTAAAAGATGCCTTCCCAACAGAAGCGGAAGCTCAGCTAGTGATGAAGTTGCGCGAAAATGGCCACCGTACGCTGTCATTGGTCGCATGCAGTGATAAAGGTGAAGTCATTGGGCATGTCATGTTTAGCCCTGTGACACTTGAAAGCGAAGATTTAAACTGGCAAGGGCTTGCCCCTTTAGCTGTTAAGGCATCGGCGCGAAATCAAGGGATTGGTGCTGACTTGATTAAAGAAGGTTTGATAACGCTAAAAGAGTTTGGTTATCCTGCCTGTGTTGTTTTAGGCGATCCTGCTTATTATGGTCGGTTCGGTTTTGAAGATGCACAGCAACATCAAATCCGTTGTCAGTGGGAAGTGCCTCAAGGTGCTTTTCAGATCGTCGCTTTGGGTGATGGTGAGTTGGATGGCCGCCAAGGCCTGATTGCGTTCAGCCCAGAATTTAGCGAGCTGTAACAAGATTAAAAAGGGGTGAAACACCCCTTTTTATCATTCGTTTTCGCGTTTTTTGCCCCAGACTTCGATTTTTGCTTTCTTACCTACACCGAAGGCATTTAGTGTTTGGCTTCCCCAGCTATCGTATGTCATTTCCAGCTTTCTTAACTTTGCGTCTTCATTGCCAGGCAAAATCCATGCGCGAGTTGACATCCCTTTACTCAAAGTCCCCATTGAAGAGAGCTCCTTGGTTGAGCCATCGCTCATGGTCACAACAATCTTGTGTAAACTCACGGTACCTTGAGTACAAGTGAGCTTAATTTGGCCAAAGTTACGCGCTTTTAAAAATGGAATAGGGCGAACTACATCGGTTTCTGATTTGTAATTTACCAATTTTTCTGCGATTAACGTCCAGTCACCATCTTGTTTTGCTGCCATGCTTGCGCTGCTGAGTGTGGCCAAAACTATGCCCAGTAATAGGTTTTTCAAATGTTTCATAATGCCTCTGACTTTAAATCATTTATTTGGTAGCATTGCTGGGTTTTCTTTGGTCAAGACACGTCTATGTCACAGCACGAGCTACAATATTTGCAAGAAATGGGGATTCAGAGTTATCAACTCGCTCACCCAGAAAGGTTGCTAGGCTACCAAGCCGAAAAGTTTGCTTTGCAAGCCTCCTGTAAACTTTTATTGGTGTCTCCTTTTTTTCCTGAAAATGAGACGGCATTGTTGTTTGAACGGGTTTTAAAAAGCATTCAACTGACCCTAAGCGACGCACTGCATATTTTTCCAGAACAGATTGAACAGTTAGGTGAGCATCACTTGCAGTGGGTTTGGTATGCAGGCTGTGATGCCTCAGACCAGATCCAAGCGAATAAACTAGTTTCTCCTGAGCTGGTTAAAATTGACGGCGATAATCAACAGCGCCGGGCATTGTGGCAGCAAATTTGTGCGTATCAATAATCCATTATGACTTATCAATTACTTCCTTTAGCGGCGGAACATACTGAAGCTGTTTTTCATATAGAAACTCAAGCACATAGCCACCCTTGGTCACAAACGATGATCAACGACATTAATAGCCGAGGCGCCTGTCATCATGTCTTGTTGTATCAAGGTGCTTTGGTCGGTTATTTCTATGCGCAGAATATTGTCGGTGAGGTAACCTTACTGAATATTGCCGTTGCACCAAGTGAGCAAGGCAAAGGGCATGGTAAATATCTTATGGATGCGTTTTTAACCCTGTGTGAAAACGTGAAGGCTGAGAGTGCATGGTTAGAGGTTCGAGAAAGTAATGTTGGCGCATATCATCTTTATGAATCGCACGGTTTTAATGAAGTCGACCGCCGCATCAACTACTACCCAACAGCATCAGGCAAAGAAGATGCGATCATCATGAGTTATCTATTTTTCTAGTGGTTTCATGTCGACTTGTTATTTCTGACCAATTTGTAGTGCATCGACTGGGGTAATAACGTAATAGTTATTCTTGAAGCGTTTTTCAATCTCTTCAGCCGGTAGAGGTTTATCAAACAAATAACCTTGGAACTGGTCACACCCCAGATTTTTTAGAGCTTGTAGCTCGTACTCATCTTCTACCCCTTCTGCGATGACTTCCATATTGAGACGACGTGCAGTCATGATGATGGTGTCGACAATAGCTTGATCGCTTTCATCCATATGGAGTTGGGTAACGAAAGAGCGATCAATTTTAAGAACATCGGCATCCATGTGTTTCAGGTAGCGCAGCGATGAGTAGCCGGTACCAAAATCATCAATAGAGATCGTGAGCTGGTGATTTTTCAGCTGCTTCATCTTCTGTATCGCTCCTTCCACATTTTCTAAAAGAAGGTTCTCGGTGATCTCTAATTCAATATGTTCTCCGTCTATCCCTGACTGGGTGAGTGCTTGACGGATTTGGTCGACAAAAGCGTTTTGTGAAAACTGTAGTGGGCTAATATTGACGGCTAAACGGCGGAAGCTATCAGGGAGTACTCCTTTATTTTTCCATTGTGCGTATTGGTAAAAGGCTTGTTCAATGATCCAATCACCAATCTGCAGGATTTGTCCCGTTTCTTCGGCGATGGGCATAAATACCCCCGGTGGTAATAAACCTTTCTCAGGATGATTCCAACGGATCAAGGCTTCGACCCCAATGATCTGATGTTTCTCATTAACTTGCGGTTGGTAATAAAGCTCTAATTGATCTCTACTGATGGCTTCATGCAGACCTTTTTCTATTTCTAGAAAAGAGTCAACTTGCGCCTGCATTTCCGGTTCATAAAACATATATTTATTGCGGCCTGCGACTTTAGCGCGGTAAAGCGCAGTATCGGCTTGTCGCAGCACATCGATGTTGTTGCAACCCACAAATGGATAGGTAGAAATTCCGACACTGACGGTGCAATAGAGTTGGTGATCATCAATTGAATAAGGGTTAGAGATAAGAGCAAGTAACTGCTGAGCAACCTCTTTAACGCTATCATGTGGCAGGTTAGGAAGCAGAATGGCAAACTCGTCCCCCCCAATGCGCGCTGCGATATATTCATCTTTTAACCATGCTTCAATTCGCATCGCAATGGCTCGAATGAGATGGTCACCAATGGTGTGGCCTAATGAATCATTAATGGTTTTAAAGCGGTCTAGATCAAGATAAAACAGTGCGCCGACGGTGTTGTCTTTGTTAGCGCAATCAATGGATTTTCCTAGTGATTGCAGTAGCAAGCTTCGGTTTGCTAGGCCAGTTAGAGAGTCGTAATAAGCAAGCTGGTTGAGTTTCGCCTCAGCCGCTTCTCTGTCTTTCCATAATGTATGAAACGTGGTCGCTAGGTGGCCGATTTCATCGTCTTGATTTTGTGTCGGTGGTGGAAGGTTTTCTTTACGGTTTTGTAATGAACGAACCCAATCAATCAGAGTAACGAGTGGCTTTGATAGTTTGTAATAGAAAAAAATCAGCAAAATAGTGGTCAGTAATATATTTCTCAATAAGTCAAACAGGAGAATTTGACTGGTTTTGGAAATAAACGCTTTCGCAATATTGGCTCCATTCACCGAAAAGCTCAGTGTACCAACCACGACATTCGAGTTGGGTTGATGCAGCTCGGTTGTATAGGTTGGAGCAGATGGGGTGAGGTAACCTGAAAGTATGTGGGTGAATCCACTTTGTAACGAGATACTGCGCTCTCGCTCAGTTAAAATATCGCCAAAATCATCAATGATACGTACGTTATAGATGGCCTGATCCATCATCAAAGTTGACGCAACTTGTTCGGCAAGCAATTGATTAAGGTGATAGGCAGCTTGGCTGGCATTGGAGTAATTTTGCAATAGTTTGAACTGATAATGCTCTTCAATCCGGCGCTGTTCTTGATGCAAGTCGACCAAAATGTGATACAAACTAAAACACAGCCCGAGTATCACAGATACTAGGAATACGGTTTTTGCTTGTCGAAATGCGAGTGAATTTATTTGCTTGGTCTCTGGCATAGCTAGGTTCGCTTCCATCTACTCCTTTAGTTATAGCTCATATTTATTGAGATTTTAATTTCTAGCCAGTTAGCGGCAAAAAACATTGTAATGCCAGGTCTAAAGTTGCTCCCATGAGGAATATAAGCGAGAATACCGCGCAAATTTGAATCGAATGGCACGGGGCGCTCAGCTACATGAGCAGAATAACCTGCCTATCTGACTAAAGAAGACGAGTTTCATGTCAAATACAGCGTTTTTAGGTGAAGTCGGCAAACGTCGTACTTTCGCTATCATTTCTCACCCGGATGCGGGTAAAACCACCATTACTGAAAAGGTTCTGTTATTCGGACGCGCAATTCAGACTGCCGGTACAGTAAAGGGCCGTGGCTCAAGCCAACATGCCAAATCTGACTGGATGGAAATGGAAAAAGAGCGTGGTATTTCGGTAACGACTTCTGTGATGCAGTTTCCTTATAATGAGTGCCTTGTCAACTTATTAGATACCCCAGGACACGAAGATTTCTCAGAAGATACTTACCGTACGCTGACAGCTGTTGACTCATGTCTGATGGTGATCGATGCGGCTAAAGGTGTTGAGGATCGTACACGTAAGCTGATGGAAGTTACTCGTCTACGTGACACACCAATCGTAACATTCATGAACAAATTGGACCGAGATATTCGTGACCCAATGGAATTATTGGATGAAGTCGAAAGTGAGCTAAATATCTCTTGTGCTCCAATTACTTGGCCAATTGGTTGTGGTAAAGAGTTTAAAGGTGTGTATCACATTCACCGTGATGAAACCATTCTCTACACCACAGGCCAAGGTCATACGATTCAAGATCAGCGTATTGTTAAAGGCTTAGATAACCCAGAATTGGATGAAGCGGTGGGTACTGAACTGGCTGAGCAGCTGCGTGAAGAGCTTGAATTGGTGATTGGTGCATGCCCTGAATTTGATCAAGAGTTGTTCCTAGCTGGTGAATTGACGCCAGTTTACTTTGGTACTGCACTGGGTAACTTTGGTGTTGATCATATGTTGGATGGCTTGACTGAGTGGGCGCCAGCGCCAATGGCTCGTCAAGCGAACGAACGTGAAGTGGAAGCGAATGAAGAGAAATTCTCTGGCTTCGTTTTCAAAATCCAAGCGAATATGGATCCTAAACACCGTGACCGTATCGCCTTTATGCGTATTGTGTCGGGCACTTATACCCAAGGTATGAAAATGAATCATGTTCGTTTGGGTAAACAGGTGAGCATTTCTGATGCAGTAACCTTTATGGCTGGTGACCGTTCTCGTGCTGAAAATGCGTATGCGGGTGACATTATTGGTCTGCATAACCACGGCACCATTCAAATTGGCGATACTTTTACTCAAGGTGAATCGCTTAAGTTTGCGGGTATCCCGAACTTTGCGCCTGAATTGTTCCGTCGTATCCGTCTGAAAGATCCATTGAAGCAAAAACAGTTGTTGAAAGGCTTAGTTCAGCTTTCTGAAGAAGGGGCGGTTCAGGTTTTCCGTCCGGTGCAGAACAATGATTTGATCGTTGGTGCTGTTGGTGTGCTGCAGTTTGATGTGGTTGTGGCTCGTCTTAAAGCGGAATACAACGTAGAAGCGATCTACGAAAGCGTCAATGTTGCTACTGCCCGTTGGGTTGAGTGTGGTGATGCGAAGAAATTGGATGAATTCCAACGTAAGAACCAGACTAATTTAGCATTGGATGGTGGTGATAACTTAACTTACATCGCGCCAACCATGGTGAATCTGAACTTGGCACAAGAGCGTTTCCCTGATGTTGAGTTCCGTGCTACTCGTGAGCACTAATTGCGTCTCAGCCTTTGGTGTGATGAAGGCTTTGTATAAGGCGAATTCACACCAAGCCATATAAAGTAAAATGCTTTCTCGTTATCAGTAGATGCTGATAACGAGAAAGAACGGATATAAAAAATGCCGCTTCGATTGAAGCGGCATTTTTTGTTTATTTAAACGTTATTTTTTCTTAGCTACTTTCTTTTTGCCTTTTGCTTTTACCGTTGTTTTTTTCTTGTCGTCTTTTTTCTTTTTCTTCTTAAACACTGGTTTTTTATGCTGAGGGCGCAGCTCTTTGATGAATCGCTCTTTGATCTCTTCTTTGACGTAGCGAGCGACGCGATCCATCATCGGCTGATCGTGTGCTTCAACGATTGATACGGCATTGCCTTTTTTGCCGGCGCGAGCGGTTCGGCCGATACGGTGAAGATATACATCCGCACTGCGTGGCATGTCGTAGTTAATCACGTGGCTCACATCAGGTAAATCGATACCACGAGCAGCGACATCGGTCGCTAATAAGACATTCACGGTACCATCACGGAAGCGGCTAATCGCATTATTACGACGATCCTGAGGCATTTCCCCTTGGATCCATGAACATGGGATTTGTGCTCTCTCTAATTCGACTCGCAGTTCTGCTAAACGCTCACGAGTTTTTAGGAAAATAATAGAGCGTTCCGCTTGTTCGGTAAGGATTGTTTTAAGTAGTGCCAGTTTGTGCTCCATGCTGTCTGCACGGTGGTACCACTGGGTGATTTTCTTACGTTCACGGCGAGAAGGTTCTGCATCGATTTCAGCAGGCTCTTTAAGGAGATCTGCTGTAAAACCTTCAACCCCTTTTCCTTCGAGTGTGGCCGAGAAGAGTAGGGTTTGTTTGCGCCAACGACATTCTGATGAAAGACGATCGACAGTTGGGCCAAAGCCCATGTCTAACATACGATCTGCCTCATCTAAGATCAGCCACTCAATTGCACGACAATCAAAACGTTCGGCTTCAATGTATTCCATTAATCGCCCTGGCGTAGCGACCACGATGTCTTGAGTGGTTGCGAGAATGTCAGCGTGCTCTTGATACTGTACACCACCCGTAATGGTGAAAATGTTGAGCTTGGTATGCTTTGCGAGGGCACGAGCTTGGTCGGCAACCTGCATCGCCAACTCACGAGTCGGTGTTAAGATCAGAACGCGTGCAGGCCCCGGTTTGCGACGAGGAAAGTCTTGCAGAAACTGCAAAGCTGGCAGTACGAATGCGGCGGTTTTCCCTGTGCCTGTTGGTGCTGATGCTAAAATGTCGCGTCCATCCAGTGCTTGTGGAATGGCTTCCGCTTGGATTTGAGTTGGACGCGAGAAGTCCATCTCTTCAATGGCGAGAAGCAAGTTTGGATCTAATTCTAATTCAGCAAAATTTTTGATCACTGTGATATCTCCACAAGCCGAAAGGCAAGTCTGGGTAAGTAGACGACAAAAAATAAGGGGCCATAGTATAGAGGGTTCGGTGATTCGGATCACACCTTATTTTACATCTTAAGGTAAAAGGCTTGCGTCAGATGAATAAACTCTGCGCTGTATTGGCCGTTTTCTCTGATGAGTAATTGACGCTCGCTTGGCTGACATGGCGCTAGGCTCAACTCGATCAACAGTCGATTGATGGGTTTTTTTTCGGTTGGTTTGATAGATAACAAACGCTTAAGAAACCACCCTGAGCCTAATGCGTGTCGGTAAAAGAGTTCTCCTTCTGTCACAGGAAGTACAAAGCTGGCGGTTCCGGTTGGCGTCAGTAGGCTTTGGCAACGAGTGAGCAAATCATGGTGGGGGAGCTGGTCAGTGTGTCTAGCTATCGCTCGTTGTACAGACTGTGCTTGTTCTCCGGAGTTAAAGTAAGGTGGATTGCAGACAATGCGATCGAATTGGTGGGGGAAATGAGTATCAAGTATGTCCCCAAAATGTAGAGTTAAACGCTCATGCCAAGGACTGGCTCTGAAGTTATTTGCAGCGGCATGGTAAGCATTTTCTTCAATATCAATCGCTTCAATCTGCAATTCTGGGTTCCGTTGCGCGCACATTAAAGCCAACAACCCTGTTCCCGTCCCAATATCCAATAAATTCTGGCTCTGTTTTATATCAACCCAAGCGCCTAGTAACACGCCATCGGTACTGACTGGCATACCTGAACAACCGCCATCAATTTTAAATTGTTTGAAACTAAAGCTTTTGGTTTTTTGCGTGCTACTTTTCATGTTTATTTTGTTTGGTGATAGTTTTGTAGGTTCTTTAACTAATGTTAGTGTTTTGTATAGTTAAATGCTCTACTTGTGATTAAATTGTTTTATTAAATGAATGGTTTAAATAGCTGGTGTTTGTTTGTGAGGCAGCATAATGAACTGCAATTTTGTTGTATTTGTAAATTAATATAGTGTTTTTAAAGGGGTAGTTGCGCATGGATAAGTATTTCGTCATTATTCGCCCCTAAATTTTATAGATTGGAAGGCGTTTTACGTCTATCCAAGCATACACAACATCAATCAGTATAAGAAAAGGGTTAGCTGTGAAACAGACGCTAAAACTAACAGATATCATCGCAGTAGGCTTTATGCTTTTTGCGTTTTTCTTGGGAGCCGGTAACATCATTTTCCCACCATCAGCAGGACAACTTGCGGGTGAAAGCTTGCTTCCGGCGATGTCAGGTTTTCTATTGACCGCTGTCGGTCTTCCACTTATCACCATTATTGCCATTGCACTGGCTGGTGGCAGTTGGGAACACATGACCAAAGATCTGCCTAAACGTGCGGCAGTGACCATGGCCGTGCTTATCTTCATTATTATTGGTCCAGCATTCGCGGCTCCTCGTACTGGGCTAGTTGCGTACGAAATGGCAGTGAAGCCATTTTTCGCTCATGCGGAACAAATTCATCTGACGATGTTCTCGATTTTATTCTTTGTCGTTGCAATGATGTTTGCTTGGTTCCAAGGCAAACTTATTGATGTGATTGGCAAAGTGCTGACGCCTCTTTTGTTCGTTGGTTTGATTGTTCTTGCTCTGGCAGTATTTCTGAATCCGCAAGGTGATATTGCAGCTGCTCAGGGTGAATATTTAACGCATCCGTTGCAGAAAGGCTTCCTAGAAGGCTACAACACCATGGATACGTTCGCATCTCTGATGTTTGGTGTGCTGATGGTTGATGCGCTGCGCAGTAAGGGCATTACCGAGCGTGCTGCAACCACCAAATACCTTATTAGTGCTGCATGCATTGCAGCGGCAGGTCTAGCGTTTGTGTACATTTCATTATTCTATCTAGGCGCAACGAGTTCGACGGTTGCCGCTGGAGCCGATAATGGTGGTGTTATTTTAAGCCATTACGTACAGGCGCTATTTGGCTCTTATGGTCAAATTGTTCTTTCTATTATCGTATTACTGGCGTGTTTGACCACAGCAATTGGTTTGGTATCGGCGTGTTCAGATTACTTTAGTTCATTGACACCGTTGTCATACAAAACTTGGGTGATCATCAATGGTGTGGCATGTGCATTTGTTGCAAATGTGGGCTTGTCTCAGCTTATTTCTCTATCTGTTCCTGTGCTATTCGCGTTGTATCCGGTTGCGATTGCATTAGTTGCACTGACTTTTGTACGTAAGAAATTGCCAACCCCTCGTGTTGCTTACCGTGTTGTCATCTTAGTATCGCTATTGTTCGCATTGATCGATGCAGCGAAAGTTGCTGGTATTGATGTTTCGGCATTCAACATGCTGCCTTTGTTTGAGGTGGGAATGGGGTGGTTGTTGCCAACTACGGCTGCAATTATCTGTATGTTTTTTGTCGGAAAATCTGTAGAGCAACCTGTTGTAGAAGAAACGGCATAGTTGTAAAAGACGAACCTTCCGCAAAATAGAAAAGCCAGTGGTCATCACTGGCTTTTTTGTTTCCATTTTTCAAGCCAATTTTTCCTGTATCTTCGTCACATTTTTGAGTAGAATTTCTCGGTTAAATTCTATTCTAAAATGTTGAGCAAACATGTTTGAAATCAATCCTATTAAAAACCGTCTTCAGGACGTGTCTGAGCGCACAAATGTCCTGAGGGGGTACCTTTGACTATGACGCTAAGAAAGAGCGTCTAGAAGAAGTCAACGCAGAACTCGAACAACCTGATGTGTGGAATGAACCTGAGCGTGCCCAAGCGCTTGGTAAAGAGCGTGCATCTTTGGAAGCGGTTGTGGAAACTATTGATCAACTTGAGCAAGGCGTTGAAGACGTTGACGGCCTTTTAGAGCTTGCTGTTGAAGAAGAAGATCAAGAAACATTTGATGAAATCGAACCAGAATTGGTTGAACTTGAAGAAAAGCTCGAGAAGCTGGAGTTCCGCCGTATGTTCTCAGGTGATCATGACGCATCAGATTGTTATATCGATTTGCAAGCAGGCTCCGGCGGTACTGAAGCACAAGATTGGACTTCAATGTTGCTGCGTATGTATTTACGCTGGGCTGAAGCGAAAGGCTTTAAAGCTGAGGTGATCGAAGTTTCTGAAGGTGAAGTGGCTGGCCTTAAGTCAGCAACAGTCCGCATCTCTGGCGAATACGCTTATGGTTGGTTACGTACCGAAACAGGCGTTCACCGCTTAGTGCGTAAATCGCCATTTGATTCCGGTGGTCGTCGTCATACTTCATTTGCTTCTGCGTTTATCTACCCTGAGGTTGATGAAAACATTGATATCGATATTAACCCTGCTGATCTACGCATCGACGTATACCGTGCATCAGGCGCGGGTGGTCAGCACGTTAACACCACGGAATCTGCGGTACGTATTACCCACCTTCCAACCAACACTGTAGTTCAGTGTCAAAATGATCGTTCACAACATAAAAACAAAGATCAAGCAATGAAACAGCTTCGCGCGAAGCTATTCGAGCTTGAGCTACAAAAGCAGAATGCAGAAAAGCAAGCCAATGAGGATGCTAAGTCTGACATCGGCTGGGGTAGCCAGATCCGTTCTTATGTATTGGATGACTCTCGCATTAAAGATCTACGGACCGGCGTTGAAAACCGCAATACCCAAGCGGTACTTGATGGCGATCTGGATAAATTCATTGAAGCTAGCCTGAAATCAGGTTTATAAGCTTTTCACCGACCAACGACAGGATACATCGAAAATGACTGATGCTGTTCAAAACGAAACTGTACAAGAAGTCTCTACACCAGAAGAGAATAAGCTGATTGCTGAGCGCCGCGCTAAACTGGATGAAATCCGAAAGAGCTGTAAAGCAAACGGCCACCCAAACGACTTCCGTCGTGACGCACTCGCGGGCGACCTTCAAAAAGAGTTCGGTGAAAAGAGTAAGGAAGAGCTAGAAGAGCTTAACCACGTTGTTGCAATCGCTGGTCGCATCATGGCTAAGCGTGGTCCATTCCTAGTAATTCAAGAGACTTCTGGCCGTATTCAAGCTTACGCTGACAAAGCGGTACAAAAAGTACTTAAAGAAAAATACCAAGGTCTAGATATCGGTGACATCATCGGTGTGAAAGGTGCACTGCACAAGTCTGGTAAAGGCGACCTATACGTGAACATGGAAGAGTTCGAATTGCTAACGAAAGCACTTCGTCCACTACCAGAGAAGTTCCACGGTCTAACTGACCAAGAGATGCGTTACCGTCAACGTTACGTTGACCTAATTGTTAACGAAGATTCTCGTCAAGCGTTCGTAGTACGTTCTAAAGTAATGTCTGCAATCCGTAACTTCATGATCACTAAACAGTTCATGGAAGTTGAAACGCCAATGATGCACGTTATCCCTGGTGGTGCGAGTGCGCGTCCATTCATCACGCACCACAACGCACTAGACATGCCAATGTACCTACGTATCGCACCTGAGCTATACCTGAAGCGTCTAGTGGTTGGTGGTTTCGATCGCGTATTCGAAATCAACCGTAACTTCCGTAACGAAGGTCTTTCCCCTCGTCACAACCCAGAATTCACAATGATGGAATTCTACATGGCGTACGCGGACTACAAAGATCTGATGGACCTAACTGAAGAACTACTAAGCTCAGTTGCTCTCGAAGTTCTAGGTTCAACGTCAATGCCTTACGGTGATGATACGGTTGAGTTTGGCGGCACTTACACTCGTATGAGCATGTTTGAAGCTATCAAACACTACAACCCAGACCACGCGCAAATCCAAGCGCTAACAGAAGAAGACATTCAAAACCGTGACCTAATGGTTTCTATCGCGAAATCTGTTCACGTTGAAGTAGAACCTTTCTGGACATGTGGTCAGCTTCTTGAAGAGATCTTTGGTGAAACTGCTGAACCTAAGCTAATGCAGCCAACGTTCATCACGGGTTACCCAGCAGATATCTCTCCATTGGCTCGTCGTAGCGATGACAACCCGTTCTTCACTGACCGCTTTGAATTCTTCATCGGTGGCCGTGAAGTAGCGAACGGCTTCTCTGAGCTTAACGATGCAGAAGACCAAGACGCACGCTTTAAAGCACAGGTTGAAGCGAAAGAGTCTGGTGATGACGAAGCCATGTTCTACGATGCAGACTACATCACTGCACTAGAGCACGGTCTACCGCCAACAGCTGGTCAAGGTATCGGTATCGACCGTCTGGTTATGCTACTGACTAACACGCACACCATTCGTGACGTTATCCTGTTCCCAGCGATGCGTCCTCAAGCATAGGACTAGTCCTACGTGCGGTAAAAAGGTCACCATTTGGTGGCCTTTTTTTGTACAGATTAATCTTTATACTCAATGACTTATCGCAACTAATTTTGTATTGATTTTGTAGGTCAAATGTTGCCATTCTTAGTTCTTGAACGGCGTTTCATTCTGTGAGTGAATCGGTGTCTCATAAATGATTGGTAAATTCATTAATTGGACGCTAGTCTTAATATTGAGACAGATCTTTTTGCCTAGTCTCGATAATGTAACGGCCTAGTTTCATGTGCCTAGTGTCGCACTGTAGATAAAATCATTAATAAAAGGAACAAGTTGAATGGGTAGTCAATTCCGGATGGATTCTGTCCCTGGTTCTCTTATTGTCGTTGGCGGTACCTACGAGCCGTGGCTTTCTGTATTAGAGCAGGTGGGCTGGCGTTGTACGCAATGTGCCGATTTGCGTAAGGCTGATGCACTTTTCTCAGAGACAGGTCCGTGTATTGGTATTGTGGATCTTAGCCATGACGAATTTAGTCTAAATGGTATTGCAAATCTGGTTAGTAACCACAAACAAGTTCGTTGGTTAGCGTTTATCCGTGAATCTCAGCTTAGCTCAGATACAATTTGTCAGTTCATTGTGAACTTTTGTATCGATTTCTTCACTGCGCCAATTCCTGATGCCCAGCTACTAAGCACTATTGGTCACCAGTTAGGTATGCTTAAGCTAGAGAAGAAAGTGTGGCCACATTACGGCAACATGAATGACATGGGCCTTATCGGTGATTCAATTCCGATGAAACGTCTACGTGATCAAATTAAACGTATTGGGCCAACAGACGTTAGCATCCTCATTTATGGTGAAAGTGGCACGGGTAAAGAAACGGTTGCACGCGCTGTACATAAAACATCTGCACGTGCTCAGAAAGAATTCATTTCTGTCAACTGTCGTGCAATGTCGGAGCGTCGTTTAGAGTGTGATTTGTTCGGTATTAACCGTGAAGACGATACGCAAGTATCCATTCTGGAGCGTGCAGACGGTGGTACCATACTACTCAACGATATTTTGACACTGCCTAAGTCTCAGCAACTTAATCTATTACGTTTCCTTCAAGAGGGTACGGTAGAAACGGTAAACGGCCGTAAAGAAGTTGATGTACGGATCCTAGCGGCAAACTCTGCCGATATTGAAAAAGCCCTAATTGATGGTGATTTCAATGAAGAGCTTTATCACTACATTAACGTTTTGCGTATTAATGTGCCTAGCTTGAAAGAGCGTGCGGGTGATATTGCTATTCTAGCTCGTCACTTCCTGCAAGAATATTCTAAAGAGTACAACGCACAAGCTCGCAGTTTTACTGAAGAAGCAACACGTGCTCTGACTCGTTATCATTGGCCAGGAAACGTTCGTGAGCTCATGAACCAGATCAAGCGTGTCGTGCTGATGTCTGATACTGTGATGCTTGATGAGCCACATCTTGATTTGCCAAAACGCAGTGATGGCAAGCGCAGCCTTAAGAGTATCCGTGAGCGCAGTGAGCGAGATGCATTGCTATTAGTTCTTGAATCGCATTCTGGCCAAGTGTCGATGGCGGCAAAAGAATTGGGTGTTTCCCGTGCAACGATGTATCGTTTGTTGAACAAGCACAACTTGATCTCTGATAACGCGATATAATTTGCTGTATTTAATCGAAAAAAAAGCCACGCAATCCATTGCGTGGCTTTTTGTTTTGGAGCAAAGTGTCGCTGATTAAATATTTCGCTATAGAATATCTTATAATTTTCTGTTTGCTTTTATGGTTTTTGGTTTATTTATTTGTTTTAGAAATATTTGTTAACAATGGGTTGAATTATTAACCCGTTTGAATAGAATTTAACCGTGAGCAACAGCTCCACACAACACATCCCATTAGGATTAATTAACTGCTTAGGAGGCGCACAATGAATCATTTCACTTTCATTCAAACTGTTTGCGTCTCTATCGATCCCGCGAAATCTACAGCCAAGGATTTTAATGGCTGCATGATGAGCGCTGCTCGAAAACAGACCACCAAGCAAATTAATTAGTCCGCACCTCTTAATTTTTAATAGGCTGCGGAAAAGGCAGCATATTAAAAATATCGGACACCTTTTTGCCTTTATGCTGAACTTTTCCCAGTCTCAATGTAACTGGAGAAATACCATGCGTCATTCTGTATATTTAACACTTGCCACTATGCTGGTTAAAGCCGACTTACGTCGTGAAGAGAGAGAATGGAAACGAAAAGTACGCCGCAGTGCACATGATTTGCCTTGGTACAACGCGCACCTATTACGTGACATCGGGTTAGAGCAAGATGGTCGTACAATTGGACACTCTGAACCTGATGCTGTGAAAGCGGAACGTCGTATTCGTCACCTTCGTCGAGTGTTAAGTGCGCGAATAATAACGTAATCAAAAGGGCTAGTGATGCGTCGCTAGCCCTTCACTATTTATGGGCAAGGGTTGGAGTATGTGGTTCCAATTTCTTGTATGCCAGTCAATAACTCATCACTTAGTGTCACATCAATACTTTCTATGTTCATTTTGAGCTGCTCAAGGTTCGTCGCTCCAATAATATTTGCAGCAACAAATGGTCGTTTGTTGACGAAAGCCAATGCCATTTGAGCAGGATCTATCCCGTGTTCTCGTGCCAATTGAACATAAGCTTCTGTTGCTTTTATTCCTTGTGGTGTGAAGTAGCGAGCAAAGCGTTCCCACCTCGTACAGCGTGCCCCTTCAGGCTTTGCACCGTGAAGATATTTTCCGCTTAAGCAACCGAAGGCGAGGGGAGAGTAGGCAAGAAGCTGAACGCCCTCATAGTGACTTATTTCAGATAAACCGACTTCAAAACTTCGGTTAAGTAGATTGTAGGGATTTTGAATCGAAACGATCCGAGGTAACTCATGCTTCTCTGCTAATCGAAGTAACGTCATGACTCCCCAAGGGGTTTCGTTTGAAACACCAATGTAACGAATCTTTCCTGCTCTGACTAACTCAGCGAGAGCTTCAAGTGTTTCGATCAGCGTTACTTCTTCCTGTGTACTTGGATAAGAATAGTTAAGTTGACCAAAACAGTTGGTTTCCCTTTGTGGCCAATGTAACTGATAGAGATCGATATAGTCAGTCTTTAGACGTTTTAAGCTGTCATCGAGTGCTAGGTGAATATTGCGTCGATCTAAGCTCATATTGTCGCGAATGTAAGGAAGGTTACGTGGTCCTGCGACTTTTGTTGCGAGTACCACTTTTTCTCGCTTACCCGATTTTTCAAGCCAGCGGCCAAGATAGCTTTCCGTTGATCCTTGAGTTTTTGCTTTTGGAGGTACTGGATACATTTCGGCAGTATCAATGAAGTTCACACCGTGATCGACGGCGTAATCGAGCTGATTAAAGGCGTCTTGTTGATCGTTTTGTTCACCATAAGTCATCGTTCCTAGGCAGATCTTGCTGACTTCAAGGCTGGAATGCGGCAATTTAGTGTATTGCATTGAGTTTCCTTCTCTGACGTTTTAATGATCTCACTATATGTGATGTCAGTATCATAGAAAAGAACCCGTTATTTCGGCTTCTCGCAAATTATCCTTGTTTAACTACACTTTTGTGATGGAGGTAAGTTATGCAAAAGACTCAATTAAATAAATGGATTCATGGTCATCATAAGGACTCTTATCAACCACCGAAAGTTTTTATCATTGGTTGTTCAGATCTGCAGCAGTATTTGGTTGCGGTGGAGTACAAGCACAAGTTGGAGCCAGTAAAAGTTGATGATGAACCTTTGCATTTTGACTCATTGGAGTTAGTGAAAGAAGAATTGATCAAGCTGGGAGTGGAAAAAGCTTACTTACGTTTACACAATACCTATGATGAATTTGGTAACCAAGAGCTCGATGGCTACAGCGATGAAGAGATCCCTTTGATAACCCATTAGACAAAGTACTTTTCGAGAATGTGAGAGGTAAATTGTGTTCTCAAATAAAAGCCGCGGGGCAGGGTTTTTATGGGCTTACCGCTAGCGCCGTACGCCTCTGTTTTGACTCTACTGTTGGCAGCTTTTGGCCTTAATTGTAGTACTTCGCCATGACGAGCGCAGATCTGCTCTACTTTGCCTAAAACGATCAATTCCATCAGTTCTTCCCAGTCATTTTTTAACTGCCGTTCTTCTTCTTCATTGGGGGACCAAATAAGCGGAGAGCCAACATGACGCTGGCTGAGTGGGATTTCGCGCTCTCCTTCGACAGGAATCCAAAGTACGCGTGAAAGTTTATTGCGTACATGGCTCTGTTCCCAGGTTAAACCATGAACCCCAATTAATGGAGCGACACACACAAATGTGGTTTCTAGAGGTTTACCTGTGTAGCTAATCGGTATGGTTTTTAGTTCAATTCCGAGCTGTTCGAAATCTTGTTGTGGTTTGCTGCCTGCCGTTGCACCAAGATGCCATTCCAGCAGTTGACCGACCCAACCTTTATCGCGCTTTAGATCCGGTGGAACTGTCATGCCAGCTTCACTTGCTAACTCTGCAAAGTTCATTCCTGCAATTTCTTGTGCTCGTGCTAGCAGTTCTTGTTCTGATTGAGGTTCTGGTTTCATGATTCTAAAGCGATAAAAGTAAAAACATATTGTAACTGAGAACGGGAATTTTCGAGAAGTTTGTTTTGTGATCATTTTGATTAAAAGATCATCTCTCCAATGGTTATCCACAGTCTCTGGATTTTAAACCATAAAAAATTACTATCTGGATCTATTTACAGTAGTTTAAAGGTTTAAATTTTAGTGGTGTATCGTTCAGTTAACTAAAATATCTCCTTTGAGTGTGGATAAATTGAGACTTGATGGATCTTTGACCGATCTGAGATAACGGTTATAAACAACCATAAATACAGCATTGTTATTTGATGTTTCTTGGTTTTATCTTGTTGTTTTGTATTGGTATTTTGTTTTATTGGTATGCTTTTTTTTCAGTTGTGGTAATGGTGTTGGTGATGAAATGATCACTATAAAACGGATTCTTCACATAGTTATGCACAGAAAAGGTGAATAAATGTGGCCTAGGTCTCAACTGTGTGTTGATAATATCGTGATTGGGTGAAAGTTATCCAAAATACTCAGGAATCACCCATAAATACTGCTTTAATCACATTAGTAAGTTTGCTCCGATTGGGGATATGTGGAAAAATCACGGTAATTGAAGATATTAATAGAGGTTGGCCAGTGATAGATGGCGATGGTTACCGCTTAAATGTGGGAATTGTAATTTGTAACAACCATGGTCAGGTCTTCTGGGCAAAACGATACGGACAACACTCATGGCAGTTTCCTCAAGGGGGAATTGATGATGGGGAAACCCCTGAACAGGCCATGTTTAGGGAGTTATATGAAGAGGTGGGACTGACGAAAAAAGACGTCAAGATCATCGCGACCAGCCGGCATTGGTTACGCTATAAGTTACCTAAGCGTTTGGTCCGGTGGGATTCCAAACCTGTTTGTATCGGCCAAAAACAGAAATGGTTTCTCCTTCGCTTAGATTGTGATGAGTCTAGAATAAACATGCAGCGTGGGAGTTCCCCTGAATTCGATGGCTGGCGTTGGGTCAGCTACTGGTACCCAGTAAGACAAGTGGTTTCTTTTAAACGCGATGTTTATCGTCGAGCGATGAAAGAGTTTGCCTCAATGGCAATGCCCTTTAAAGAACGCAGAACAAAAGGTAAACGTAAACACCGAAGAGGATAGACATGCTTTCTCAACTAAGGGAAATAGTTGAACAAGTTTCCAAAGTCGAAGAGGTACATTTGGCGCTGGAAATTTTAGTTAAGCAAACGTGCAGTGCGATGAACACGGAGTGCTGCACCGTCTATTTTGCTAATGAAGAAATGCATCGTCTTGAGCTTATGGCAACGCAAGGTCTTCGGTTCAAAGGTGATAAAATTTGCATTGGCTTTAATGAAGGTTTGGTCGGCTTAGTAAAAAGGACGGCAGAACCACTCAACTTAGCTGAAGCGTCCAAACATCCTCATTACAAATATTTCTCTGAGCTTGGTGAAGAGGTTTACCAAAGCTTTCTCGCAACGCCAATCATCTACCGAAAACAAGTCTTAGGCGTTTTAGTTGTTCAGCAAAAAGAGCCCCGTCAATTTGACGAGATGGAAGAGTCATTCCTAGTGACGCTTGCAGCGCAGCTTGCGGTGATCATTGCTCATGCCCAAACACAAGGCTTATGGCGATTAGAGAAGAAACAACAGGCCATTAAAGGTATTCCTGCTTCTCCTGGGGTCGCTATCGGGGAATTTTGGTGGGATGACACGCAACCCGATCTTTCGCAAGTTTCGCCGGCATCAACCTTAAACGTCGAACAAGAACAAGAATGGTTGCTTCTTGCGATCGAAGAAGCATTGAATGATTTTCGCCGGATGCGTAAAAAGCTCGACAGTGAGATAAATAAAGATGCGCTGGCGATTTTCGATCTCTTTACCCACCTACTCAACGATCCAATGCTGCGCAAAGATCTGAAAGCGAAGATCCAAAAAGGCGATCGCGCTGATTGGGCCTTACGTCAGGTAGTCGAGGCGTATTCAAACCGCTTCGCCCGAATGTCTGATGTTTATCTACGAGAAAGAGCGCAAGACATTCGAGAGCTTGGGCAGCGATTACTTTTTTTCCTCCACAACACCGAAAAAGAGCAGCAGGTTTTTGAGCGCCCGGTGATCATGGTAGTGCGTGAGTTAACCGCGTCGTTGCTGGCATCAGTACCTAAAGAGATGTTGCTTGCTGTTATTTCACTGGAGGGGGCGGCCAATTCACATGCGGCAATTTTATCGAGGGCGTTAGGTATTCCTGCGATCATGGGCGTTAACCTCAACTTGAAAGGGATTAACGGCCGGACAGGGGTTGTGGATGGTTATTCCGGTAAAATTCTGGTTTCACCAAATAAACAATTACTGAAAGAATATCGGGCTCTGGCTAACGAAGAGCGAGAGCTTGCTCGGTTGGTTAACCGCCGCATTGAAAAGCCTGCGTGCACCAAAGATGGTGAACGAATTGAAGTGCTGCTTAATGCTGGTTTGAGCGCTGATACCAACATTGCCATTAATGAAGGTGTTGATGGAGTCGGGTTGTACCGCACCGAGATCTCTTTCTTACTTCAACATCGTTTTCCTTCAGAAGAAGAGCAAACACAACAGTATCAGGCGGTACTGCGTGCCTATCCTAACAAACGTGTTGTTATGCGGACGTTGGATGTCGGTGGTGATAAAGCGCTGCCGTACCTACCGATTGAAGAGGACAATCCTTTCCTTGGTTGGCGAGGCATTCGTTTTACTCTCGATCATCCTGATATTTTTTTGATGCAGCTTAGAGCCATGCTTAGAGCGAGCGCAGAGCATAATAACTTGAGCATTTTGCTGCCAATGGTGTCTGCAACTCAAGAACTTGACGATGCCATCATGTTGATCCATCAAGCCTATCAAGAAGTGGTAGCGTTGGATGAACGTATTGTCATGCCCCCGATAGGGGTCATGATTGAAGTCCCTTCCATGCTTTATTTATTGCCGCTGATCTCAAAGAAAATTGACTTTGTATCGGTAGGTACCAATGACCTAACTCAATACTTGCTCGCCGTTGATCGCAATAATTCTCGGGTTTCTGATGTATATGAGTCATTGCATCCTTCTGTGATCATGGCGTTGGCTCATATTCATCAAAGCTGTCAGCAATTGGATTTGCCTGTATGCATCTGTGGTGAGTTAGCTGGTGATCCTATTGGTGCTTTATTGCTAATTGGCCTTGGTTATCGCAGTTTGAGTATGAATACATCGAATGTCGCCAAGGTTAAATACCTTTTACGTCACACTGAAGCAGAAGAGCTGAAGCAGTTAGCTTATGAAGCATTAAAGCAGCCGTATGGCCAAAATATCTATGCTATGATGCAGGCATTTCTCGAAGATAAGGGCTTTGCGGGCTTCATTCGCGCAGGTAAGAAATAGGTTTTTAGGTGACGATAGGGTTATTAGCGCTGTTATTGTTGTTAGGGGCTGTCGTAGGGGTATTGGCTGGTCTGCTTGGCATTGGCGGTGGCTTGATGGTGGTACCTGCGTTGCTTTTCTTATTACCAAAATCAGGTATTGAGCCTGACATTACCATGCATATTGCTTTGGCTACCTCTCTCGCAACCATCATTGCAACCTCGGGCTCTTCTGCTCTCAACCATCTAAAATTGGGCAATGTCGATATGTTTGTCATCAAGTGGTTGATGCCCGGCGTGCTAGTCGGGGCATTTGTGGGAGCGAATCTGGCTGAACTGATCCCTGGGCAATATTTACCTAAGGTCTTTGCTGTGATTGTGCTGTTTCTTGCAATGCAAATGCTGTTAACTATTCGCTCGGAAACGCAACGAAGACTACCAGGGATCTGGAAGACATTACTCAGTGGCACTGGGATCGGTGTTATTTCCAGCTTAGCTGGTATTGGTGGTGGCTCACTCTCTGTACCTTATCTTAATCGCCATGGCGTTGAAATGCGCCGCGCTGTTGGTTCTTCCTCTGTTTGTGGATTGGTCATTGCTATTTCGGGGATGCTGGGCTTTATCCTTCATGGATATCAGGTTGAAAATTTACCGCCTTACAGCCTTGGATATGTTTATCTTCCCGCACTGATTGCTATCGCTTCGACATCAATATTAACCACGAAAGTCGGTGCGAAATTGGCGACGACAATGCCGACAAAACAATTAAAGAAAATTTTTGCTGTATTTTTGCTATTTGTAGCAGGAACTATGCTGCTATAAAGCACTCTCACCTAATTAATCGACACTATAAAGAGTATTACGTATGTCTCAAGGATACCTTGAATTCCCCAATATAGACCCAGTACTGTTCTCCATCGGGCCAGTGTCTGTACGCTGGTATGGTCTGATGTATTTGGTTGGTTTTGTTTTCGCATTGTGGTTGGCAAACCGACGTGCTGATAAGCCTGGCAGTGGTTGGACCCGTGAGCAGGTATCGGACTTACTTTTCGCTGGATTCCTTGGGGTGGTCATTGGTGGCCGTGTTGGTTACGTCCTTTTTTATAACTTTAACCTGTTTCTTGCCGACCCTTTGTACCTATTCAAAGTGTGGACGGGTGGAATGTCATTCCACGGTGGTTTACTTGGTGTGATCACGGCAATGTTCTGGTATGCCTATAAGAATGGTCGAACTTTCTTTGGTGTGGCTGACTTTATCGCGCCATTAGTTCCGTTTGGTCTTGGTATGGGACGCTTAGGTAACTTTATGAACAGTGAGCTATGGGGACGCGTCACGGACGTGCCTTGGGCGTTTGTATTCCCAAATGGTGGACCTTTGCCACGTCATCCATCTCAGCTATACGAAATGCTTTTAGAAGGTATCGTACTGTTCTTTATTCTTAACTGGTTTATCAAAAAGCCTCGTCCGTTGGGTTCGGTATCTGGGTTATTCCTAGCAGGATATGGTACATTCCGTTTCTTGGTTGAGTATGTTCGTGAACCGGATGCGCATTTAGGATTGTTCGGTGGATTTATTTCTATGGGACAAATTCTATCGCTGCCGATGGTGATCATTGGCATCTTAATGATGATTTGGGCATACAAACGCGGCCACTATTCAGATTCAGAAACCAAGCAAGCAGTTAAGTAAGGAATTGGTGTGAAACAGTATCTCGAACTCTGTCAGCGAATTGTTGACCAAGGTGTATGGGTAGAAAATGAACGTACAGGCAAGCGTTGCCTGACCGTAGTCAATGCGGATCTAACCTATGATGTTGGTAACAATCAGTTCCCGCTAGTGACCACACGTAAGAGTTTTTGGAAAGCCGCAGTTGCTGAGTTACTGGGTTACATTCGGGGTTATGACAACGCTGAAGATTTTCGTAAACTTGGAACCAAAACGTGGGATGCGAATGCGAACTTAAACGACGCTTGGTTGAATAACCCATATCGTAAGGGTGAAGACGATATGGGGCGTGTTTATGGTGTTCAGGGGCGTGCTTGGGCTAAGCCTGATGGTGGCCATATTGACCAGTTACGTAAAATTGTTGATGACTTAACTCGTGGTGTAGATGACCGTGGTGAGATCCTTAATTTCTACAACCCCGGTGAGTTCCATATGGGATGCTTGCGTCCTTGTATGTACAGCCATCATTTCTCTTTGCTAGGTGATACCCTGTACTTAAATAGTACCCAGCGTTCGTGTGATGTGCCGCTTGGTCTGAACTTCAATATGGTTCAGGTTTATGTATTCTTGGCAATTATGGCGCAAATTACCGGTAAGAAAGCGGGAATGGCCTATCACAAAATCGTCAATGCCCACATCTACGAAGATCAGCTGGAGTTGATGCGAGATGTACAGCTTAAACGTGAGCCGTTGTCACCTGCAACATTCCATATCAACCCTAAAATTACCTCATTAGAAGATCTAGAAACTTGGGTAACGCTTGATGACTTCTGGGTAGAAGGGTATGAATGTCACGAAGCGATTAAGTATCCATTCTCGGTTTAATCTAAAATAAGAACAAAACGAAAAGCTGCCTAGTGCAGCTTTTTTTATCTTTGTCATTAACCAGCGGGATAAACAGAATAAAAAAAGGGCTTACTATGTAAGCCCTTGCTGTCATCGATGGATTTACGACTAAACGGTTAGCGCTAGAATCGTACCTGGCATAACCAAGAACACAGCAACGAGATAACCAGCAACAACTGCTTTATTCTTGATTGCCAGCTCAGAAATCAATTCAGAGCCTTTCACTGGAATCTCACGTAGGAACGGAATACCAAAGATAAATACGGTGGCTAGAATATTAAAGACTAAGTGAACCAAGGCAATTTGTAGTGCAAATACTGCAAACTCACCAGAAACTGCGGTAGCTGCTAACAGGGCAGTAATACACGTGCCGATGTTTGCGCCCAAAGTGAATGGGTAGATGTCACGCACTTTCAGTACACCCGAACCTACAAGTGGTACCATCAAGCTAGTCGTTGTTGATGAAGACTGAACCAAAACCGTTACGATAGAGCCTGATGCGATGCCATGGATTGGACCACGTCCGATTGCGTTTTTCAGGATTTCACGAGCTCGGCCAACCATAAGGCTCTTCATTAGCTTACCCATCACAGTGATTGCAACAAAAATAGTCGCGATACCGAGTAGGATAAGCAATACACCGCCGATGGTGTCGCCAAACGTTGCTAGTGGCTCTTTGATCGCACTTACAACTGGCTTAGTGATAGGTTTAATGAAGTTAAACCCTTTAATGCTCATATCACCAGTTGCGAGTAGTGGAGAAACCAACCAGTGTGAAGCTTTTTCAAGGATGCCAAACATCATCTCTAACGGTAGGAAGATAACTACAGCTAATAGATTGAAGAAGTCGTGGATTGTGGCACTGGCAAAAGCACGCTTAAACTCTTCTTTGCAGCGCACGTGACCCAGAGAAACGAGCGTGTTGGTTACAGTGGTACCAATATTGGCACCCATTACCATCGGAATTGCGGTTTCTACAGGTAGGCCACCAGCAACCAGACCGACGATAATTGATGTAACAGTACTAGAAGACTGAATAAGAGCCGTTGCGACGAGACCGATCATTAGGCCCGCAACTGGGTGAGCGGCGAACTCAAATAATACTTTAGCTTGATCACCTGTCGCCCATTTAAATCCACTGCCTACCATAGATACTGCTAGAAGCAGCAAATACAACATGAATGCCAAGTTAGCCCAGCGCAGCCAACGTGTCGTGCTCGACACTGGAGCTGCTGTAGTAGTAGCTTGGTTCATCATAACTTTCTCCGTTGACCGTTTTCTTACTGTATTGGTCTGTAGTTGAAACTGAGGCCGATATTAGGGAGGAAATATTTCAGTAATATTACAGAGTGCTGTCATAAAGTAGATTTTATTGATAGGGCGCACTTTTAGCTGTAATTAGGTTTTTACATAATGTTTAATGCATTGAATTTATTAGGATAATTGGTGTGTGCTTTGGTTCTCAATTTGAGCTTGCAAATTGTTTAAAACCTCTGATTATTACTGAAACTTGGTAACGCCACTGTCATATTTGATGTTTAAATTTCGAAAAAAATAGTGAAATTTTACGAATAATTCGGTTATATCGAATGTAGTGATTAAAGGAAAGGCTGAAACAAGGTAAGTATCATGTCTCATTTAAATTATAACCATCTTTATTATTTTTGGATGGTGTGTAAGCAAGGTTCTGTAACGAAGGCTGCCGATGCTTTGTTCCTCACTCCTCAAACGGTAACAGGTCAGATAAAAGCACTGGAAGAGCGTATGGATGGCAAGTTAACCAAGCGGAATGGGCGCAGTGTAGAGCCAACAGAGCTTGGCCAATTGGTCTTTAAATATGCTGACCGAATGTTTGGATTGAGTTATGAGATGTTGGATATCGTGAATTACAGCCAGCGTTCTAACTTGTTGTTTGATGTCGGTGTGGCTGATGCCTTATCAAAAAGGTTGGTTAGTAAAATACTAATGACAACCGTTCCTGAAGATAACAGTATTCATTTACGTTGTTTTGAATCCACCCACGAAATGCTTCTTGAGCAACTTGCTCAACATAAACTGGATATGATCCTATCTGACTGTCCTGTGGACTCCAGTCAAAGTCCGGGCCTCTACAGTAAAAAACTCGGAGAGTGCAATATGAGTTTTTTCTGTACGGGGAGTGTCGAAGATGTAACTTTTCCTAACGTGCTTGAACAGAGGAAACTGCTGATCCCTGGCAGTCGCACCGCTATGGGACGTAAAGTATTAGAGTGGTTTGATCGCCAAGGCCTACAAGCGAATATTTTAGGAGAGTTTGATGACGTCGCTTTAATGAAAGCCTTTGCTCGTTATCACCACGATGCAATTTTTCTCGCCCCCTCGTTATATATGACAGAAGTTGAGAGCGATTTACCCCTACAGTTAATCGGTCATATTGATGAGATAAAAGAAGAGTACTATGTCATTTTTGCTGAGCGAATGATCCAACATCCTGCCGTGAAAAATGTTTGTGATGCTAATTTTTCAAAATTGTTTAAGTGATAACTTTTCTTATGGTTTAGAAATGATTACTATCGGAAAGAATATGTTTCAATTTATAAAATAACTATTGGACTATTCGTTTTAGCTTGCAAGTTGTAGAAGTTAGGTTATCCCGGGGGTATTTGCCGATGGACCTACAAGAAATGGAAAAAAACTCAGCCAAAGCAGTGGTGCTGTTAAAGGCGATGGCAAATGAAAGACGATTGCAGATTTTATGTTTACTGCATAATGATGAGTTGTCGGTAGGTGAGTTGTGTAGCAAATTGGAATTAAGCCAATCTGCACTTTCACAACATTTGGCTTGGTTGCGCCGCGACGGACTAGTTATCACGCGTAAGGAAGCGCAAACGGTGTATTACACGCTAAGCAGTAATGAAGTAAAAGAGATGATAAAACTGCTTCATAGCATGTACTGCAGCGAGATGTAATCATAAAAAAGGCTTTCACAATGAAAGCCTTTATTTAATTCGATATAAAAAAACCGGCATTAGCCGGTTTTTTCTTCACTGAGTTATCAATACTCTATTAAAGAGCTTTGATAGCAGCAGCGAAACGAGACTTATGACGAGCTGCTTTATTCTTGTGAATAAGGCCTTTAGTTGCCATACGGTCTAGGATTGGTGTAACTGTAGCAAATGCTTCAGTTGCAGCAGCTTTGTCGCCTGCTTCGATAGCAGCAACAGTTTTCTTCATGTAAGTGCGCATCATTGAACGACGGCTAGCGTTGTGCTGACGACGTTTCTCAGCTTGGATAGCGCGCTTCTTAGCAGATTTACTATTTGCCAAGGGTCTAACTCCCAAAAACTTTAAGTTCGGTGACATTTTAAGGGCGAGGAATATCCCTCATTTACGCTTTAATGTCAAATGATTTGTGCAAAAACCCGTCGAAACCAAACAAATTTTGGATAACAAAGGCCTTCACGGTTAAGATGGCGGGGATTCTATCAGTATTTTTTTTTCATTGCTAATACTAATCTGCTCTCTTCCTGACATTCTTGCATTAGAGTGAGGGCAATTTTATCTATTAGACTGCATTCGAGGTTTTTGTGAGTAAACGTCTACTCAAGTCGGGCATGATCGTCAGTGCGATGACTTTAGTTTCCCGTGTTCTAGGGTTGGTCCGTGATGTGGTGGTTGCGAACCTCATGGGGGCAGGTGCTAGTGCCGATGTCTTCTTCTTTGCCAATAAGATCCCTAACTTCCTTCGCCGTTTATTTGCAGAGGGTGCATTTTCTCAAGCCTTTGTTCCTGTTTTGACGGAGTATCATGCTGCTGGTGACATGAATAAGACGCGAGAGCTGATCGCCAAGGCGGCAGGTACCCTTGGGGTGATTGTCTCCATTGTTACCATTATTGGTGTATTAGGTTCCGGAGCGGTAACGGCGCTTTTTGGGGCGGGTTGGTTTATTGATTGGCTTAATGATGGGCCAGCAGCACCTAAATTTGAGCTGGCGAGCTTCATGCTTAAAATTACCTTCCCTTATTTGTGGTTCATTACCTTTGTTGCGCTGTCTGGGGCAATTTTAAATACGCTGGGTAAATTTGCAGTATCTTCATTTACTCCTGTATTTTTGAATGTGATGATCATCTTATCCGCTTGGTTTATTGCGCCTCAATTGCCACAACCGGAGGTAGGGCTTGCAATCGGGGTGTTTCTTGGTGGTTTAGTTCAGTTCTTCTTCCAAATTCCTTTTCTTATTAAAGCTGGCGTGATGGTGAAGCCGAAATGGGGCTGGCGTGATCCGGGTGTGGTTAAAATTCGCACCTTGATGATCCCCGCGTTATTTGGTGTCTCTGTTAGTCAAATCAACCTGTTGTTTGATACGTTTATTGCCAGTTTTCTGCAAACGGGTTCAATCAGTTGGCTCTATTACTCTGACCGTTTATTAGAGTTTCCATTAGGATTATTTGGCATTGCAATTGCGACCGTTATTTTGCCTGCTTTGTCACGTAAGCACGTCGATGCCCATGGTGAAGGCTTTGCTCACACTATGGACTGGGGCGTTCGTATGGTGACCTTGTTAGGTATTCCTGCGATGTTGGGGTTAATGGTGTTGGCTAAACCTATGCTCATGGTACTTTTTATGCGTGGTGAGTTTTCTCCACAAGATGTGCATCAAGCGTCTTTATCGTTGATGGCTTACGCATCTGGTTTGCTGAATTTTATGCTGATTAAAGTTTTGGCTCCGGGTTACTACTCTCGACAAGATACTAAAACCCCAGTGAAATATGGCATCATCGCGATGGTCTCAAACATGGTATTTAATGCGATTTTTGCGTACTTTTACGGTTACATTGGCTTGGCGATGGCTACGGCATTATCTGCATTAGTTAATATGGTTCTCTTATACCGTGGCTTACATCGCGCTGGGGTTTATAAACTGAGCCGCAAGACCGTTTTCTTTATTGGTAAGTTGGTATTAGCAGGAAGTGCGATGGTCGCGGGGTTAATGTGGCTGCTTGAAGACATGAATGTTTGGCTGACTTGGAGCTTTATCCAGAGAGCATCAACCTTAGCTGGTTTGATTGCGGTGGGTGGCGTCGTGTATTTGCTGGTTCTTGGCATTTTAGGTGTGCGACTAAAAGATCTAAAAGCAGCGACAGAGTAGCTCTGATTAGTATATAATCCGTCGGTTTCGCAGCGCGTAAAATTACCTGAGGAAAAATCCGCAACCAATGCAACTTATCCGAGGCATCCATAATATTAAGCCACAACATAAAAGGTGTGTGCTGACAATCGGGAATTTTGATGGTGTCCACCTTGGCCATCAAGAAGTTCTTTGCCAAGTTTCTGCTCAGGCAGAAAAACTGGGCTTACCATCTGTAGTGATGACGTTTGAACCACAGCCGATGGAATTGTTTGCCAAAGATAAAGCGCCAGCGAGATTGACGCGATTACGTGATAAGTACGTTCAACTGGGTAAGTTGGGCTTAGATCGCCTGCTGTGTGTCAATTTTAATCAGTACTTTGCCAGCTTAAGTGCTGACGCATTTATTCGTGACTTGTTGGTCAAGCGTTTGGATGTTAAGTTTCTGGTCGTTGGTGATGACTTCTGCTTTGGTCGAGGTCGACAAGGTAACTTCGATATGCTTTTAAAAGCAGGCCAAGAACATGGTTTTGAGGTGGTCAGTACGCAAAGTTTCTGTATGCAAAAACAGCGAGTTAGCAGTACTGCGATTCGTGATGCATTAGCCAAAGATAACTTAACTGCTGCGGCTGAAATGTTAGGGCGTGACTACAGTATTAGTGGCCGTGTAGCTCATGGCCGCAAACTGGGTCGAACAATCGGCTTCCCTACCGCCAATATTCCTTTAAAACGTTGCGTTTCACCGGTATCTGGTGTCTACGTCGTTCAAGCTCTAGGCTTGGGAAATAAACCTATTGGTGGTGTCGCGAATATTGGAAATAGACCCACTGTAAATGGTGTCCGCCAACAACTTGAAGTACATTTATTCGACTTTCATGCCAATTTATATGGCAAGCAATTAGAAATTGTACTTTTACATAAGCTGCGAGATGAGCATAAATTTGACTCTTTTGACGCTTTAAAACAACAAATTGAATTGGATGCTGAGGCAGCAAGGGTGTGGCTGCGTCAGCTTGAAGACCAAGCGGTTTAGTTCGCTGCTTGGCATAATGTCTAACTGTCACCCAACACAACGGAATTAAGAATCGATGAGTGAGTATAAAGATACCCTGAACCTTCCTGAAACAGGGTTTCCGATGCGTGGCAATCTGGCGAATCGTGAGCCAGAAATGCTTAAGCGTTGGTATAAAGAAGACCTTTACGGTGAGATCCGTAAAGCGAAGAAAGGCAAAAAATCTTTCGTTCTACATGATGGCCCTCCATATGCGAATGGTGACATTCACATTGGCCACGCACTAAATAAGATTCTTAAAGACATTATTATTAAATCCAAAACACTTTCTGGTTTTGATGCACCGTACATTCCTGGTTGGGACTGTCACGGTCTACCAATTGAACTAATGGTAGAAAAGAAAAAAGGCAAACCAGGCCAAAAAATTTCTGCGGCTGAGTTCCGTGAAGAGTGTCGTAAGTACGCGGCAGGTCAGGTTGAAGGTCAAAAAGAGAGCTTCAAACGCCTAGGTATCATGGGTGAGTGGGACAAACCTTACCGCACGATGGATTTTGCAACTGAAGCAAACATCATCCGTGCCCTGGGTAAGATTGCTGATAACGGCCACTTGCTTAAAGGTTTTAAACCTGTTCACTGGTGTACCGACTGTGGTTCAGCGCTTGCTGAGGCAGAAGTTGAGTACAAAGATAAAGTATCTCCTTCGATTGATGTTCGCTTTAAAGCAGCAGATGCAGCGGCACTTATCTCTAAATTTGACCTAAATGAAGGTCACGAAGGTGAAGGTGATATCTCAATTGTTATCTGGACAACCACACCGTGGACTCTGCCAGCAAACCGCGCAGTATGTCTACGTGATGATCTAGAGTACGTGCTTATCCAAGTCGAAGGCGAAGTGAAAGAACGTATCATTGTTGCGTCTGAACTAGCTAAAGATGTGATGGATCGTGCAGGTATCGAGCATTTCCATAATCTTGGTTTTGCGAAAGGTGCGGATCTTGAACTTACTCAGTTCCAACATCCGTTCTACGACTTCACTGTACCTGCAATCCTTGGTGATCACGTAACTACTGATTCTGGTACGGGTGTGGTTCATACTGCTCCTGGCCACGGTCAAGAAGACTTTGCGGTAGGTAACAAGTACGATCTAGAAGTAGCGAACCCTGTAGGTTCAAACGGTGTTTACCTACCAGATACAGAGCTATTTGCTGGTCAGCACGTATTTAAAGCAAATGACGCAGTTGTTGAAACGCTGAAAGAGAAAGGCGCACTTCTTCATCACCACGCTTACGAGCACAGCTATCCACACTGTTGGCGTCATAAAACTCCAATCATCTTCCGTGCAACACCACAGTGGTTCGTATCTATGGATCAAGCTGGCCTACGTGCAAAAGCGCTAGAGTCAATCAAAGGTGTTGAGTGGATGCCAGAGTGGGGTCAAAGCCGTATCGAAGGTATGATCGAAGGTCGCCCTGAGTGGTGTATCTCTCGTCAACGTACTTGGGGTGTGCCAATCGCTCTGTTCGTTCACAAAGAAACAGCAGAACTTCATCCAAACACACTAGAGCTTATCGAGAAGGTTGCTCAGTTGGTGGAAGAAAAAGGTATTCAAGCTTGGTGGGATCTAGAAATCTCTGACCTACTAGGTGAAGAAGCGGACAAGTACGAAAAAGTACTCGATACGTTAGACGTATGGTTCGATTCAGGTGTTACACACTACTCAGTAGTTGACGCTCGTGAAGAGTACAACGGCAGCAGCGCTGACCTATACCTAGAAGGTTCAGACCAACACCGTGGTTGGTTCCAATCTTCACTAATTTCATCTATCGCGATGAAAGATGAAGCACCATACAAGCAAGTGTTAACTCACGGCTTCGTAGTTGATGGTCACGGCCGCAAGATGTCGAAATCTATCGGTAACGTAGTTGCACCAAAAGATGTAACCAACAAACTAGGTGCAGATATTCTGCGTCTATGGGTAGCATCTACCGACTACACAGGCGAAGTAGCAGTATCTGATGAGATCCTGAAGCGTTCTGCTGATGCGTACCGTCGTATTCGTAACACGGCACGCTTCTTCCTAGCAAACCTAAGCGGCTTTAACCCTGCGACAGATATTATTCCAGCAGAGGAAATGGTTGCGCTAGACCGTTGGGCTGTAGGCCGCGCACTAGCTGCTCAAGAAGAGATTGTAAAAGCATACGGTGAGTACAACACTCACGCGGTAACTCAGCGTCTAATGCAGTTCTGTTCAATTGAAATGGGTTCGTTCTACCTAGACGTAATTAAAGACCGTCAGTACACAGCGAAACGTGGCGGCCACGCTCAACGTAGCTGTCAGACTGCGCTTTACTACATCGTAGAAGCTCTAGTTCGTTGGATGGCACCTATCATGTCATTCACTGCAGATGAAATCTGGAATGAGATGCCGGGCGAGCGTGAGAAGTTTGTCTTCACTGGTGAGTGGTTCGATGGTCTATTCGGTCTTGCCGAAGGCGAAGAGCTAAACAACGAGTTCTGGTCTGACGTTCAAGCGGTTCGTGGTGGCGTGAACAAGCTGCTAGAAGACGCTCGTAAAGACAAGACTATTGGTGGCTCTTTGCAAGCAGAAGTAACGCTATACGCAGATGACGCACTAGCAGCGAAGCTAGGCAAGCTTGAAGATGAACTGCGTTTTGCGCTACTAACTTCAGCGGCAGTTGTTAAGCCTCTAAGCGAGAAGTCTGGCGCTGCACAAGCGACGGATGTAGAAGGTCTGTTTGTTGAAGTGAAAGCGACCGAAAACGAGAAGTGTGACCGTTGCTGGCACCACACGCCGGACGTAGGCACCATCGCGGGTCATGAGAAGATCTGTGGTCGCTGTGTATCGAACGTAGACGGCGAAGGTGAAAAGCGTCAGTACGCTTAATACATTGAACTTTATTTAGCTTTTACAGCCCCAGTAATTACTGGGGCTATTTTTAGGAATCCTATGAGCGAACAAGCACTCACAATCAAACAATCAGGTGTGCGCTGGCTATGGTTAGCGTTGGTGATTTTCCTTGCTGATATCGGCATTAAGCTTTTTGTTATGGACAACATGGGTTATGGCTGGGCGAATCGTATTGAGGTTCTACCATTCTTCAATCTGCTTTATGTCCATAACTACGGAGCTGCTTTTAGCTTTTTGAGTGATCAAGCTGGTTGGCAACGTTGGTTCTTTACCGGGATTGCATTTGTCGTCACCGGTATGTTGACCTACTGGATGAGTAAATTACCAGCGAAAGAGAAATGGAATAACATCGCCTATGCGTTGATCATCGGTGGTGCTGTTGGCAATGTGTTTGATCGCGTTGTGCATGGCTTTGTGGTTGATTACCTTGATTTCTTCTGGGGAGATTATCATTGGCCTGCATTTAATCTAGCAGATACCGCCATTTGCATTGGTGCTGCAATGATCATCTTAGATAGTTTTCGTAAAAAAGAAGACGTGAAAGCATAGGTTGTGAAAAACCTCGAATAACCCTAAGCGCTGTCTGTTGATTCAGACAGCGCTTTCTAATATAAGAACAGTTAAAAATTAAAGATCACTTCAAGGAAGCCGTAACGTGACAATTATTAGCCAAAACTCTGCAGTAACGCTGCATTTTACTATAAAAATGAAAGACGGCTCCGTAGCCGACAGTACGCATAATATGGGTAAGCCAGCTAAGTTAATTATTGGTGACGGCAGCTTGAGTGATAATTTTGAACAATGTCTACTAGGGCTGGCTGTAGGCGAGCATAAGTCGATTGAGTTGAATGCCGCTGATGCGTTTGGTATGCCAAATCCTGACAATATTCATCATATGGATCGCACCAAATTTGTCGGTGATGCAGAAGTGGAAGTTGGTACCATTATGGCTTTTAGTGGCCCTGATGGTGTTGAGATCCCTGGCATCATTACTGAGATTGCGGGAGATTCAGTGACGGTCGACTTCAACCACCCATTAGCTGGGCAAGATGTGACTTTTGAAGTTGAGATTTTGTCAGTAGAATAAGCGCCCAAAGAAGATAATGATTCCATGAGCAATGCAATGAAAATCCTATTAGCTAATCCTCGAGGCTTTTGTGCTGGTGTTGATCGTGCGATCAGCATCGTTGAGCGTGCACTTGAGATGTATCAGCCACCTATCTATGTTCGCCATGAAGTCGTGCACAACCGCTTTGTGGTTGAAGGTCTAAAACAGCGTGGTGCGATCTTTGTCGAAGAGTTGCATGAAGTGCCCGATGATAACATCGTGATCTTTTCTGCTCATGGTGTCTCTCAAGCAGTACGTAAAGAAGCCAAAGAGCGTGATTTGACGGTGTTTGATGCCACTTGCCCACTGGTGACTAAAGTTCATATGGAAGTGGCACGTGCCAGCCGTAAGAGCATGGAAGTTGTGCTGATCGGCCATGCCGGCCACCCAGAAGTAGAAGGGACGATGGGCCAGTACGCAAGTACTGAAGGTGGTATGTATTTGGTTGAAACTCCTGCTGATGTTGAGCAGTTAAAAGCCAAAGTGAAAGATCCGAGCAATTTGCACTATGTAAGCCAAACGACTCTTTCTGTGGATGAAACTGCGGATGTGATTGCAGAGCTTCGCCGTGCTTTCCCTGACATCCAAGGACCACGTAAAGATGACATCTGTTATGCCACTCAAAACCGCCAAGATGCGGTACGAGAACTGGCTCAAAGTGTGGATGTGGTTGTAGTTGTTGGTTCTAAGAACTCGTCGAATTCAACCCGTTTGAAAGAACTGGCTGAAAAGTTAGGCACGCCAGGTTACTTGACTGACTGCCCTGAAGACATCAAACCAGAATGGTTTGAAGGGAAAGTAAAAGTTGGAGTCACCGCTGGTGCATCAGCACCTGAAGAGCTTGTTAATCAGATCTTAAATCGCATTCAAGAGTTGGGTGCAGAAACGGTTGAAGAAGTACTAGGTCGAGAAGAGAACATGTTCTTCGAAGTGCCAAAAGAACTTCAAATCAAGCAAGTAGACTGATGCTGATTGAGATGAAAGTCAGATTGCTCTCATTTTTATATCAATGAAAAGAAAAGGGTTCCAAGCGGAACCCTTTTTAATGCAAGTAAAGTGGTCAATGGATTAAGCAGTTTCTGTTACGGTTGATGCTTTTTCTTCATCCGGCAGCTCGGTTTCCCCTTTGCCTTTTGAAGTTTTAATCACGTAAGTGGCCACCGCTAGGGCAAATACGATACCGCTGATGGTTGAAATCTGCATTGGTAGGCCAAAACCTAATGTGCTGTTGTTAAGAATGAAGGTCACACATACGGTAGTCATAAACACTGCTGGTACTGTGGTGATCCAGTGCAGTTTATTGTGGCGCAGTAGATAAGCCGAGGCAGTCCACAGCATCATTACAGCCGTTGATTGGTTAGCAAAGCCGAAGTAACGCCAGATGATACCGAAATCAACTTGAGTCAAGATGCCACCAAGAATGAACAGTGGTACTGCCATCATTAGGCGATTACGTAGAGCTTTTTGATCTACATTGAAGTATTCAGCAAGAATCAAGCGGCTAGAGCGGAATGCTGTGTCTCCAGAGGTAATTGGCAGAATCACTACACCTAGGAAAGCAATCACACCACCGAATACACCTAGTAAGCCAAATGATGCGCTGTATACGACGTTACCTGGGCCACCATTCTTCACTGCTTCTGATAGTGCATCTAGATTGCCGAAGAAAGAGAGCGCGACAGCACACCAAATTAGGGCGATCACACCTTCACCAATCATTGCTCCGTAAAAGACGAAGCGGCCATTTTTCTCATTTTCCATGCAGCGTGCCATTAAAGGAGACTGCGTAGCATGGAAGCCAGAGATTGCGCCACAAGCAATCGTGATAAATAGAGCAGGCCACAACGGCATATCATTTGGGTTTAGGTTAGTGAACATGTCACTGACTTGGAAATCTCCCATCACGGTATGTTCGCTAGAGAAAGCGACAGCAGTGATTAGACCAACTGACATGAAAATAAGTAGCGCGCCAAACAGTGGGTAGAAACGGCCGATGATCTTATCGACAGGTACAATTGTAGCGATGATGTAGTAAGCAAAAATTACTACCACCATTGAAGTCATAGTAACGGAGAAGCCAGTTTGGTCGTTGATCAGGTTAGTGATCATGCCCGCTGGTGCAGATACGAATACAACACCAACCAATAGCAGAAGGATAATGGCAAAAATGTTCATGAAATGTTTTGCGCCATTACCCAAGTAGCGGCCTGTAATGGTTGGCACCGAAGCACCGCCGTTACGCACAGACAACATGCCAGAGAAATAATCATGGACGGCACCTGCAAAGATACAACCCATCACAATCCAAAGCATTGCAGCTGGACCATACAGCGCACCCATTATCGGACCAAAGATTGGGCCAACGCCCGCAATGTTCAATAACTGAACAAGGTAAACTTTCTTGGTCGACATAGGAACATAGTCAACACCATCCGTTTTGGTGTGGGCTGGTGTTTGGCGTTTCTCATTAATACCAAAAATTTTTTCGACGAAGGCGCCGTAAATAAAGTATCCGCCAATCAGGGCTGCGACACAGGTTAAAAACCACAACATAGCAACTATCCTTAAATGAATTTTATAAGCTCACGTTGAATACTAAGAGACCCAGAGGCAACAAACATCCAGTTTTATGGCGAGTGGTCGTATGGGGGCGTTAGTGGCAAATAACTCAATTAAGTGGTTTTTACTGATTGCCGGTGGCGCTAAGAGTGATTTAGTGGTTTGATGGCGTTGAAAAGAAGATTGAAAGGAAAATCAATGAATAAAAAACTCACAATTGGAAGCTTGGTGTTGTTGCTAAGTGCATGTGCGTCGAGTCCTGAGCAGTTGGCGAAAGAGGGGGATTGGTTTCAGATCGGTTATCAAGATGCAATCAGTGGTCACACTGAGCGGTCTTATAAAGAGCTAATGGATCTGGGTGCGGTCAAACAAGACGATTACGAGCAAGGTTACAGTGAAGGGGTAACGGAATATTGTAATCCGAATTTTGCCTATCAGATTGGCTTATCAGGGCAATATTACGAAGGGATTTGTGAAGGAACGGCGCAGGCACAAAAATTTCGTATGGAGTGGCAACGTGGTTGGAATGAACACAGCCAATAACGCCGTCTCTTAAATAAGACGTCATGGTGGCTTGTTTTTGCTCTGACATTTGAACTGGATCACTTTGTTGTAATTCACCGATTAATGGTTCATTAGAAGAGAAGTCACAAAATGAGAAAGCTATTACTTGTTGGTTTAGTGCTGTTGCCATTGACTGCTGGTGCAAGCAACGCGTTAAAAGAGACGATCAAAATGAAGCGTAAATACGATCATAATAAGCATCGCATTACCAACACGATCAACAATACCCAGCGCAATATCAAAGAGCTCTCAAATGGCACTTATGTTGAAAACCAACTTAAGCGTGAAGTGAATCAGGCGACAGACAAATACACTGATAAAGTCGATCGGGTGAAAAATATGACCAACCCGAATGAAATCAAGCGCCGCGCAAAAAATGAAGCCAATCGCCAGTTTGATGAATGGTTATACGAAGAGTAAAAAAAGGTGACCAAAAGGTCACCTTTTTTTCTAGCTGTCACTATGGCTTTCGACTGCTTTACGTAAAAAACCATCTTGTCGGGTTAATTGTGTCCTAGCCATTTCAATATCCATTCCAGTCAAAATCATCAAAATTGCCAGCTTAACGTCGTATTGCGTTTCTTCGAGGATTTGAGTCGCCAATTGCTTCTCACACTCTGTTGCTTGCATGACAATGCGAGCGGCGCGGGCGACCAATTTTTTATTAGTGGCTTTAACATCAACCATAAGGTTTTGATAGCTCTTACCAAGGCGGATCATCGACGCCGTGGTGAGCATATTTAACACAAGCTTTTGTGCCGTACCTGACTTAAGACGAGTTGAACCTGTTAATGCTTCTGGCCCGACAACGGGACTAATGGCGATCTGCGCTTCTTCTGCAATCGGTGAATTTGGGTTGCAAGAGAGTGCTACGGTCACTGCGCCAAGTTTGTTTGCATACGTTAAGCCACCAATGACGTAAGGCGTTCGGCCACTGGCAGCAATACCGACCAAGACATCTTGCGAATTAAACTGAATCGCTTGAAGGTCTGACTCTCCAAGTTCGGGGGAATCCTCTGCACCTTCTTTGGCTTTTAATATGGCTTCTGGCCCCCCGGCAATAAGGCCAAGCACCATTTGGTCAGATACGCCAAATGTCGGTGGACATTCTGAAGCATCAAGTACACCCAAACGACCACTGGTACCTGCGCCCATGTACACAAGGCGTCCCCCTTGTTTAAACGCGGCAGTGATCTTATCTACGGCGTCAGCTATCTCAGGCAATACTTTTTCAACCGCAAGTGGGACCTGCTTGTCTTGTTGGTTAATGCGCTCAACAATTTCAAGTGACGAAAGCAAATCGATATCCATGGTTTCTGGGTTACGTCCTTCTGAAACCAAATGAGACAGAGCGGCAATCAGGGCATCGTTTGTCATGATAAACCTTATTTGTTAGGCAAAATACAACACGCCAAGAGAAGCGAGCTGTGTTGCACCGGTGACTTCCGGTAAGTTACTAGGTAAATTGTGTATCCGACGTTGCGCTAACCACGCAAACGCCATGGCTTCCATATAGTCGCTGTCGACACCTTTCTCTGAGGTTGAACATACCTGCCACTGCGGTAAGAGTTCTGCAATGCGAGCCATCAATAGGGGGTTTTGAGCGCCGCCACCACAGACTAATAATTCCGGCTTAGCACCTATCAAAAATTTGGAGACCTCGTCAGCGATGGTCACCGCGGTATATTCGCATAAGGTGCGTTGCACATCTGCTTCATTAATGTCAAAGCTTGTTAGTTGTTGTTCTAACCAAGGTAGATTAAACAGTTCTCGCCCGGTGCTTTTAGGTGCAGCTTGATTGAAGTAGGGCTCGCTTAATAGCTGGGTTAGTAACTCGGAGTGAACCTGTCCTTGCTGGGCAAACTGTGCATTCTTATCGAACTTTGCGCCAGTGTGTTTATTGCACCAACTGTCCATCAACATATTGCCCGGCCCCGTGTCGTAACCTAAGACTTTTTCATGTGGGCGGATGACCGATATATTGGCAATTCCCCCGATATTGAGTACCACGACACTAGAGTCACTAGATTGAAAAATGGTTTGGTGAAATGCCGGGACCAAAGGCGCGCCCTGACCACCAAGCGCCATGTCTTTTCGACGAAAATCTGCAACGGTATCGATACCTGTTCTACTGGCGACAATGTTGGCATCGCCAAGTTGCATCGTAAAAGGTGCATCGCCAGTTGGCTGGTGGAATACGGTTTGTCCATGATTACCAATGGCGCGTATTTGCGTAGCCTGGTAACCCGATTTATCGAGCAAAGCGAGCACGGCATCGGCAAACAGGTGACCCAGCAAATGATCAAGTTCACCGATTTCTTTCAAGTTGGTTTGCTGGCCGATACAGACATTGAGAAGCCGATTTTTCAGCGACTCAGGCATTGGGTATTCATCGTGCGCCAACAATTGAATGTTGTTGTCTGCAATGGTTACTAATGCGGTGTCCACGCCATCCATACTGGTGCCGGACATTACGCCAATGTAAAGCTCTTGTTTTGTCATGGTCAGAATCCGCTGCCGATTATTGAAAGCCATTGTAATGCAATAATAAACCGAATAATCTGCCTGCATAGAAGATATTTGCAATGGCTGGGAGAAAATATGGGACCGCTATGGGTTGATGTGGAAGGCTATGAGCTGAATGCTGAAGATCGTGAGATCTTGCAGCACCCGACCGTTGGGGGCTTAATCCTATTTACACGTAATTATCACGATAGTGAACAATTACAAGCGTTGGTCAAATCAATTCGAAATACGGTGAAACGCCCTTTTTTGATCGGTGTTGACCAAGAAGGAGGACGAGTTCAGCGTTTCCGTGAAGGTTTCTCCCGTATACCCGCAGCACAGCAATATGCAGAGCAGGCAAATGGGGAACAACTGGCTGAGCTTGGCGGCTGGTTAATGGCGGCTGAGTTAATTGCTCATGATATTGACCTTAGTTTTGCCCCTGTGTTGGACAAGGGGCATAAATCTAAAGCCATTGGCAATCGTGCCTTCGGCGAGGATATCGAGACCATTTTGACTCATAGCATGGCTTATATGCGTGGTATGAAGGCGGCGGGTATGGCAACGACAGGAAAGCATTTCCCAGGGCATGGTGGAGTGCTGGCCGATTCGCACCTAGAGACACCAATCGACAACCGTAGCGATATTATCGAAACAGATATGGCGATATTCAAAGCGCAAATTGATGCATCCATTTTGGATGCGATGATGCCGGCTCATGTTGTTTATCCTCATTATGATCCTGAGCCTGCCAGTGGTTCTGAATATTGGCTAAAGCGCGTGCTCCGGGAACAGCTTGGTTTTAACGGCCTGATTTTTTCAGATGATTTGACCATGGAAGGCGCCTCTATCATGGGAGGGCCAGCAGAGCGTGCCCATCAGGCGCTAGTTGCAGGTTGTGATATGTTGTTGGTTTGCAATCAACGTGATGCTCAGGTCGAAGTATTGGATAACCTGCCAATCCTTGAAACCCCAATTGCACAAACGATGCTGAAAAAGCAAAGCTATACGCTATCTGAACTACGGCTTTCACCACAATGGAAACAGGCTTCAGAGGCGATGACGCGTCTATTGGAGTGCTAATCCTACTGTTAAAAAAGAGCCGCTTGAGCGGCTCTTTTTCATTTTGGAAGTAGGGCGGATTAGTGAAAGCCCAACATTTCTTTTAAGGTTTTTAGGTAGCGGCGGCTAACCGGAACCTTATGATCGCTGAGTGTGATAATTTCGGCTAAACCATTTTCCAACAGTTTAATTTCTTTAATCGCTTTCACATTAACTAGATATTGGCGATGGCAGCGTACCAATGGCGTTTTTTCTTCCAGAATCTTTAATGTTAATTGGCTGGTTGCTGTTTGCTCTGTCGTTTGTACGTGTACCCCACTGATATCGCTGTAAGCGCATTCCACTTCTGAGGTAGGAATGATCATAATGCGATTGAGGCCAACACAAGGCACTTGATCTAAGGTGGCAGGAGAAAGCACCGTGACGTCAGGTTTCACTTCACTTTTCAGTAGGCGCACCAGTGTTTTCTCTAAACGAGCGGTGTCGACAGGCTTTAATAAATAATCAAAGGCATTTTCTTCAAAGGCTTGTATTGCAAACTGGTCGTAAGCCGTGACAAATACCACTTTCGGCATGGTATCAGGGTCTAACATTCCTAAAAGCTCAATGCCCGTAACTTGTGGCATTTGGATATCAAGAAAGACCACATCCGGTTTAAGTTGATTGATTTTCTTTAACCCTTCAATGGCATTTGCCGCTTGATCAAGAACCTCGATCTGGCCGGTTTCTTCGAGCAGTTCGGTGAGCTCTTCGCGCGCAAATAATTCGTCATCAATGACCAGTGCAGAAAGCATGTTATAACCTTAATCCGTTCCTTGGTTGGGGATAATAAAACTCATTTGGGTAAAGCGTTGCGGTGCCACATCGATACAAAGTGCACTATGGCGACCAAACTGGTTACGTAAGCGTTTATCCACAATTTGCATGCCTAATCCAATGTGGTCTTCGTCTGGTGTGGTGTAACTCCCTGCATTGTCCTCAACAATGATCCGAGTCCCACCATCAACGTTTTCACTGAAAATACGAATGATGCCACCTTCAAGCCGGTTTGAAATACCGTGTTTAATCGCATTCTCAACCAAGGGCTGTAGTGTAAAGCTTGGCAGATTTCGTTCAAGGATCGAATCATCAATATTGAACTCAACATCAAGACGATCGGTAAATCGGGCTTTTTCGATGGTGAGATAAGCATTTACGTGTGCCAGCTCCTCTTTTAAGGTCACTGTCTCTATATTTTGCTTAAGGTTACTGCGGAAAAATTGTGATAAATGCTGGATGAGTTCTCGAGCCTTGGGAGGATCGCGACGGATGACCGCACTGATGGTGTTCAGTGCATTAAATAGAAAGTGTGGATTAACTTGCGCATGTAACAGCTTGATTTCTGCCTGAGATAAAAGGTTTTGCTTTTGTTGGTAGTCACCATACAGGATCTGACTGGAAAGCAGTTGTGCTATCCCTTCTGCCATCGACATATTAATCGTAGAGAACAGTTTTCTTTTTGGCTCATAGAGCTTAATGGTACCGATGACTCGATCACCAGTACGTAAAGGAATGATCAGGGCAGAGCCTAGCTTACACTGAGAGGATATCGAGCATTGATAAGGTTTTTCTTTTCCGTCTAGGTAGATGATGTCATTTTTCTGGATGGCGTCTAAGGTGCTTTGAGATGAAATTGGCGTATCGGGTTTATGGTGATCATCACCAATGCCTACGAATGCGAGAATCTTCTCATCATCGGTAATTGAAACCGCACCGACATTAGTCTCTTCATAAATAATACGAGCAATCTTCTCGGCATTTTCAGTGTTAAATCCAGAAGCAAGGATACCGACAGAACGCTCCGCGATATTGAGTGCTCGACGGGAAAACGTGGCTGAATACTCCTCAAAAATCGTTTTTCTATCTTGAAGAATACTCATAAATAGAGCTGCGCCGACAGAGTTAGCAATAATCATTGGGGCAGCGATCGCTGAAACAAGTTCATAAGCTTCATGAAATGGTTTTGCGACAATCAAAATGATCACCATCTGGACAATTTCCGCGACTAATGTAATTGAAAAGACGATGCTGGGATTAAAGAGACTTGCCCCTTTCCCTTTGCGAACGAGATAGGTATGCAGTAATCCACCAATCAGCCCTTCTGCGGTGGTTGAAATAGCACAGGCCACATCGGTAAAGCCGCCAAGTGAGTACCTATGCATACCTCCAGTTAACCCTACAAGGAATCCAACTACGGGCCCCCCAAATAACCCACCCATAACTGCGCCAATGGCCCGGGTATTGGCAATGGCATCATTGATCTGTAAGCCAAAGTAGGTCCCCATGATACAAAAAAGTGAAAATAGGACGTAAATGCTGATCTTATGGCTTAAGCGGCTGGAAATATTCAATAATGGTAAAAAAATTGGGGTCTTACTCAACATGTATGCCAGTACTAAGTACACACACATTTGTTGAAGTAACGAAAGAATCAGATCCATAGTATTCGCTGCATGGGCAATTTGCTCTTGATTTTAGTCGAGTTAATGGTGAGAAAACATGGCTATAACGCCCAAATACGGATAAAGATAAAAAAGAAATAGGTGTAAATTATATTTTACATAATGTGTATTTTTTATTTTACGCTTGCAATGTGAGATTAGATTGTTATTTTATGGTTAAGCGCAAAAGTCAGTCGAGGATGTGACTGGCTGTAATTTAAAATGTACAGGTCGTAAGTTATGCAAAAAAGTGAATTGAGTAATATTAACATCAGTGAAGAGAAAGTTCTGATCACACCTGATGAATTGAAAGCAAAGATCCCATTGTCTGACAATGCTCGCCGCTTTATTCAAGAGTCTCGTCAGACAATTGCAAACATTATTCAGAAAAAAGATCACCGCCTCCTTGTGGTATGTGGTCCTTGTTCTATTCACGACCTTGATGCCGCAAAGGATTATGCGCGTCGCTTGAAAGCGCTCTCTGAGCAGCTCAATGACCAACTTTACATTGTTATGCGCGTTTATTTTGAGAAGCCTCGTACTACCGTTGGTTGGAAAGGATTGATTAACGATCCGCATCTTGATGGCAGCTTTGATATTGAACATGGATTGCATGTTGGCCGTCAGCTACTGGTTGAACTGGCTGAAATGGAGATCCCACTAGCCACCGAAGCTTTAGATCCGATCAGCCCTCAGTACCTTGCTGACACATTTAGCTGGGCTGCCATTGGCGCACGTACAACGGAATCACAAACCCACCGTGAAATGGCCAGTGGCTTATCGATGCCTATCGGCTTTAAGAATGGTACCGATGGCAGTTTGGCGACGGCGATCAATGCGATGCAAGCTGCATCGTCAAGCCATCGTTTTATGGGGATTAACCGTGAAGGTCAGGTAGCGCTTCTTACCACTCAAGGAAATCCTAATGGTCACGTGATCCTACGTGGTGGTAAGCAAACCAACTACGATTCAGTATCTGTTAACGAGTGCGAACAAGAGATGGCGAAGTCTGGTCTTGATGCTTCTTTGATGGTGGACTGTAGTCATGCAAACTCGCGTAAAGATTACCGTCGCCAACCCCTAGTGGCGGAAGATGTATTGCATCAAATTCGTGAAGGGAATAAATCCATTATTGGCTTGATGATCGAGAGTCATATCAATGAAGGAAACCAATCTTCTGACATCCCTCTCAATGAAATGCAATATGGCGTATCGATTACCGATGCATGTATTAATTGGGATTCAACTGAGGCATTATTACGTCATGCGCACTCTGAGTTGGTGCCGTTCTTGGAAGATCGCCTAAAGGGAGAATAGGGAAGTCCATGGCTGTAGAACTGAACGAATTGAGAGATCAGATTGATGTTGTCGATAAACAGATGTTGGATCTGTTGGCTCAACGATTAGCATTGGTTGAAAAAGTGGGAGAAGTGAAGAGCCAGCACGGTTTGCCCATCTATGCCCCTGACCGAGAGGCTGCTATGCTTGCCTCTCGACGTGAGGAAGCGGAGAAGAAAGGCGTTCCGCCACAACTGATTGAAGATATTTTACGTCGAACCATGCGTGAGTCTTACGCCAGTGAAAAAGACTCTGGTTTTAAATGTCTTAATCCAGAGCTGCGTTCTGTCGTGATCATCGGTGGTAACGGCCAATTGGGTGGTTTGTTTGGTCGCATGTTCAAGTTATCTGGCTACCAAGTGAAAGTGTTAGGTAGCAAAGATTGGCATCGTGCTGATGAGATCTTAGATGATGCTGGACTTGTCGTTGTTACGGTTCCTATTCATCTCACTCAAGGAGTGATCGAAAAGCTTGAGCGTTTACCGCAAGATTGTATTTTGTGTGATCTCACCTCAATCAAGTCGAAACCACTGCAAGCAATGATGCAGGTGCATAATGGTCCAGTAGTTGGTTTACACCCAATGTTTGGTCCTGATGTTCCTAGTTTGGCTAAGCAGGTCATTGTTTACTGTCATGGCCGTGGAGAGCAGCATTACCAATGGCTATTGGAGCAATTTTCGATTTGGGGTGCGAGCTTGTGTCAAATCGATGCGCATGAGCATGATCATGGTATGACACTCATTCAGGCACTGCGTCACTTCACATCCTTTGCTTACGGCTTGCATCTGAGCCGTGAGAACCCAAGCCTCGACAAACTGCTGCAACTCAGTTCACCGATCTATCGTCTCGAATTAGCGATGGTGGGTCGTCTGTTTGCTCAAGATCCAAACCTTTACGGTGATATCATTCTTGCTTCAGAAGAAAACATTGAAATGATCAGGCGTTTCCACCACTGTTTTGGTGAAGCGTTACAGATCCTAGAAGGTCATGATAAGCAAGCCTTTGTCGATAGCTTTGCGACTGTCAGTGAATGGTTTGGAGATTACTCATCACAATTTATGGCTGAGAGTCAGAACCTACTCAAACAAGCCAATGATTCTATTCATCGCGGGTAACTAAAAAGAGCTGCTGCTGCAGCTCTTTTTGTTGGTATCTCAATTTGTAGTTAATTCGGTTTCGGTGGTTGTATCACTTTTTACTGTATCTAAGTTAAGTGGTGGGGTAGCGTTATTGGTTAAAGTAACTTGCAGTCGTACCACATCATCTATCATTTTAACTAATGGTCCCCAAGTGACCTTTTTCTCTTTTTCAAACAGTGAGTCAAAGTTATCAGGAGTCCAAGTCATGGTGTTTTCAGGGTTGAGTGGTCGGCCAAGAAAATGCACTTCGTAGTGCAGGTGTGGGCCAGTTGAGTTTCCTGAATTTCCGCAATTTGCGATTTTTTGGCCTTTGCGAACAAATTCTCCTCGGCGTACATGAAACTTCGCTAAGTGGGCATAGGAACTTGTAAAACCAAACGCATGACGCATGGTGACGTAGTTTCCGAAACCTCCAGTGCTTGGTCGAGCCGATTCAATAACGCCATCAGCGGGCGCGTATATTGCGCTTCCCATATCGCAGGTTAAATCAACCCCAGAGTGCATACGACGTTGCCCTGAAATAGGATTGATGCGGCGACCAAAAGGTGAGGATACGCGGTTGTATTCCAATGGGGTGTCGTTTGGGATCATGCGAAACATGGTTGCACGTACTGCAGAATCGATTGCTGCTGCATCAACCCGCTCTTCTAACGAGCGTTCATTATTGCTTTCCTCTGTGCGACTAATCCCAAGGACCGATTCAACATCAAAGACCCGCTTCCCTAAGGTTTGAAGCTGGGTTTGTTTTTCTTCTAACTCAAGAGATAAAGAATGAGCGACGTCCAATTGCTCGTTGTATTGCTGCTCTAACTCGCTCTTTTGTTGTTCTGTTTGACGTACTTGGTTGAGCAATTGCTGGTAGTCATCTTGCGTATTTTGCTGACTACGCCATGTGGTATAGAGGTAGCTCGCAGCGGTGCAAGTGATCAAAATGATAGAGCTTAGTATGATAAGAGCAGTTTTTCTGGTGATATAAAAAAGCTGCTCTCCATCAGAAGAAGGGATAGAAATCGTTATTTTTCGTGACATATCGCATTAGTTATGGGGAGATTCCCCTAAATCCGATAGGTGTTCTAGCTCCCGGTGTAGCAAGCTGTCGTCACCTACGTTGAGTTCTACCAACCGCTTCAAGTGTCCAATACTATTGATATCGATATGATCGATGCTCATTCTTAGTATTCCGTTGGAGCAACTTATCAAGTTGCCAACCAACTGAATAACGACATCACTGTCGGGAAGCGAAAATTCAACATCTACGGTTTGATTAGGGGTCAATTTATCGGCTTGTTCGGACTTTAATAACAGTCCGTGCAGTGATAAATCATTTACTTCTGCGCTAATTGTTGTGCCATTTTGCTGCAAAGTTGCTTGTGCCTGATAAATAATGCGTGAAAAGCGACGTCGTTCAGTCATGGTTATCCCTCATATAGACTTCTAAGAAGCTTAGCAGAATCCAAGTAGCTTCAATGCGTTACCGTTCGCAATTATATTATAGCCCCTAAGAACACAAGCTAGCGTAACCATATAAACCGCAAATAAATAAGGCCGCTAATCATAGCGGCCTTTGTGCAAAATTCAAGCAATACTATTTAGTAATTCGCTTGTACTTGATGCGATGTGGTTCCGCTGCCTGAGGACCAAGAGTCTTCTTCAGCCACTCCATGTATTCAGTATAGTTGCCTTCGTAGAAGTTAACCTGACCTTCATCGCGGTAATCAATGATGTGTGTCGCGATGCGGTCAAGGAACCAACGGTCGTGCGAGATAACCATGGCACAGCCAGGGAACTCAAGCAGTGCTTCTTCTAGTGCACGCAGTGTTTCAACATCTAGGTCGTTGGTTGGTTCATCGAGTAGCAATACGTTACCACCAGCTTTAAGCAGTTTGGCAAGATGCACACGGTTACGTTCACCACCAGACAGTTCGCCGATGATTTTCTGTTGATCTGAGCCCTTGAAGTTAAAACGAGAGCAGTAAGCACGAGCAGGGATTTCGAAGTTGTTGATCTTGATGATGTCAGCGCCTTCAGAAATCTCTTGGAATACGCTGTTCTTATCATTCATTGAGTCACGGAACTGCTCTACAGACGCCAGTTTCACCGTATCACCTAACTCAATCGTGCCTGAATCTGGCTGTTCAGTGCCACTTAGCATCTTAAATAGTGTTGATTTACCCGCACCGTTGGCACCAATGATACCGACGATGGCACCTTTTGGAATGCTAAATGATAGATCGTCAATCAGAACGCGGCCATCGAATGACTTAGTCAGGTTGTTCACTTCGACAACTTTATCACCTAGACGCTCACCTGGTGGGATGAACAGTTCGTTGGTTTCGTTACGTTTCTGATGGTCAGTATTTTGTAGTTCTTCAAAGCGCGCCATACGTGCTTTAGATTTCGCCTGACGACCTTTCGGGTTTTGACGAACCCACTCAAGTTCTTTCTCAATGGTTTTTTGGCGTGCTTTTTCTTGAGATGCTTCTTGTTGTAGACGCGCATCTTTTTGCTCTAGCCAAGAAGTGTAGTTACCTTCCCATGGAATACCTTCACCACGGTCAAGTTCTAGGATCCAACCTGCAGCGTTGTCTAAGAAGTAACGGTCGTGGGTGATTGCCACTACTGTACCTGTGTAGTCGACAAGGAAGCGCTCTAGCCATGCTACAGACTCCGCATCCAAGTGGTTGGTTGGTTCGTCGAGTAGTAGCATGTCAGGTTTTTCTAGAAGCAGACGACAGATAGCAACACGACGACGTTCACCACCTGATAGGTGTCCAATCTTCTGATCCCACTCTGGCAGGCGTAGTGCGTCTGCAGCGCGTTCTAGCGCGTTGTCTAGGTTGTGACCGTCTTTTGCTTGAATCAATGCTTCCAGTTCGCCTTGCTCTTTTGCAAGTGCATCAAAATCGGCACCTTCTTCGGCATAAGCCGCATATACCGCGTCAAGACGCTTAAGTGCATCAGCAACGTCAGCAACCGCTTCTTCAACCACTTCACGAACGGTTTTCGACTCGTCGAGTACTGGCTCCTGAGGGAGGTAACCTACATTTAGCCCCGGTTGTGGACGCGCTTCACCATCAATGTCTGTATCAATGCCAGCCATGATACGTAGTAGCGTTGATTTACCCGCACCGTTCAGACCTAAAACACCGATTTTTGCACCAGGGAAGAAGCTAAGAGAGATGTCTTTCAGAATTTGACGCTTAGGTGGCACGATTTTGCTCACCCGCGACATGGTATATACGTATTCAGCCATTGCCGATCGTTCCTAACAATTGATTCATAATAAAAGGGCATTCTATACCAAGAAAGCAGGATTTGTTACCACCCAAATGAAAGGTAATCAGGAATGATAAGGTCTATTAATCAATCTCATTGTAACTAATTAATGCTTTTGTCTAGTATGTCACTCCTGTGTGAAATTATGATGATTTAAGATCTTTATCCTTTACTTACCCCATGAGTATGAGCCTTAATGAAAGGTCAAAGTACATCATTCTCAAAAGGACTTATCAGACTTTATGATGCCTTCGTTTTCCTTACTGTCACAGCGCCTACCATCATCATTGCTGACGTTTGCGGTGATGATGAGTGGCAGTACGTATTCTCATTGGGTGCAGGCTTCAGACATTCAACATCAACGTGCTACATACGATAAAGCACAACAACTGTTAGACCAAAAAAAGGTCTCTGAATATAGAAAAATCAGGCCTGAAATAGCGAGTTATCCATTAACACCTTATGTGGATTATCGAGCGTTTTTGGTCGATCTTGGCAGTAAAACGCCAAAACAAGTTAATCGCTTTATTTCAGAACATAAAACGTTTCCTTTTTCTGCACGGATCAGCGCGCCATATCTGAATAAACTGGCAGCTCAAAAACAATGGAAAACCTTACTCGACTTTCAACACGATGAGCCGAAAGGAGAGCGCTACCAATGCTTGTATTACCGAGCGCAGTATCACGCTGGTAGCAAGGAGCTCGCCTTTAAAGGTGCGGAAGATTTATGGCTAAGTGGAAAGAGCGTTTCTTCATCTTGTGATCCGTTGTTTAAGGTATGGAATAACGCCGGACACCAGACTGAAAAGCTTGTGATGGAGCGGATGCTGCTGGCGTTTGAAGCGCGTAACGGTAGCTTAATGAACTACCTAAAAAAACAGTTAAAAAGCCAAAGCTACTTGGATAAAGCAGCAACGATGAAGTCGTTGTACAGTAAACCGGAGTCTGTGGTTGCTTTTGCCAAAAAACACCTTGTTACGTCGTTCAATCAAAAGCAAGCCGTTATTGCGATGAAGAAGTTGGCGCGTACCGATGTAGAAAAAGCACAACAAGCGCTCAATCAAGTGGCAAAAACACAAAAGCTGGATGATAAAGAGCGCCAATCGTTAGCGGACTATATTTCTTTCCGTTTGATCAATACGGATTCAGCTTCTTTAGCCAAATGGCGAGATCAAGCTATCTCAACCTCAAAAAATACCGCGTTGATTGAGCGACGAGCTCGATTAGCCATTCAACAGCAAGATTGGAAAGGGCTGCAAAAGTGGATTGCCACTTTACCGCTAGATAAACAGCAGTCCATGCGTTGGCAGTATTGGCTTGGTCGTAGCGAGATTGCGTTAGGCAAAGCCAATCAAGGTAAGAAACGATTGGAAAAGCAGGTTGGTCAGCTGAATTTTTATAGTGTTGCTGCCGCAAAAGAGATCCAGCAATCGATCAATTATTCTTTTGCGTCACTGACGTATAAACCTGAGATGGTAAAGCCGTTTTCAAAAACATTAGCGCGTATTGATGAGCTGATTAAGGTAAACAAGATAACGGCAGCAAAAAGTGAATGGCGTTGGTTATTACGCAATGTGACTGAAGAGCAATCGGAAATGTTAGCTGCGTATGCGGCTAGTAAACGTTGGCACCATCTGACGGTTACAGCCAGTATTCAAGCTAAAATGTGGGATAACATTGAGATGCGTTTCCCAGTCGCTCATCGCTGGTGGTTTAACTTTTACGGCGATAAACATGATATCGACCCGATCACTTTGATGTCATTAGCGCGTCAGGAAAGTGCATTGGATGTAGAAGCTCGTTCACCAGTAGGTGCGCGCGGTATTATGCAGATCATGCCATCAACAGCCAAATATACAGCTCGTAAATATAAACTCTCATATCAAGGGAGCAATGATCTTTACGAGGTTGGCAAAAATATCGAAATCGGTAGCCAATACCTCAAGAGCTTATTGGAAAAGTACGATAACAATCGAATTTTTGCTTTGGCGGCGTATAATGCAGGGCCACATCGTGTAAAAACTTGGCGCGAGCGTACCCAAGGTAAGCTTGATGCTTACGCATTTATTGAAGCGATCCCATTCAATGAAACCCGTGGTTATGTGCAAAATATATTGATGTTTGAAACATATTATCGCGAGATTTTAGGTGTTGATGGTGCGTTCTTAAATCAGAATGAAGCAAGTGCCAAGTACTGATAAGGAATAGTTTAAATTCATGGCAGCACAACCTGAGTTCCAAGACTGGCAGCAGATCATTGCACTAATAAAACAGAGCGTTGATAAAGAGCAACATGATATATTATTGACTATGTTGCTCACGCCTGATGAGCGCGACGCACTGGTTGCTAGGGTTAATATCTTTCATGAACTTCTGAAAGGGGAATTGTCCCAGCGTCAGATCAGCCAGTTACTAGGAGTTGGGGTTGCGACGATCACTCGGGGATCTAACGAGCTCAAATCGAAGAGTACCGAAGAAAAAGCCTTGATAGCTAAATTGCTAGAAAAGCATTAAAGAACAAAGGGAGCCTAGGCTCCCTTTGTCATCTCTACAGATTTGCACTGAAATGTTCTGGGTTAATAAAAGGAATAAGGGCTAAGATCAAGGCTTGGTGATAGACCGAACTTCGGGTCAATTGATGGTGGGTTAATAACCCAATAGCTCCACCTTTTTGTTTGATATTTTCTGTCGCAAAAACTTCGTCCATGACATCACCAAGCTCATTAGAATCGTTTAGCTTTTCTAATACCTGAGGGGGGAGCATTAAGCTTGAAGAGCGTGACTCTCCTCGTACCTTATCAGATTCAATCACCATCCAAGCAAATGTCATGTTGTCTTCAATACCAGCTTCTAGCCCAACATAAAAGTCACCATCTTTTTGAAGCAACTTGGCGTTCTTGACACGATTTAGCGCACCAAGGTGTGTTTCAGTATCACTGAACGGTTGGTCCGCGACTTCGCTGAGAACGCTAACGCCAACAAATTCAAAAGATTGCTCAGGAAAAGTAGTGTTAAAGGCGCTTTCTACCGCCTTTATTTTTGCGGGGTTAAGCGAAGCTACGACGACCTTCTTCACTTTCATGTTCGGCTCCATTATCGAGATTATTGGGGTGAGTTATTTCTTGTAATGTTAGTGGTTTAGACAAATAGAACCCTTGCATGTAATCACAATCGTTTTCTGCTAGCCAACGATGGATTTCAGCGGACTCTATTCCTTCTGCGGTCACTTTCATCGATTGAGAATGACAAAGCTCAACCAGCGGCTTAATCACTTTTTGATTATTGGTTTTGAGCAGTGCTGAAAGAAACTCACGGTCTAATTTTATTTTCTGTACAGGGTATTCTACCAACTGAGTGATAGAGGTATAACCAGAGCCAAAATCATCGATCGCCAGTTTGTAACCCATAAGCGATAGTTCGTGCAACAAAGAGTAGCTTTGAGAGTCGGTTGCGAAAGTTTCTGTAATTTCGAAGTCTACCAGATGAGGCACTACTTTATGCTGCTCTGCTGCCGCTTCAATGAACTTAGCCAGTTGAAGTGAATCTAATTCGGCTGATGACAAATTAATTGATAACTGAATTGGGTGCTCATGGGCTTGTTGCAACTGAACAAAATCGTGGAAAGCTTGATTAATTACCCAGCGATCGATTGCACCAAACAATCCGGTTTGTTCCGCAATGGGAATAAATTCACTGGGGGTAACCGTGCCTAGCTTAGGTGAGTGCCATCGCAACAAAGCTTCTACACCAACGACGTTCGTGCCTAATGCATCGAAATAGGGTTGATATAACAGAGAGAACTCATCGTCGAGCCTGCCGCTGCGAAGTGCTCGCTCAATTTGAGCTTTGCGACGGACAACGCTATCAAGCTCTTGAGAGTAATAAGCAACTTGGTTTTTTCCTGCTCGCTTTGCTTGGTACATGGCGGTATCGGCATGTGAAAGTAGGCTGGTGATGTTATCACCATCTTCAGGGTAACATGCAATACCAATACTGGCGGTGATTGGGAAGTTGCCTAACGGCGAATTATGATTAGCCTGAATAGGCTCTAATATGGCAGTTGCAAGAGCATCTGCCAGCGCACTTTTGTGGGCCGAAGAGATAAAAATCGCGAATTCATCACCGGACAATCGTGAGGCAAGACATTTAATGCCATGTTTTAACTCATACTCTTTACACAACGAACGAACGTGTTCGGCAAAATTAACCAATAAAGAGTCACCTTGGTGATGACCATATTTATCGTTCACGTATTTAAAGTTATCCAGATCGATATACAAAATCCAAGCATGAAGGCTATTGAGCTTATTTGCCAAAATACGTTTGACGTACATTTGAAATTGATAACGGTTGGCCAATTGGGTTAAGTGATCGTATTCAGCCATTGCTTTCGTTTTTTGATAACTTGAGTTTAGTTCGTTGTACATGTCGTAAACACGTGCAGACAAACGACCAATTTCATCTTTACTGGAAAGGCGCTCAATGTTGCTGCGTTTACCGAGTTCGACCAATTGTAGCTGGTGATCAATACGGGCTATTGGGCGAGTGACATGGCGGTAAAGAAGCAGTGAAAGTAACAAGACGGTGATCGTTGAAGAGGCGAGATACGATAGCATCAATTCGTGCTCTAAACGGTTGAGCTTTCGTTCCAGCAGATAGCGGGCAGGATCGAGTGTAGCAAACAGCCCGGGCTTGAGCTCTACCGATTGCGTCATGCCAGAGCGGATCACCGGATCATCACTAAAAAAGATACTGCTGTCGTTGTCGAGTTCAATAATTCGTCTTAGATCATTAAATTTGTTTAGGGAGAGATGGACTATGATAAAAAACACATCGTCTGTTTCATAGCTGAGTGGGGCTCTTAACGTGTGTTTGTCGAGGATGTCGTAACGAATGAGGGTGGTATCCCCTTGATAGTCATGCGTATAGCCGATATGCGTTTTTTGCTGGCTTTGTGCAAAGACCTGACGGACATAATCGAGAACGTTTTGATCCTGTTTGGAAAACGGGTCATTGCGGTTATCGGCAAAAAACAACATGTTCATTTGGTTATCAAGAATGGTTACAGCGACGTTATCTTGATTGTTGGTTTGAAGCGTGGCGATGGTGTTTTGTAGGTTATCGAGCACTTCTAGTTCCCGGTACGGGGTGTTGTGCTGGGTAAAATAGTTACCGATGACATCACTCTTTGTGAGCGTTAATGAGTAACTATTCAATAGCGCGCTAGATTGACGAAAATGGCCAGCTAACTTTTCCATTGTTAGCTGTAAATAACTATTTTCTCGCTTGATCAGTGAATCTTTCTGGTTGGTATAAATACTATAACTAGAAAGCGCGGCTCCCAATAGAACGACGGGTGCGACAAGCAGTAGAACTCTAGTGTTGAGCTTCATGACGTTTAAGTATCGTATTAATTATCTTAGCTCTCAGGCTAATATTTTCTGCCGACAAAGGGCTATCAATTTGCCCCTGTTCGACCCTCTCCCTGTTTGGAAACAATGATGCATCATTTAGGTACCATTCTGGCAATAGTTTTAATGCACTTGAATTCGGTGTTGCAGCTTTAACATCTATTGCATTTTTTGCAGCATTAGCGGGATCCATCATAAACTCTATGAATGCTTTCGCTTGTTTTTTGTGACTCGAAGCACTGTTCACTGCTAAGCAATCCACCCAAAGGTAAATTTCGCCTTCAGGAGTGACGAATTGCCACAAATCTTCTTCGAGGAAACGGTTCATCGAGTATTGGTCGCCGCTGTAGGCAAGAGCCATCTTCATTTTATTAGCATTGGTATGGCTGCGGATGTAGCTAAGCACATATTCGTAGGACAATACGTGTTGGCTAAATTGAGCAAATATAGGGTAGACCGCTTCTATTTCTGAAGTTTTGTCGGTTAATGGCGAAGTGCCCATGCTATAAAAGAAAGGAAGAAAGCTATCAACGCTGTCATTTAGCATGCCAATATGACCACGTAATTCGGCAGGTGGATTGACAAAGTCACTCCAAGTTTTGGGCGGCGTAGTCACGTTGTCTTTTCGATATACTAAACCAACAGTACCCCAAAAATAAGGTACGGCATATTTTCCGCATGCCTTAAGCCATTTTGACCCATTATGGCTTCGGTTTTTCAGGTCTGAGAGATCTTCGAATTGCCCTAATTTGCCGTAAATCTGAGCCGATATATTATCTAAAACAACAATATCAAAAGGGAGCTCGGTACTGTTCAGCATCAACTGACTCCGCTGATCATCATTGTCAAAATGAGACTGCGTGAGTGTTGAATTGTTTTGATTCTCCCATTCAGTCATTAAGTCTTGGGAGAGTGTATCTTCCCATAAATAAATACTGAGTCCAGAATCGTGTGCCCGGCTGGAAAACGTTATCAGCCAAATAAGGGCGATGAATAGAGTTTTTTTCATGCCGCCGAGAAGAGTGAAGATCCATTTCATTGTATTTAGGTATTCCAGTTACTAAAACGTTGGTAACCGGAATACCGCGTATGTACATCCTTGCAACGGCAGATGGTAGGGGGATTCGCTATGCATGTCAGCTTGCAATTGGAATTATTTGAGCCAAGTAATGTTATTACTGCAACTTAACTTGTGTTGGCTTAACGTTTTCGCTTGGGTAGCAGCCTAAGACCTTCAAATGTTTCGTGAGTTTGGTTAATTCAGCTAATGCTAATTGCATATCATCAGAATTTAGATGTGCTTCTAAATCGACATAAAACATCTCTTCCCATGGATTCCCCATAATTGGGCGAGACTCTAACTTAGTCATATTGATGCCAAAGCGTTGCAAAACAAGCAATGTTGCGACCAGTGAGCCTGCTTCTTGAGAGGTCGACATGATTAATGTGGTTTTAGCCGGAATTTGTGTCGAAACCTCAACAGGTTTGCGAGCGACAATAATAAAGCGAGTATGGTTCTCTGTTTGATTGGCAATATGGCCTTGAATTGGTTGTAGGCCATACAGTTTTCCGCTTGAAGCATTACCAATAGCCGCGACATCACTTCGATTTAGCTCTTTTACTTTTTTCATTGCATCAGCAGTGCTTGCGCAAGATTCCAGCGTCACCCCTTTTAGGCGGCTAATAAACTCACTGCATTGTTGATGTGGCTGCGGATGTGAGTACAGGGTTTGAAGCTGTTCAATGTGCAATTCAGATGTTGCGAGTAAGCAATGTTCAATCGGAAGAGTTAACTCACCGACAATGTATAACGTGGTGTGCTGGAGCAAGTCATACACCTCATTGATAGAACCAGAGCTGGTATTTTCAATTGGCAGCACACCATAATCAGCATGACCCGCTTCGACGGTATTGGTGACCTCTTTGAAGTGCTCACAGTTTAACTCAACCAGCTCCATATTTTTGCGGCTGAAGTATTCACGACTGGCTAAGTGCGAATATGAGCCCTTAGCGCCTAGAAATGCCACTCTTGCTAACGGTTTTCTGCTTAGCTCAGGGTTGGTTAGGTTTTGAAGGTATGATTGCTGTAGCAGTACTGAATCTTCAATGATGGTATGGAAGAGTTTAGTGATGTATTGGGCATCAAGGTTGTATTTCGTGTGACCATTGTTAATCAGCTTGACTAAAAGCTGTTGTTCCCGCTCTGCATCACGCACGGGTTTAGAGGTTTGAACCTTACTTTTTGCCACTTCAATACTCAACTCACGACGCTCGGAGAGGAGCTTTAACAGCTGATCGTCGAGTTCATTGAGCCGTAGACGAATGTCATCGAGTGAGTATTTTTGTTTGGTCATTCTGGGTTCCTTAAACAATGAAAAAAGCCTCCCGTTTGGGAGGCTTTCTGTTCGTTTTTGACTTTCTTTCTGAAAACGAATTAGCCTCCAAGGTTACTGGAGAAAAAAGAAGTCAAAAAAGAACAGAGTGGGATTTTGCATAAATAATATCTAAATAATGATTTCTTACCCACAATAAGCAAGGGGGGCGGGAGCGTCAAGCAAAAAAATAGCGCCCGATTAGGCGCTACTTTTTGAATCCTCCAGTGGTAGATTATTCTACCTCTTCAACTTCTGGTTTGTCCGCCCGGCGAGCTTCGGACTTATGGCTTAACTTATTCAGTTGACGCTCCAGTTTCTGTTCAACTTCATTAACGGCTGCATAAAGATCTTCATGCACTGCTGAAGCAACAAGTTGTCCTTTGGGTACCGTAATTACAGCTTCAATTTTCTTTTGTTTATTTGGTTCTTCACTGAACGTTGCCTGACAACTGATGATATCAATTTGCCATTTTTCTAACTTCTTAAATTTGCTCTCAATATGAGTGCGGATTGCAGAGGTGATTTCGATTTTTTTGCCAGTGATGTTTACTTTCATAGATTTTTCCTCTGTGTCATCCCTCATGGGTTAACTCCAGATTACTTATTCAGAGATAAAAGAATGTGATCTATGTCACTAAAGTGAGAGGGTTTTTATTGATGAAATTTTATTGTGATCAATCGCAAAGAGTCCTTATTTTTTTGCTAAAAAAAGCTTGTACTCAAAGCAAAAGTCATTAGATTTGAAAGGGTAGCTTGCTAAAAAACTTCCACTTTTTAGGGACTTTTTACAGCCTGATAAAAGTGCCTGTCTAATCTTTGTCCACCCTCATTTTGTGAATTAAATTCCGAAAATTCCTTTATTGTTTTCTAACAAACGCTGTTTTGAAATGCGTTGGATCATTAGCATAAAAAAAGCCGCTCAGAGTGAGCGGCTTTAATTGTTAGATGTAGTGCGGTTAAATTGGATTTAGTTCCATTAAAGCTTTAGTGCGTTCTATCGCATCTTCCAATTTGAGCTGTTTATAAGCTTCAAGTTGAATTTCTAAAGACTTACGTGCCGCTTCTGTATTGGGATAAGTTTTTTGCAGCTCTTGTGTACGATTGATTGCTGCAATCCAAGCTTCCCTACGTAGATAGAAGTCCGCCGTAGCAAGATCATATTCTGCAAGGCGATTCTTTAGCGCATACATACGTTTTTGAGCGTCTTCTGCATAAGGACTCGTTGGGTAGCGTTCAAGCAACTTCTTAAAGTCGGCAAAAGCCGCTTTGACTGGCTCTGGATCGCGATCGCTACGATCAACACTAAAGAGGTCATGCATAAAGTTTCTATCCTGAGCCATGTGCGTTAATCCACGCATGTATAGTACCCAGTCTAACTTTCCATGAGTCGGGTTTAAACGCATAAAGCGTTCAATCGTGGCTAACCCGAGTGCTAAGTCATCATTTTTATAATACGCATAGATAAGATCTAGCTGTACTTGTTCAGAGTAAGCACCAAATGGGTAGCGTGAGTCGAGCGCTTCCAGTCTTTCGATAGCGGTTAACCAGTTGCCACTTTGCAGGGAAGTCTGTGCTTCGGCATACAGCTCAGAAGGCGGTACATCCGGAACAATCTCTTCACTGCTAGAGCAGCCAACCAATAATGATAGTACCAATAAGCCAGATAAAGTGTGCTGTTTCATGTCAGGCGTCGATCCCTTGAGATAAATATTTCTTTCGCTTCCGTTACATTCTCGCTGGTAACGGATACAATGATGCAATGCATTATTTTTCCACAGTAGTGAGCATTAGTCTCACAGTTTTTGAAAAAGTTCGATATGGCTCAGCAGATTGAATTAACGAATACCGTAAAAGATAGCCAACTAGGTCAACGTTTAGACCAGGCTATTGCCGAGTTGTTTGCCGATTTTTCTCGTTCACGACTAAAAGAATGGTTGTTGGATGGGAAGGTTCAGGTGGATGGCAATGTAATAACAAAGCCTCGTACCAAAGTCATGGGAGGAGAGCTGATCACACTTCAAGCAGAGCTTGAAGATGAAGAGCGTTGGGAAGCTCAAGATATTCCACTTGATATCGTTTATGAAGATGATGACATCATTGTCATTAATAAACCGCGTGATTTTGTGGTGCACCCAGGGGCTGGAACACCGGATGGGACGGTATTGAATGCATTGTTGCATCATTTCCCTGCCATTGCAGAAGTGCCTCGTGCTGGTATTGTTCACCGATTGGATAAAGACACGACGGGCTTAATGGTTGTGGCAAAGACCGTTCCTGCGCAAACGCGTTTAGTTCGCTCGCTGCAAAAACGTAAGATCACGCGTGAGTATGAAGCGATTGCTATTGGTCGTATGACCGCTGGTGGCCGTGTTGAACAGCCAATTGGACGTCATTCAACAAAACGTACGTTAATGGCCGTTAGTCCAATGGGGAAACCTGCAGTAACGCATTATCGTGTGGCAGAGCATTTCCGCGAACACACTCGAATTCGTTTACGACTAGAAACAGGTCGTACTCACCAAATCCGTGTGCATATGTCCTACTTGCAACATCCATTGCTTGGGGATATCGCTTATGGCGGTCGAGCTCGCATTCCATCTGGAGCAACTGAAGAGTTAACCGCAATGATCCGCAACTTTGACCGTCAAGCCCTGCATGCTGTCATGTTAAGGTTTGAGCATCCGGTCACAGGGGAGGAGTTAGAGTTTCATGCTCCAGTACCTGAAGATATGGTCGAGATGTCTGAAGCGTTACGTCAAGATGCACAAGAGCACGGTTTAGAAGAAGAGTTTTAACATGGATAAAGTCGTTCCCAACTGGCCAGCGCCGAAAAATGTCAAAGCGTTTAGTTCTACACGACTTGATGGTTTTTCAACAGGTGTATATCAAGGATTAAACCTTGGTGCGCATGTTGGGGATGATTTATCGATTGTTCAAAGTAACCGCGACTGGTTGCAGGAGCAATTGGAGATGCCTTCGGCGCCAGTTTGGTTGAATCAAACCCACTCAACCGTTGTTGCAGAACTGGCTTCGACCACTTCAGAGGTATTAGATGCCGACGGCGCTTTTACCACTAAACGTGCCGTGGTTTGCTCTGCAATGACAGCTGATTGCTTGCCTGTTTTATTAACCAATAAATCCGGTACGCAAGTTGCGGCCGTTCATGCTGGTTGGCGTGGCCTTGCTAATGGCATTGTTGAAGAAGCGGTGGCTAAGTTTGATGGCGAAGTCATGGCTTGGCTTGGACCCGCTATTGGTGCGAATGCATTTGAAGTAGGAGAAGATGTTCTACACGCTTTTATTAGTGTTCATCCTACGGCTATTGAAGCGTTTAAACCGATTAAAACAGGCAAATGGCTTGCAGATATGAATATGCTAGCAACGATACATTTAAATCATTGTGGCGTGAGTGATGTTTTTAGCTGTGAGCTATGTACCTTTGAAAACCCAGAGCGTTTTTACTCGTTTCGCCGCGATGGTGTAACTGGCCGACAGGCCACCTTCATTTGGCTAGAATAGCCACGAAATATCTTCTCCCAACCCCTTGAAAATCGTAGACGCCGCAGCCATCTTTCATACTGATTAAAAGATTTTATCTCAGTTGAGTTTAGGAAGGTTGATATGCGTCTTGATCGATTCACTAGTAAATTTCAAATCGCTATCTCTGATGCCCAATCATTGGCGTTAGGTCGCGACCATCAATATATCGAGCCTGTCCATTTAATGGTGGCATTGCTAGACCAAAATGGTAGTCCCATTCGTCCATTGCTAACCATGCTGGACGTTGATGTTACCCACCTACGTTCAAAACTCAGTGAAATCCTAGAGCGTTTACCAAAAGTCTCTGGTATTGGAGGAGATGTTCAGCTCTCTAGTGCGATGGGGACACTATTCAACCTTTGTGACAAGGTGGCTCAAAAGCGTCAAGATGCCTACATCTCATCTGAAGTGTTTTTGCTTGCAGCTCTAGAAGACCGTGGCGCTTTAGGTTCTTTGCTTAAAGAACTTGGTCTTACTGAAACAAAAGTAAATGACGCGATTGAGAAAATCCGTGGTGGTCAGAAGGTTAACGATCCTAATGCAGAAGAGATGCGTCAGGCACTGGAGAAGTTCACGATTGATCTAACCGAACGTGCCGAACAAGGTAAATTGGACCCTGTAATAGGTCGAGATGATGAAATTCGTCGTACTATTCAAGTCTTGCAGCGTCGTACCAAAAATAACCCAGTAATCATCGGTGAGCCAGGCGTAGGTAAAACCGCAATTGTTGAAGGATTGGCACAACGTATCATCAATAATGAGGTTCCAGAAGGGCTGCGTGGTCGTAGAGTATTGTCTCTTGATATGGGCGCATTGGTTGCAGGCGCAAAATATCGTGGTGAATTTGAAGAACGTCTCAAATCAGTACTGAATGAACTGTCCAAAGAAGAAGGCAACATCATTCTCTTTATTGATGAATTGCATACGATGGTTGGAGCTGGCAAAGGTGAAGGCTCTATGGACGCGGGCAACATGCTCAAACCAGCACTTGCACGCGGAGAACTTCATTGTGTTGGTGCCACGACTCTTGATGAATATCGACAATACATTGAGAAAGATCCAGCGCTAGAGCGCCGTTTCCAAAAAGTGTTAGTGGATGAACCGACGGTGGAAGATACTGTTGCAATTTTGCGTGGTTTAAAAGAGCGCTATGAGTTGCACCATCACGTGGAAATTACCGATCCTGCGATTGTTGCAGCGGCAAGTTTATCCCATCGTTATGTCTCTGATCGTCAATTACCAGATAAAGCCATTGATTTAATTGATGAAGCGGCATCGAGCATTCGTATGCAAATTGACTCGAAGCCTGAGTCGTTGGATAAATTAGAACGAAAAATCATCCAATTAAAAATCGAGCAACAAGCGCTACATAATGAGCATGATGAAGCGAGTGAAAAGCGTCTTAAATCACTGAACGAAGAATTAAGCGAAAAAGAACGTGAATTTGCAGAGCTTGAAGAGGTTTGGAATGCAGAAAAAGCCGCCTTGTCAGGTACTCAACATATTAAGTCCGAGCTAGAACAAGCAAGAATGGATATGGAGTTTGCTCGACGAGCCGGGGATTTAAATCGTATGTCTGAGCTACAGTATGGGCGAATCCCTGAACTTGAAAAGCAACTTGATTTAGCGACTCAAGCTGAAATGCAGGAAATGACGTTACTGCGAAATAAAGTAACGGATGCTGAAATTGCAGAAGTGCTTTCAAAGCAAACCGGAATTCCAGTTTCTAAAATGCTTGAAGCCGAAAAAGAAAAATTGCTTCGCATGGAAGAAGTTCTGCATAAGCGTGTTATTGGCCAAAAAGAAGCGGTAGAAGTAGTTTCGAATGCAATTCGCCGTAGCCGGGCTGGGTTATCTGATCCTAACAAACCGATTGGCTCTTTCTTATTCTTAGGTCCAACAGGTGTGGGCAAAACGGAACTATGTAAAACCCTTGCGAGTTTTATGTTCGACAGTGAAGATGCCATGGTTCGTATCGACATGTCGGAATTTATGGAAAAACATTCTGTCGCCAGATTGGTTGGTGCACCTCCGGGTTATGTCGGTTATGAAGAAGGGGGCTACCTTACCGAAGCTGTCCGTCGTAAACCATATTCAGTCATCTTGTTAGATGAAGTAGAGAAAGCGCATCCAGATGTGTTCAACATCTTGCTGCAAGTGTTAGATGACGGACGACTAACTGACGGACAGGGGCGTACGGTTGATTTTCGTAATACGGTTGTGATCATGACATCGAATCTAGGGTCATCCAAGATACAGGAAAATTTTGCTGCTCTAGATTATCAAGGTATTAAAAATGAAGTGATGGAGGTTGTGACTAAACATTTCCGCCCGGAATTTTTAAACCGTGTTGATGAGAGCGTTGTGTTCCATCCATTAGGCCGTGAACATATTAAGTCAATCGCATCAATTCAGTTATTACGTTTAGCTAACCGTATGGAAGAGCATGGTTTTGAACTTGAAGTATCAGACAAAGCACTTGAGTTAATTGCGCAAGTCGGGTTTGACCCTGTTTATGGTGCACGCCCATTAAAACGTGCAATACAGCAAAGTGTCGAAAACCCACTAGCAAAAGCTATTTTATCTGGTGAGGTTATGCCTGATAAGAAAGTACAACTGGTGGTTAGTAACGAGCAAGTGATAATACATCAGTAAAACTGAGTTGTTTGTGGTTAAAAAAGGAGCGTGGTCGCTCCTTTTTTTATCATCTTGATTAAAAGGTGAACGAACAGTTTGAAAGTGCTGTTTTTTTTGTGTTTTACTATTGTGTTCCCAAAGGAAGTGCCTATAATGCGCCTCCGTTGTCACGGGATATCGAACTAACGATAATAAGGCAACAAAGGTCATGAGGATAACAAAATTAACCTCAAGAGAAATAACGAAAAAGTGTTTGACACTGAATGTTAACTCGCTAAAATGGCCGTCCACTTGAGCGAAGCTCAAATGGAAAGCTCTTTAACAATATAAACCTATCAATCTGTGTGGGCACTCGTTGATGATAATCCAATTAGAACTTCTCTTGTAATAAAGAGGGGCTTCAAATTAGGTTTCAATGAAACGAAGTGACCATTCGAATTGGGAAGCAGCCTTGAGCTGTTTTGTTTTACTTTTTCAAAAGTGAAAACCAATAAGAGCACAGTCAATTCAAACATTACTTATGTAATGTTCAGTATTCATTGAGCCGACAAAATCTTAAATTGAAGAGTTTGATCATGGCTCAGATTGAACGCTGGCGGCAGGCCTAACACATGCAAGTCGAGCGGAAACGAGTTATCTGAACCTTCGGGGAACGATAACGGCGTCGAGCGGCGGACGGGTGAGTAATGCCTAGGAAATTGCCCTGACGTGGGGGATAACCATTGGAAACGATGGCTAATACCGCATAATAGCTTCGGCTCAAAGAGGGGGACCTTCGGGCCTCTCGCGTCAGGATATGCCTAGGTGGGATTAGCTAGTTGGTGAGGTAAAGGCTCACCAAGGCGACGATCCCTAGCTGGTCTGAGAGGATGATCAGCCACACTGGAACTGAGACACGGTCCAGACTCCTACGGGAGGCAGCAGTGGGGAATATTGCACAATGGGCGCAAGCCTGATGCAGCCATGCCGCGTGTGTGAAGAAGGCCTTCGGGTTGTAAAGCACTTTCAGTCGTGAGGAAGGTAATGTAGTTAATAGCTGCATTATTTGACGTTAGCGACAGAAGAAGCACCGGCTAACTCCGTGCCAGCAGCCGCGGTAATACGGAGGGTGCGAGCGTTAATCGGAATTACTGGGCGTAAAGCGCATGCAGGTGGTTTGTTAAGTCAGATGTGAAAGCCCGGGGCTCAACCTCGGAATAGCATTTGAAACTGGCAGACTAGAGTACTGTAGAGGGGGGTAGAATTTCAGGTGTAGCGGTGAAATGCGTAGAGATCTGAAGGAATACCGGTGGCGAAGGCGGCCCCCTGGACAGATACTGACACTCAGATGCGAAAGCGTGGGGAGCAAACAGGATTAGATACCCTGGTAGTCCACGCCGTAAACGATGTCTACTTGGAGGTTGTGGCCTTGAGCCGTGGCTTTCGGAGCTAACGCGTTAAGTAGACCGCCTGGGGAGTACGGTCGCAAGATTAAAACTCAAATGAATTGACGGGGGCCCGCACAAGCGGTGGAGCATGTGGTTTAATTCGATGCAACGCGAAGAACCTTACCTACTCTTGACATCTACAGAAGCCAGCGGAGACGCAGGTGTGCCTTCGGGAACTGTAAGACAGGTGCTGCATGGCTGTCGTCAGCTCGTGTTGTGAAATGTTGGGTTAAGTCCCGCAACGAGCGCAACCCTTATCCTTGTTTGCCAGCACTTCGGGTGGGAACTCCAGGGAGACTGCCGGTGATAAACCGGAGGAAGGTGGGGACGACGTCAAGTCATCATGGCCCTTACGAGTAGGGCTACACACGTGCTACAATGGCGCATACAGAGGGCGGCCAACTTGCGAGAGTGAGCGAATCCCAAAAAGTGCGTCGTAGTCCGGATCGGAGTCTGCAACTCGACTCCGTGAAGTCGGAATCGCTAGTAATCGTGGATCAGAATGCCACGGTGAATACGTTCCCGGGCCTTGTACACACCGCCCGTCACACCATGGGAGTGGGCTGCAAAAGAAGTGGGTAGTTTAACCTTCGGGGGGACGCTCACCACTTTGTGGTTCATGACTGGGGTGAAGTCGTAACAAGGTAGCGCTAGGGGAACCTGGCGCTGGATCACCTCCTTATACGATGATTATTGCGATGAGTGTTCACACAGATTGATTAGGTTTAGATTTGTAAAGTAGTGGGGCTATAGCTCAGCTGGGAGAGCGCTTGCCTGGCAGGCAAGAGGTCACCGGTTCGATCCCGGTTAGCTCCACCATCGTGTCCCGTTCGTCTAGAGGCCTAGGACACCGCCCTTTCACGGCGGTAACAGGGGTTCGACTCCCCTACGGGATACCATCTTTAAGCATTCTTACGAGTGTGTTTAAAAATGGTTTTCATCAGAAAACATAGCTCTTTAACAATTTGGAAAGCTGACAAATCAACAAGTTATTGTTGATTGTAAAGTTCTCAATGTTTGTCTTTAAGACAAACACCAAAATAACACATTCAAGTGTTCTTGGAATTTGAGTCCGGCAAAATCGAGTCTGCATCATGTATAAAAATTGCAGACAACTTTGGTTGTTTAACATCAATTCGAAACTCCTTCGGGTTGTATGGTTAAGTGACTAAGCGTACACGGTGGATGCCTTGGCAGTCAGAGGCGATGAAAGACGTAGTAACTTGCGATAAGCCCAGATTAGGTAGTAACAACCATTTGAGTCTGGGATTTCTGAATGGGGAAACCCACGTGCATAAGCACGTATCTTTACCTGAATACATAGGGTAAAGAGGCGAACCGGGGGAACTGAAACATCTAAGTACCCCGAGGAAAAGAAATCAACCGAGATTCCGAAAGTAGCGGCGAGCGAAATTGGATTAGCCCTTAAGCTTTTAATGCGTCAGGTGAAAGTTCTGGAAAGTTCTGCGATACAGGGTGATAGCCCCGTAACCGGCAGCGCATTTTAAGTGAAATCGAGTAGGGCGGGACACGTGATATCCTGTCTGAATATGGGGGGACCATCCTCCAAGGCTAAATACTACTGACTGACCGATAGTGAACCAGTACCGTGAGGGAAAGGCGAAAAGAACCCCTGTGAGGGGAGTGAAATAGAACCTGAAACCGTGTACGTACAAGCAGTAGGAGCACCTTCGTGGTGTGACTGCGTACCTTTTGTATAATGGGTCAGCGACTTATATTCAGTGGCAAGGTTAACCATCTAGGGGAGCCGTAGGGAAACCGAGTCTTAACTGGGCGCTCAGTCTCTGGATATAGACCCGAAACCAGGTGATCTAGCCATGGGCAGGTTGAAGGTTGAGTAACATCAACTGGAGGACCGAACCGACTAATGTTGAAAAATTAGCGGATGACTTGTGGCTAGGGGTGAAAGGCCAATCAAACCTGGAGATAGCTGGTTCTCCCCGAAATCTATTTAGGTAGAGCCTCGGACGAATACTACTGGGGGTAGAGCACTGTTAAGGCTAGGGGGTCATCCCGACTTACCAACCCTTTGCAAACTCCGAATACCAGTAAGTACTATCCGGGAGACACACGGCGGGTGCTAACGTCCGTCGTGGAGAGGGAAACAACCCAGACCGCCAGCTAAGGTCCCAAATTATAGCTAAGTGGGAAACGATGTGGGAAGGCTTAGACAGCTAGGATGTTGGCTTAGAAGCAGCCATCATTTAAAGAAAGCGTAATAGCTCACTAGTCGAGTCGGCCTGCGCGGAAGATGTAACGGGGCTAAGCTATAAACCGAAGCTGCGGCAATGCGATTTATCGTATTGGGTAGGGGAGCGTTCTGTAAGCCGTTGAAGGTGTGTTGTAAAGCATGCTGGAGGTATCAGAAGTGCGAATGCTGACATGAGTAACGATAAAGGGGGTGAAAAACCCCCTCGCCGGAAGACCAAGGGTTCCTGTCCAACGTTAATCGGGGCAGGGTAAGTCGACCCCTAAGGCGAGGCTGAAAAGCGTAGTCGATGGGAAACGGGTTAATATTCCCGTACTTCTTACAATTGCGATGGGGGGACGGAGAAGGCTAGGTGGGCCTGGCGACGGTTGTCCAGGTTCAAGTGCGTAGGCTTAAGAGTTAGGTAAATCCGGCTCTTTTTAAGGCTGAGACACGACGTCGAGCTACTACGGTAGTGAAGTCATTGATGCCATGCTTCCAGGAAAAGCCTCTAAGCTTCAGATTGTAAGGAATCGTACCCCAAACCGACACAGGTGGTCGGGTAGAGAATACCAAGGCGCTTGAGAGAACTCGGGTGAAGGAACTAGGCAAAATGGTACCGTAACTTCGGGAGAAGGTACGCTCTTGACGGTGAAGTCCCTTGCGGATGGAGCTATTGAGAGTCGCAGATACCAGGTGGCTGCAACTGTTTATTAAAAACACAGCACTGTGCAAAATCGTAAGATGACGTATACGGTGTGACGCCTGCCCGGTGCCGGAAGGTTAATTGATGGGGTTAGACTTAGGTCGAAGCTCTTGATCGAAGCCCCGGTAAACGGCGGCCGTAACTATAACGGTCCTAAGGTAGCGAAATTCCTTGTCGGGTAAGTTCCGACCTGCACGAATGGCGTAATGATGGCCACGCTGTCTCCACCCGAGACTCAGTGAAATTGAAATCGCTGTGAAGATGCAGTGTACCCGCGGCTAGACGGAAAGACCCCGTGAACCTTTACTACAGCTTGGCACTGAACATTGAGCCTACATGTGTAGGATAGGTGGGAGGCTTTGAAGCAAGTACGCCAGTATTTGTGGAGCCGACCTTGAAATACCACCCTTGTATGTTTGATGTTCTAACTTAGCCCCATTATCTGGGGTGAGGACAGTGCCTGGTGGGTAGTTTGACTGGGGCGGTCTCCTCCCAAAGAGTAACGGAGGAGCACGAAGGTGGGCTAATCACGGTTGGACATCGTGAGGTTAGTGCAATGGCATAAGCCCGCTTGACTGCGAGAATGACAATTCGAGCAGGTGCGAAAGCAGGTCATAGTGATCCGGTGGTTCTGAATGGAAGGGCCATCGCTCAACGGATAAAAGGTACTCCGGGGATAACAGGCTGATACCGCCCAAGAGTTCATATCGACGGCGGTGTTTGGCACCTCGATGTCGGCTCATCACATCCTGGGGCTGAAGTCGGTCCCAAGGGTATGGCTGTTCGCCATTTAAAGTGGTACGCGAGCTGGGTTTAGAACGTCGTGAGACAGTTCGGTCCCTATCTGCCGTGGGCGTTGGAAGATTGAAGGGGGCTGCTCCTAGTACGAGAGGACCGGAGTGGACGAACCTCTGGTGTTCGGGTTGTGTCGCCAGACGCATTGCCCGGTAGCTAAGTTCGGAATCGATAACCGCTGAAAGCATCTAAGCGGGAAGCGAGCCCTGAGATGAGTCTTCCCTGGCACTTTAAGTGCCCTTAAGGGTTGTTCGAGACTAGAACGTTGATAGGCAGGGTGTGTAAGCGTTGTGAGGCGTTGAGCTAACCTGTACTAATTGCCCGTGAGGCTTAACCATACAACACCCAAGGGGTTTTGACGGACTCGAATTAAGAACATTGAATGTGTTAAGAACTTAAAAACAGCTTTCCGAATTAAAGAATTTGCTTGGCGACCATAGCGATTTGGACCCACCTGATTTCCATTCCGAACTCAGAAGTGAAACGAATTAGCGCCGATGGTAGTGTGGGGCTTCCCCATGTGAGAGTAGGACATCGCCAGGCTTGTATTTTATTTTCACTTTTTATGAAAAAGTGAAGACAAAAACTTAGACTTTAGGTCTAACCAGTGCGGAGCGGTAGTTCAGTTGGTTAGAATACCGGCCTGTCACGCCGGGGGTCGCGGGTTCGAGTCCCGTCCGCTCCGCCACTTATTCGAGAGTCGTCTCATAAAATACGAAACTTAGGGGTGTAGCTCCAATTGGCAGAGCAGCGGATTCCAAATCCGCGTGTTGGGAGTTCGAATCTCTCCACCCCTGCCATATTTAAGGCCTTAGTCGAAAGACTAAGGCCTTTTTGCTTAAACCGCTAACTTCCATTCTTTCTACTTTTCTTTTTGTCCAAGACTGTACCTTTCGAAACTGCATCAAAATATCTGCATACTGTTAGTTACTTTGATACTGTTGTGTTGTTGAAATAATTCAACCTAGTTACGCCAAAGAGATTCAGAAAATTTTACAGTTAAAGTAAGTTTAAACTTTTTTCCCACCAGAACTCGTGCATATATAAGTCTCTTCCTGTTTCTGCGAATCAGATAATGCAGGAGCGTGTAGTACAAAAAAGCCCACTCTAATGAGTGGGCTAAGAATTCAGCTGTGACGGAGCTAGTATTATTTCAAAATAGCATTGTTGCCGTTTTCACGAACATGTTTTAGTAAGTTTTTAACGCCGCGTGCGCTAGATGCTACAACATTGCCTGACTTCATGTATTCTGTGCCACCAGCAAAGTCGGTAACAATTGCACCAGCTTCACGAGCAATTAGCTCACCAGCTGCAATGTCCCATGGTTTCAAGCCAAGCTCAAAAAAGCCATCTACACGACCTGATGCTAGGTAACATAAATCAAGTGCCGCAGAGCCTGTGCGACGGAAATCGGCACAATCAACGAACAAAGAAGATAAGATCTTAAAATAAGATTCAGAATGCTGTTTTTGTTTGAATGGGAAGCCAGTTGCTAAAACAGTGCCTTGAAGATCTTTTACTTCTTTCACACGGATGCGAGCATTATTAAGCTGAGCACCGGCACCGCGCTGCGCAGTAAATAGTTCATTCAGCATAGGGTCGTAAACACAGGCTACTTCTGTTTTGCCTTTTAGGCGTACAGCGATAGAAACAGAGAAGTGAGGCAAACCTTTTACAAAGTTTGTAGTGCCATCCAGTGGGTCAATGATCCATTGCACGTCTGAGTCTTTACCTTCAATAAGGCCGTTTTCTTCGGCGATGATGCTGTGATCAGGGTAAGAGTTTTTGATCACATCAATAATGATTGCTTCTGCTTCTTTGTCTACGTTAGTTACAAAGTCATTAGTGCCTTTCTGAGTAGATTCAATTTTCTCAGCGTTTTCAAGTGATTTAGCAATATGATTGCCTGCTTTTCGTGCAGCACGAATAGCAATATTTAGCATAGGATGCATAGAAATTTCCCAACGGATGTTAAAGAACAGAAAAACGGGCGCAGTATACACATACTCTACTCAAAATGGAAGTGATGTTTTTTTGAACTTTTAATCGATGAATTATCATAGGGCCTGACTATTTTAGTCGGGTATGTGGTAAGATTCTGCGGCTTAATTTGTACTGGAACTATCACATGCTAGACAACGTAAAAGTCGTACTCGTAGGAACTTCTCACTCTGGAAATATTGGCTCAGCAGCAAGAGCGATGAAGGTGATGGGGTTAAGTCGTATGGTGCTTGTTGACCCACAATGTGAAGTCGATGCTCAAACAGTAGCGCTTGCCGCTGGTGCTAGTGAAATTGCTTTGAATGCAACGGTCGTGTCGACATTACAAGAAGCGGTTGAAGATTGTAATCTAGTGGTTGGTTCGAGTGCTCGCTCTCGGACATTGGAATGGCCAATGTTAGAGCCTAGAGAGTGTGGTAAAAAGTTCGTTGAGTTTGGTAAGTCCTCAAATGTTGCTTTAGTTTTTGGGCGGGAAAGAACAGGGCTGAGTAATGATGAATTACAAATGTGCCATTACCATGTTTGCATACCTGCAAACCCTGAATACAGTTCACTTAATTTGGCAATGGCAGTACAAACATTAAGCTATGAAATAAGAATGGCATTTTTGGATGATCAAGCGGCTGACTATCCAGTTCAACCTGAGCATGATTACCCAAGACATAAAGAGCTCGAACTTTTTTATGCACACCTTGAAAAAGTGATGCTCAATACCCAGTTTTTAAAAGAGCAACAGCCCGGAAAAGTCATGAATAAGATTCGTCGCTTGTTCAGTCGTGCTAGACCAGAGAGCCAAGAGCTCAATATTTTACGAGGCATTCTAACTGCAATAGAGCGTAAGATATCGAACTAACTAATCCATATTAATTTAATGGTTAAATACCTGACTAATTTAGTCAAATAAATACTTGACCAATTTATGTGGTTATGAAAAACTTCATAGTACATAAACGATGTGGATACGGGTGAGTTATGAGACTTACATCTAAAGGAAGATATGCTGTTACAGCCATGCTGGACGTTGCGTTACATTCACAGCAAAGCCCAGTACCTCTTGCTGATATTTCTGAACGTCAGGGAATTTCTCTTTCATACCTAGAACAACTGTTTTCTAAGTTGCGTAAAGCAGGCTTGGTTGCGAGTGTTCGAGGCCCTGGTGGTGGTTACCGCTTAGGTGCAGAAGCAGATACGATTGCTATCGGAACTGTGATCGCGGCTGTAGATGAGTCGGTTGATGCAACTAAATGCAACGGTAAGGGTGATTGCCAAGGTGGTAGTCGCTGTTTAACGCACACTTTGTGGCGTGATTTAAGTTCTCGAATCAGTGGTTTTTTGAACAACATCACTTTGGGTGAACTGATGCGAGATAATGAAGTCCTTGAAATTTCAGATCGTCAAGATGTTGATTTGGCGATCAATCATGGGTTGGCAAATAAAAAAATCAACACCGCACCCATTGGTGTAAATGCCCGCTCGTAATGCGGTCAGTGTTTTTACATTGGAGTAGAGAATGAAACTGCCTATTTATCTAGACTATTCGGCAACATGCCCTGTGGATCCTCGTGTTGCTGAGAAAATGGTTCAGTACATGACGATGGATGGTACCTTTGGTAACCCAGCATCTCGTTCACATCGTTACGGCTGGCAGGCAGAAGAAGCAGTAGATACCGCTCGTGAACAAATTGCAGACCTCCTAAACGCAGATCCTCGCGAAATTGTATTCACATCTGGAGCGACAGAGTCTGACAACCTTGCTATTAAAGGTGCAGCACATTTTTACTCTAAGAAGGGTAAACACGTAATCACTTGTAAAACAGAGCATAAAGCGGTACTTGACCCATGTCGTCAACTAGAACGCGAAGGCTTTGAAGTGACTTACCTAGAGCCAGAATCAAACGGTCTGATCGATCTAAACAAACTTCAAGCAGCCATGCGTGAAGACACTGTTTTAGTGTCAATCATGCACGTTAACAACGAGATTGGTGTCATCCAAGACATCGCTGCAATCGGCGAACTATGTCGTGAACGTAAGATTGTTTTCCATGTGGATGCTGCACAGTCTGCGGGCAAACTGCCAATCGATGTTCAAGAATTGAAAGTTGACCTAATTTCACTGTCTGCGCACAAAGTATACGGTCCTAAAGGCATTGGCGCACTTTACGTACGTCGTAAGCCTCGTATCCGTCTGGAAGCGCAAATGCACGGTGGTGGTCATGAGCGTGGTTTCCGTTCGGGTACACTTCCAACTCACCAAATCGTGGGTATGGGTGAAGCGTTCCGTGTAGCGAAAGAAGACATGCAAAAAGATTACGATCACGCGCTAGCACTTCGTAACCATCTTCTAGATGGCGTTAAAGATCTAGAAGCAGTAACGGTGAACGGTGACCTAGAACAGCGTGTTCCACACAACCTAAACGTGAGCTTTGCATTCGTAGAAGGTGAATCTCTACTGATGTCACTGAAAGATCTAGCCGTTTCTTCTGGTAGTGCTTGTACATCAGCGAGCTTAGAACCATCTTACGTTCTTCGTGCACTTGGTCTAGATGACGAATTAGCGCACAGCTCAGTACGTTTCTCATTTGGTCGTTTCACGACTGAAGCAGAAATTGATTATGCAATTGAACAAATCCGCGTAGCCGTTACAAAGCTACGTGACATGTCTCCTCTATGGGATATGTACAAAGAAGGGATTGATTTGAGCACTGTTGAATGGGCTCACCATTAATCATTCCAAGGAAAGGTAGAGGATTCGAGGTAATTTATCATGGCATATAGCGAAAAAGTAATTGATCACTACGAGAACCCACGTAACGTTGGTTCGTTCGATAAAGAAGACCCAGCAGTAGGCAGCGGCATGGTTGGCGCGCCAGCTTGTGGTGACGTAATGAAGCTTCAAATCAAAGTGACGCCAGAAGGCATCATTGAAGATGCGAAATTCAAAACATACGGTTGTGGTAGTGCAATCGCTTCAAGCTCTCTTGTAACTGAGTGGGTTAAGGGTAAGAGTATTGATGAAGCGGCAGCGATTAAAAATGCTGAAATTGCAGAAGAGCTTGAATTGCCACCAGTGAAAGTACACTGCTCAATTTTGGCAGAAGATGCGATTAAAGCAGCGGTTGCTGACTACAAGAAAAAACACCAAGATTAAGTAATCTGTATATAATGGGAGCCGTGCTCCCATTCCGAAACGTAATTTAGACAGACTAAGGTGCAGTATGGCCATCACAATGACAGAAACAGCGACAAGTCGCGTAAAAGCATTCCTAGATAACCGAGGTAAAGGGATCGGTTTGCGTCTTGGAGTGAAGACGACAGGTTGTTCCGGCATGGCTTACGTTCTTGAGTTTGTTGATGATCTAAACGAAGAAGATGAAGTTTTTGAACTGTCGGATGTAAAGATCATCATTGATAAGAAAAGCCTAGTATACCTAGACGGTACTGAGCTGGATTACGTTAAGGAAGGGTTGAATGAAGGCTTTGAGTTCAACAACCCGAACGCGAAAAGTGAATGTGGTTGTGGTGAAAGCTTCAACGTCTAATTGATTGTCCTTCTGGGCAAACGAGTCCAGAAGGCTTTACTAGGACCCGATCTTAATGAATCACTTTGAATTATTTGGGCTACCAAGTCAGTTTCAGCTGGATGGTAGCCTTCTTTCTTCTCAGTTCCGAGAACTACAAAAACGCTTCCACCCAGACAATTTTGCGACCGCCTCTGAGCGCGATCGCTTGATGGCTGTCCAAAAAGCAGCGCAAATCAACGATGCGTATCAAGTACTTAAGCATCCTATCTCTCGCGCTGAATACATTCTGGCAGAAAACGGCACAGAAATTCGTGGTGAGCAACAAACCATGCAAGATCCTATGTTCCTAATGGAGCAAATGGAACTGCGTGAAGAACTGGAAGACATTGCTGACAGCTCTGATCCTGAATCAGCGCTTTTTGACTTCGATTCTAAGGTCAGCAAAATGTACAAACAGCATTTGGCGAGTGTAGAACAAGAACTTGATCAAGGTCTTTGGGCGGAAGCTGCAGACCGAGTTCGTAAACTCAAATTCATTGCCAAGCTAAAGAACGAAATTGAACTGGTTGAAGATAAACTCCTCGGCTAGTTAGCGCGACAAGGACCCATCATGGCACTACTTCAAATCGCAGAACCGGGCCAAAGCTCGGCACCTCATGAGCACAAGTTAGCAGCGGGTATCGACTTAGGTACCACCAACTCTTTGGTTGCATCTGTTCGCAGCGGCGACGCAAAAACACTGACAGATGACCAAGGTCGTAGCATTTTGCCTTCTGTGGTGAACTACGCACAGGACTCAGCTCTAGTTGGTTACGACGCAAAAGCAAAAGCGGAGCAAGAACCAGAAAACACCATCATTTCGGTAAAACGTCTGATTGGTCGTTCACTAAAAGACATTCAAGCTCGCTACCCATCTTTGCCTTACCAATTTAAAGAAAGCGACAACGGTCTGCCTATTCTGCAAACTGCGCAAGGTGACAAGAACCCGATTGAAGTGTCTGCCGATATTCTTAAATCACTAGGCAAACGTGCAGAAGAGACACTCGGTGGCGAGTTAGCTGGCGTGGTTATTACTGTTCCTGCTTACTTTGATGATGCTCAACGTGCTGGTACAAAAGATGCGGCGAAATTGGCGGGTCTTCATGTGCTACGTCTGCTTAACGAACCGACAGCTGCAGCGATCGCCTACGGTCTAGACTCTGGTCAAGAGGGCGTGATTGCGGTTTACGATCTAGGTGGCGGTACGTTCGATATCTCTATCCTACGTTTGTCGAAAGGCGTATTTGAAGTATTAGCAACAGGCGGTGACTCTGCACTTGGCGGTGATGACTTTGACCACCTATTGGCAGATTACCTAATGGAGCAAGCTGGCCTAGAAGCGCCGCTTTCTGCTGAGAAAAACCGTGCATTACTAAACATTGCAACAGCAACTAAGATTGCTTTCTCTGAGCAAGGCAGCGTTGATGTTGATGTATTTGGCTGGAAAGGCTCCGTGACTCGCGAACAGTTCGAAGATCTGATTCGTCCGCTAGTGAAGAAAACCCTAATGTCTTGCCGTCGTGCGCTGAAAGATGCGGATGTGGATGCGGAAGATGTACTTGAAGCGGTCATGGTCGGCGGTTCAACACGCACATTGCTTGTACGTGAAATGGTTGGCGAATTCTTCGGCCGTACACCACTGACAAGCATTAACCCAGATGAAGTAGTTGCAATCGGTGCGGGTATCCAAGCAGACATCTTGGCAGGCAATAAGCCTGACTCTGAAATGCTGCTTCTGGACGTAATTCCTTTGTCCCTTGGCATTGAAACCATGGGCGGCTTGGTTGAGAAAATCATTCCACGTAATACCACGATCCCTGTGGCTCGCGCACAAGAATTTACGACGTTCAAAGATGGTCAAACGGCAATGAGCGTGCACACCGTACAAGGTGAGCGAGAAATGGTGGATGACTGTCGATCACTGGCTCGTTTCTCATTGAAAGGCATTCCACCAATGGCGGCTGGTGCTGCGCACATTCGCGTGACTTACCAAGTGGATGCTGATGGTCTGTTGTCTGTCACTGCGATGGAAAAGAGCACGGGTGTTCAGGCTGAAATCCAAGTGAAACCTTCTTATGGTCTAAGCGATGATGAAGTAGCAAATATGCTACGTGACTCGATGACTTACGCGAAAGAAGACATGCAAGCTCGCGTACTGGCTGAGCAGCGCGTAGAAGCGGATCGTGTGATTGAAGGTTTGATTGCAGCGATGCAAGCTGATGGTGATGAACTACTATCAGACCAAGAGAAACAAGACCTAGTAAAAGTGATTGAAGCGCTGATAGAACTGCGCAATGGCGAAGATGCAGATGCTATCGAGCAAGGTATCAAAGACACCGACAAAGCAAGCCAAGATTTTGCGTCGCGCCGTATGGATAAATCGATTAGAGCTGCACTGTCAGGTCAGTCAGTTAATGATATATAAGAGATAAGTAGTTATGCCTAAGATTATTGTATTACCACACGAAGATTTGTGCCCAGAGGGTGCAGTGTTGGAAGCAAACACTGGTGACACCGTTCTAGACGTAGCGCTAAAAAATGGCATTGGTATTGAACACGCATGTGAAAAGTCATGTGCATGTACGACTTGCCACGTGATCATTCGTGAAGGTTTTGATTCGCTAGAAGAGAGCGAAGAGCTAGAAGATGACATGCTAGATAAAGCATGGGGTCTTGAGCCTGAGTCTCGTCTTGGTTGCCAAGCGAAAGTAGCGGATGAAGACTTGGTTGTCGAGATCCCTAAATACACGCTAAACCACGCATCAGAAGATCATTAATACTATCTCCCCAATATAAGGGATGAAGCAAAAGGAAGACGAGCAATGAAATGGACAGATTCACGCGACATCGCGATTGAGCTTTGTGATAAGTTTCCTGATTTAGATCCTAAAACTGTACGTTTTACCGATCTCCACCAGTGGATCATGGAATTAGATGAGTTTGACGATGAGCCAAGCCATTGTAATGAAAAGATTCTAGAAGCGGTTATTCTGTGCTGGATGGATGAGATGGACTAGAAATCTCACAGAGTTAACAAATTTTACTAAAAGAAACGGACCTTCGGGTCCGTTTCTTTATCAAATTGACATTTTAACCCTACATAATGCTAACATCCGTTAGTTACTACAATAATGGCGACAAAACGCTAATTAAGACAAGGAGAAACCATGTCTACACAGATGTCGGTATATTTAAGCCAAGAAGCGGCGGATGCCCAATGGGGCGATAAAGCAATTCTATCTTTCAACGAGAGTGGGGCAACGATCCACCTTGGGGAAGGTCATGATCTCGGTGCGATCCAACGTGCTGCGCGCAAACTTGAAGGGCAAGGCATTCAAGCGGTATTTTTGGCGGGTAATGGCTGGGATTTAGAAACAGTTTGGGCATTCCAACAAGGGTACCGAGCGCCAAAGAAAAAGGCGACACTAGAGTGGACTGCGTTAAGTGAAGAAGACGAAGCTGAACTGAAGGCTCGCATTAGCGCGACAGAATTTGTTCGCGATATCATCAATAAGCCAGCTGAAGAAGTTGCACCACGTCAGCTTGCAACCATGGCTGCTGAGTTTATTAAGTCTGTTGCACCTGAAGGTACAGTGACAGCAAAAGTTGTAAAAGATAAAGACTTACTTACCGAGGGGTGGGAAGGTGTTTATGCGGTAGGTCGTGGCTCTTCACGCACGTCAGCCATGCTGCAGCTAGATTTTAACCCAACGGGTGATGAAAACGCGCCAGTATACGCATGTTTAGTGGGTAAAGGCATTACGTTTGATTCAGGTGGTTATAGCATTAAACCATCTAACTTTATGACGGCGATGAAAGCTGACATGGGCGGCGCGGGTACTATCACTGGTGGTTTAGGGCTTGCGATCATGCGCGGTTTAAATAAACGTGTGAAGCTGATCCTTTGCTGTGCTGAGAATATGATCTCTGGTCGTGCACTTAAACTTGGTGACATCATTACTTATAAAAATGGTAAGACGGTTGAGATCATGAATACCGATGCGGAAGGTCGATTAGTATTGGCTGACGGTCTTATCTATGCAAGTGAACAGAAGCCTGAGCTGATCATTGACTGTGCAACGCTAACAGGGGCTGCGAAGAATGCTTTGGGTAATGATTACCATGCATTAATGAGTTTTGATGATGAGCTCTCTCACCAAGCTCTTACTGCTGCAAATCATGAGAAAGAAGGGCTATGGCCATTGCCATTGGCTGATTTCCATCGTGGTATGTTACCTTCAAACTTTGCTGACTTGTCTAATATTAGCTCTGGTGATTACTCTCCTGGTGCAAGCACGGCTGCGGCATTCTTGTCTTACTTTGTTGAAGATTACAAGAAAGGCTGGTTACACTTTGACTGTGCAGGGACTTACCGTAAATCAGCATCAGATAAGTGGGCAGCTGGCGCGACAGGTATGGGCGTACGTACTCTGGCTCGCATTCTTACTGAACAAGCTAAATAAAAGCTTTGAGCAGCCTGAAATGGCTGCTTACTATAACTACAAAGACTGAAGTAAAAGGATACCTTATGGCTCTAGAAAGAACTTTTTCTATTATCAAGCCCGACGCTGTAGAACGTAATCTTATTGGTGAAATCTATCATCGTATTGAACAAGCCGGATTACGTATTATTGCTGCAAAAATGGTTCATTTAACGGAAGAACAAGCTAGTGGTTTTTACGCTGAACATGAAGGAAAGCCCTTCTTTGACGATCTGAAAGCCTTTATGACTTCTGGGCCGATCATGGTTCAAGTACTTGAAGGTGAAAATGCGATAGCGAATTATCGCGAGCTAATGGGTAAAACCAACCCGGAAGAAGCGGCGACAGGTACGATTCGTGCGGATTATGCATTGAGCATGCGTCATAACTCAGTCCATGGTTCAGATAGCCCAGTATCTGCAGCAAGAGAAATAGAGTACTTTTTCCCTCAAGCTGAAATTTGCCCACGCAAATAATCACAATGCATTAAGAAGAAGCCTCAGCAACTGCTGAGGCTTTTTGTTTTATAGCATGTCAGCTGCTTTGTGGACGGCATTGATGAGCAGAGCAACATCTTCTTCAGTATTGTAAGGGCCAAACGACACTCTGATGGTACCAGAAAGGCCAAGAGCATCCATTAAAGGATGGGCGCAATGATGCCCGGCTCTAACTGCAATACCTTGTTGATCCAGTAATGTGGCCATATCTTGATGATGAACCCCATCCATCACAAAGGAGAGCACTGAAGCATTGGCCTGATAGCCAATAACCTGAATGTCTTCAATTGAAGAGAGGGCATTATATGCTAGTTGCTGAAGGTGATGTACATGACATTCTACGTCTGCTTGATCATATTGTTGATACCAAGCGATGGCTGAACTCAATGCAATGGCACCGGCAACATTAGGGGTGCCTGCTTCAAACTTTCCCGGAAGTTGTGAGAAGGTTGTTTTTTCAAACGAGACTCGCTCTACCATCTTGCCACCGCCGTGCCAAGGCGGCATGGATTCTAACAACGCTTGTTTGCCATACAGTACACCAATGCCTGTTGGAGCATAGAGCTTATGACCTGAGAATACGTAAAAATCGGCATCGAGATTGTGTACATTAACGTGTTCATGAACAATGCCTTGAGAACCATCAATCACTGCAATAGCACCGTATTGGTGCGTAAGCTCAATAATTTTCTCGATTGGTAAGCGCGTTCCGGTCACATTGGTAATATGAGCCACTGCCACGATACGTGTTTTTTCTGAAAGTAACGAGTGAAAGGCATTCAGATCAAAACAACACTCTTTTGCCATCGGGATTTTGATGACTTTCGCCCCTGTTTGTTCGGCGACAATTTGCCAAGGTACGATATTGGCATGATGCTCCATTTCGCTAACCAGTATTTCATCACCAGCTTGCAGGGTGTTTCTGGCATAAGTTTGCGCGATCAGGTTTAACGCTTCAGTTGCCCCTCGTGTCCAGATGATTTCTTTACTGCTTATTGCACCGATGAAGTCGGCAACATGGCTACGAGCAGCCTCAAATTCAGTGGTCGCATGAGCGGTGAGGCTATGGCTGCCACGATGCACGTTTGCATTTTGACGGCTGTAGTACTGAGTGATGGTGTCGATCACTTGTTGGGGTTTTTGGGTTGTAGCTGCGCTGTCGAGGTAAACTAAAGATTGCCCGTTCACTTGCTGAGCTAAGGCTGGAAACTGCGCTCTAATTGCTTTTACATCTAGCATACTTCGTCACCCAACTTGTGATATTGCAGGGTCGGGATAGTAATCATAGGTTCTGCAACTGTCCAAGCATGCGCTTTTCCTGAAAGGCGAATGATGATCTCCATTGCGAACTCAAGTGCCGTTCCAGGGCCTTGGCTTGTGATCAGGTTATGGTTAACGTCAATAGTCACACGCTTCACTCGCCATTTCTGCTCAGGGATGTGAGATTGAAAACTTGGGTGACAGGTCATTAGTGCATCTGGGTAAAGCTGGTGATGCTGAAGAACCAATGCGGGGGCGGCACAGATTGCTGCCACTAATTTCCCTTCGTACATTTGTTGGCGAACAATTTCAACCAAAACGGTGCTATCTCTAAATGTTTCCGAACCACCGACACCACCAGGAAGTACAATTGCATCAAACTCATCATCTGCGATATCAACGAGTTTACAGTCAGCGGTTAGAGTGACGCCGCGAGAAGCTTTCATTGTAAGTTTGCCGTCGGAATCAGCACTTGCAACGACGACATCATAACCTGCGCGAACCATCATATCGATAATGGTGACGGCCTCCATCTCTTCAGTTCCAGAGGCAATAGGGACGAGAATTTTCTTGCTCATGATTCTTTCCAACTGTTTTCTATTTGTTTGATGCGGTTATACAAGTCGCGGTTTCTTGGTATTTCAATATGATGTTTGTCAGCTTGCTGCAGCATGTACCCAGTAATGAAGTCAATTTCAGTTTGACGTTGATGAGCAATATCTTGCCTCATTGAAGAGTAGTTCTCGCTGGTGGCTTGTGCGACATTCAGTATCGTTTCAAGTAGCTCTTTAGGGTTGGTGTCGATGTGTTCAAGCATCATGACTTCAACCAACTCTTGAGTGAGATCTCGAAGTGTTGTTCGCCATTTTTCTTGAGTCAGTTGACCATTCTTAAATTGATGGATACCCGTTAACGGATTGATGGCGCAGTTGATCGCCAGTTTCGTCCACAGTGCTTGGCGAATATCTTGATTCCAACTGGCAGGCGCCAAAGCGTGTTGGAATACCTCGGCTAAAAAGTCGCATTGCTTACCTAACGAGTTATAGCCACCGAGCTGGGTATGACCTGAGCCCATATGATGAACCTGCGATTTAGTCGATTTATAGGCCCCATGCGTAGTAGTTGCAAGAATAATGGGATTCTTTGGTATCAACTGTGCGACGATCTCTGCTGTGCCCATTCCATTATGCATAAGAGTAATTATGGTATCACTGTGTAGCCATGGGATTAGTGGTGTGATCGCCGTTTCTACTTGCCACGCTTTAACGGTCACTAGAAGGAGATCTGCTTGAGAAAGCGATTGGGTACTGCGGTGATCAAACACTTCTGGTTCGTTTTGATCTAACTGTACTAATGCTGTCTCTGATTGAGACGTACCCCAAAGAGAAACTTGGTGTCCTGCGTGTTTAAGTTTGATCGCCCACAGTGAGCCAATGGCTCCTGGGCCTAGAATGACAATATTCACCCAATGTTCTCGGTAAAAAGCTTTGCAGCAAGGATAATGGGTGGAATTGGGAAAGCAAATAAAAATGGCGCTAAATAGCGCCATTTAAATGTGGTTTTTATTCTACTTGCTTAGAACTTGTAAGTTACTGCAACGTAGTGGCCAAAGCCTGTTGATTTGAAACCGTCACTATCTTTGATGCCGTATACGTCTTTGTATCCTTTCAAACCGTAACCTACAGCAAAGCGGTCTGAGTGCCAGTAGATACCATTAAACATTGCACCACCGTTACTCGCTGTTGAGTACTCATCCTTCATGCCAAATTGGTAATCAATGTAACCTTGGTAAGAAATGAATGAACCATTTTCGAAGAAGTAGAAAGGTTTAAACCAGTTTGTCGAGATCTGGAAACCATTCCAATCTTTACGGTTACCATCGTAGTTTCCGTATAGGTTTAGGCCAATTTTGCCTAACCAAGGCACATTTACGTCAGAGCCAATACCAACTTTTTGGTTGTTTACTGAGAATGGGTTTGTTTTGTAGTCAGTACCATCCCATTCAAATAGCGTTGCAACGTATACTTCTTGAACTGGACCAAATGAAAGATCTGCACCTGTTAGAGCGTCTAGCGACATACGCGGTGCAAACTTCATAAAGATTTTTGGATCGCCAGCTTTATCGCTACCTTTATCTGAAGTTAGGTTAAATACATCAACGTAACCGTATAGATCGAAGATACCTGAACGACCACCAAATTCCATTTCTAAATAGTCATGGCTTGACTCGCCTGGTAGCTCATCGAAAGCACCCATAAGGTTAAACTGAAGCCACTTGTAATCGTTTTTGTGGATATCGCCGTCTGAGTAGTCAGCAGCTAGAGCTGGTGCAGAAGTTGCTGCAAGCAGGCTAAGAGCTAAAAGTGATTTACGCATAAGGGGACTCTCTATGTCTGTTTATTTTACATTTAGCTAACCTATGTCGTGGGTTGCACATTGGCTGCTATTTATTGTCTGCGGCGAATAATATCGATAAAAATCTCAATTTGAAGTGCTATAGAGTGTAAAAAAATCTAAATCGAGTGATCGTAGTCACATTGTTGATATTAAAAATGAGTCAAATGCAAGGTTTCAGTGATTTGCACACAAAGTGATATGGGTATCGTTTACGCAAGCGTTTACTTGATTTTTTATGTTTATCGAATAACCAACATTTCTAGTTAGTGATCTCTTTGTCTCTTTCAACGTACATGTTACTGAAAGGTTGTATTTTGGAGTGTTCATGACAGAAATAATGCTATTTCCTATCAACGCAATTGTATTACCGGATGGTGTTGTAAAGCTGAGAATATTTGAGTCTCGCTATCGACGTTTAGTAAGAATAGCCTCAATGTCAGCAGCAACTTTTGGTGTTTGCTTGTACGACGTTGAAGAGCAAAACATCTCTAAGGTTGGTACCTTGGTTAGGATTGTCGATTATGAATGGCTTTCTGGTGGTGTCTTAGGGTTATCTGTTGTTGGCGAGCAGCGATTTGAAATTGAAACTCTTCGTCATGATTACGATGGATTACGTTGGGGAAAAGTAAACTATTTGCCATCTTGGTCAATGCAGAGTGATGCTTTGAGTTATGCGCCATTAGTGAAAAAGTTGGAGGCCTTGTTTATCAATATTCCACAGCTTGCTCAGCATTATGATGAAAGACGTTTTGATGACATTAGTTGGGTCGTTCAGCGTTGGCTAGAGTTACTGCCATTAGCTAAGAAAGAATCTGAGCGCCTATTAAAAGAAGAGGATGGTACTAAAGCGTTGGAGTATGTGATGAATGCAGTATCTGATAAAAATTGCAGATTAAATTGATCGTTTTTTTTAGGGGCGCGTATTCTAATAATAAGAATGACAAGTTCGCACTGAGGTGCCTAGATGGAAAACAAAGAGCCAACGAACTTTTCCAAAGCAGACTGGATTGAGTGTATGGAGCGAGTGAAGTCCAAAGACAAGCATGCCTTTGAGCTTATATTTCGTTTTTTTGCTCCCAAGTTAAAGAGTTTTGCTTTCAAACAACTGAGAAATGAACAAGTCGCAATAGAGTTGGTACAGGAGTCATTGGCGATTGTGTGGCAGAAAAGTCACCTATTTGATGGTAACAAGAGTGCGTTGTCGACTTGGATTTATACTATCGTCAGAAATCAATGTTTTGACACATTACGTAAACAGAAAGGTTCAGCATCTTTATTGTTAGCCCAAGATATTTGGCCTGAAGATGTGAGCCCTCCTGAAATGGTAGAGCACTACACGCCAGAACATGATCTAATGAAAGAGCAGGTGGTCAAATTTTTGCAAACATTACCAGAAGCACAAAGACAGGTTGTGGAGGCGGTTTACTTGGAGGAGTTGCCTCATCACGCTGTTGCTGAGCGATTTGATATTCCAGTTGGTACGGTGAAGTCGAGGCTGAGGTTAGCCGTGGAAAAATTAAGGCATTCGATAAAGGTGGATCAGTTATGAATCATCATCCAGACAAACACTTGTTACAAGCTTATGCTGAGGGTTCTATTGATGCTGCTAACGGTTTTGCCATTGCGATTCACCTAGAAACCTGCCCGCAATGTAAAGCGATTGTGGCTCAAGCAGAGGAGTCGTTGGCAAAACAGTCTTTAAGCTTAGATAGCGGCCCCAGGAGTGAGTTGGATCGTTCGTTTGATAATATGCTGAGTCAGATCACGGCATTACCTCAAGAAGAGGTTGGTAGGGTTCTCCTAGAATCTCCACCTGAGGTAGAAGTTAACGGTAAGTCTTTTCATTTGCCTCGTGCATTGAGCCGTTTTACTGATCAACTCGGCAGTTGGCGAAGCTATGGTGGGCGCGTTTATAGTTCCGCGATTGATATTGGTGAGAAAGCTCGGGTAAGCTTGTTGTACATTGGCGAAGAGGTTCAAATCCCCCAACATACGCACAAGGGAGTTGAATCGACATTGATACTTCATGGTGGTTTCAGTGATGAAGATGGGCATTATGAAGCGGGTGATTTTATTGTTCGAGATACGCGCATTGTGCATTCACCATATACAAGCGTCGGGGAGGATTGCTTATGTTTAGCGATTTTGACGGAACCGATGCTATTTACTCAGGGTGTTGCGCGTATTTTCAATCGATTTGGTAAAGGAATGTACCCTTAATAAGGGATACAACAGGCATATTAAGCGAAATAAAAAGGGTTGCACTAATGCAACCCTTTTTAAATGAGATGGCTAGTTAGTCGTTTCCTGAGAAGAGAGTTTAGCTTCTTCATCTGCAGCGTTGGCTTTGGCTTTCTCTAGCATATTGGTAAAGTAATGTCGTAGCGAGTACAACATGATTAGGCTAGGTATTACCATCAATGCGGTTAAGATGAAGAAGGTTGACCAATCATTGAGGTAATCAACAAGCTCACCACTGAATGACGCCAATGTTGTTCGACCAAAGTTCCCTAAGGAAGCTAATAATGCATATTGTGTTGCAGAGAAGGCTTGCCCAGTAACGACGGTTAAGAAAGAAACAAAGGCCACGGTAGAAAACGCAGAGGTAAAGTTATCGACAACTAAAGTTGCTAAGAATAGTTGCTCATTCGGTCCTACGTTGGCAATCCAAGAGAACATCAGGTTACTTGCTGCCATTGCAATGCCGCCAATCATCAAACCACGAACGATACCAAACTTCACGTTGACCATACTGCCTAATAAGGTAAATAGAATGGTTAGTCCCCATCCAATCAACTTGGAATAGTAGCCAATTTGTTCGTTTGAAAAGCCGATTTCTTTATAGAATGTTATCGACATTCGGCCAAGGAAAGCTTCTCCAATTTTAAATAGGAAAACAAACAGCAGTAGCGTAAGGGCGACACGGAAGCCATTTCTTCTGAAAAAGTCCAAAAATGGTTCAGCAACGGTTACGGTTAACCAAGCAATCACTCGATTTCCAACCACATCCGAGTGGCGCTTTTCTGCTTGTTGTTGTAATGCATCTCGCTGTGTTTTTGGCTCGCCTACAAGCAAGGTGAATACCATCAATAAGCCCACAATGGCAGCCATGCCGTAGTAAACCCCATTCCAGCCGATGGAATCAGCATTAATAAACGCCAGATAACCGGGTAGTGAGTAACCTGTCCACCAACCAATTACAGCCATAGCTGAGGCTTGAGGAAGTTTTGATGGCTCAGATTTAGGGAAGGTGTCGATACGGAAAGCATCAATGGCAATATCTTGTGTTGCAGAAGAGATTGCAATTCCAAGCGCCAACATAGAGGTCAGCATTAAGTTTTTAGATGGGTCAACGCCTGCAATTAATAAAGTACAAACTAGAACTACGGATTGACAAAGGAAAATCCAGCTACGTCTTTGCCCAAGTACAGCGTGTAAAACAGGAAGCTTTACGCGATCCACTAAAGGTGCCCATAGAAAGTTAATGGCATAAACAGCAAATACACTACCAAAGTAACCAATCGCAGCGCGTGTTAATCCCGCATCTTTTAGCCAGCCAGACATATTGGAGCCGATGAGTACCCACGGGAAGCCACTGGAACACCCCAACATGAAGACCCACAGCAAGCGTTTATCCATGTAGCTGCGAATCGTCTCAGCCCAAGATAAAGAAGAAGAGCTTGAAGACATAAACAAGTCCTTATTTATAAAAATAGAAAAGGCTCTGTATCGTTCAGAGCCTTGATGAGTTACTTAAGTACTGTCGCATTGATAATAATAATGGGTTGAACCGGTACATTCTGATAGCGACCCACATTATGCGTTGGTTTGGTGGCCATTTGTTTTACAACATCAAAACCTTGAGTCACTTTACCAAAAACAGCGTAACCGGGAGGCTGTTGGTCATAATCAAGAAAGGTGTTGTTATTGTAGTTGATGAAAAACTGGCGGGTTGCGGAGTCAGGATCGTTGGTGCGGGCCATAGCAACAGTAGCAACTTCGTTTTTTAATCCATTTGAAGCTTCATTTTTAATTGGAGCATAAGTTTTTAACATCTTCATGTCTTTATCAAAACCACCACCTTGAGCCATAAATCCCGGAATTACACGATGGAATTGGCTACCAACATAGCTACCATCTTTAACGTATTTAAGGAAGTTAGTGGCTGTTATCGGGGCTTTTTCACTATTTAATTCGACAACAAATGGTCCAAGGTTTGTTTCAAACATCACTTTAGGGCCAGCCACAGCCAGTTGGCTGACAAGAGCCAGAGAAGCAATCAGTAATTTCCACATATTTAGAAGCGCTCACTCATGTAGTTTTGTAATTCTCGATCATTGGCTACTTCTTTTAGTACAAGGTTAGCCACGTCATTTAGCACTTCTTCGATATCATCGTTTGAAGCACTTAAAGCTCCATTGCGTTTACCTGTACCAGTGTAAGTCTTTACTAACTTGCCAGCAGGTGTTTCAGCAGTGACTTCGAGAACGATTTTCGCATCCATTTGATTCTCCATCACTGAATGCTTAACCGTCACTAACGCTTCTTGAACTTCAACTTCAATTGAATTCTGGCTACTTACTGTGCTGTGGAAGCCTTGAGACTGAAACAGTTGTTGCAGCGCATTTTCTAACGTAATGCGAATATTTTGCTTTGCATGAATCGGCTCAATGTTAGAACGACCACTGTCAACCAAAGCGACATATTGAGCCGCGCGTACATCTTTACTGGTTAAAGAATACGTTTTGCCTTTAACTAAGCTGTTTGTGCTCAGCTCGGCTTGAGGCATAAAATTAACTTGCTCTTGTTGTGGAGCGGAACAAGCTGTAAGTAGAACCATTGACGCAGCGAGAACCAGTTTTCTCATCATTTTTTCCTTTTTCTTTTACTCTCAAGTGAGAATTCAATAACTAGAGAGATAATAGTTAACTATTTAGTCGCTTGTAAAATAACAAATTTCTTGTTTGATGCGACAATCTCTACATTCGACTTGCCAAATAACCGACTTAACTTCCCATCGTAGCCGAGGTGACGGTTACCGATAA